>NC_014168.1:2841774-3157527 GCF_000092825.1 Segniliparus rotundus DSM 44985 | reverse complement strand
TATAGCGGGCTGCGGGCGAGCCCGCAAGTCGGCCCCGAATCTTCAGGGCGGCCCACGTTCCTCCGACAGGAGGTGTGATGCTAACACGGCGATGGCATTTTGTATGGTGTTCGTCACTGTACAGGAAGCCTTCCGATCATCCGCGGCGGGGGGTTCGGGCTCTGACGGGAAAAACGCTTCGAAGCACAGTAGCAAGCAAATGGGAAGCCCGCCAGCCGTTCGCGGAGCCGTTCTGCTCAGCGGCCCTTTTTTCTGAGCGGTGGGGTTTTCCTCAGGTGAGCCAGGTCGGCGGGCCCCGGGAAATTTCCCATCCGGCACGTGAGCAGGTATCGTTGTCCCGATGTTCATCGAGGGCTTGTCGAAACTGGTCTGACCGTTTGTCGCGGTTTCCCAGGCTGCTCTGTGACGCCAGCCCTCGGTGCAAGGCCCATGCGGTCCCGCCGACGGCGCCCATGACTCAAGAACAGGCCCGCAACACGGGGCCAGAGCGAATGCGAGGAAAGATATGGCGAAAGGGAAAAGGACCTTCCAGCCGAACAACCGCCGCCGCGCGAAGGTGAGCGGCTTCCGGGTGCGGATGCGCACCCGGGCGGGCCGTGCTGTGCTGGCTTCGCGTCGCGCCAAGGGCCGCGTGCGCATTTCCGCCTGATCCGTCGCCGGCCCTGAAGGCTCGACGGACTATCCCGGATCGCAGCAACCCGGATCGCAGCGACGCAGCCGGACACGGCGAGTCGACCTCGTCGGCGGGATTGCCCCGGAGATCGAGCTGATCGGCAGGGGTTGACCGGCTCGGGTTGATCGAAAAAGGATGCTTCGATGCTGCCGTCCCACAACCGTATGCGCAATCGGCGTGACTTCGCCGAAACAGTCCGCTCCGGGCGACGTGTCGGTCGTGGCGATGTCGTGGTTCACTTTCTGTCGGCCCGGTCGGAGAAACGCGCGGGTTGCCCGGTCGCCGAGCCGTGCGCGCCGAGGATCGGGCTCGTCGTCGGCAAACAGGTCGGCGGGTCCGTCACCCGCAAACGAGTCAGCCGCCGTTTGCGCGCCGCGCTCGGAGAGCTGCTGGCGCTCGTGCCGCAGAGCTCGCGATTGGTCGTCCGAGCTCTGCCCGCAGCCGCAGGAGCCGAAGTCGCAGAGCTGGAGAGCCAGTTGCGGTCGGCTCTGCGAAAACTCGCGCCCGCAACGGCGGAAGAGAAAGGGCCATCGTGACCAGGTTCTTCGTCCGGATGATCGGTTGGTACCGCACATACATATCCCCCGGCCGACCGCCCGCCTGCCGATTCGTGCCGAGCTGCAGCGAATACACGATCGACGCGCTGACGAATCGAGGCCTCGCCGCAGGCTTGGGCCTCGCCGCATGGCGGCTGCTGCGCTGCGGCCCGTGGAGCGCCGGCGGTTTCGACCCAGTCCCCGTCCGACATGCCTGCCCGGCACATGTTTATGAAGGAGCGCCCCGCTAATGCTGGACTTCGTCTATTACCCCGTCTCTGGAGTGCTTTGGGTTTGGCATTGGGTCTTCAGCCAAGTCCTGGGCCCGAAGTCAGGATTCGCCTGGGCGTTGTCGGTGGTGGCTTTGGTGTGCACCATACGCGCCCTCCTCTACGCGCCCGCCGTCCGTCAGATCCGGTTCATGCGGAAAATGCAAGAGCTGCAACCGCAGATGAAGGCGATTCAGGCCAAATACGGCAAAGACCGCCAGCGGCAAGCGCTGGAAATGCAGAAACTCCAGCAAGAGCATGGGTTCAACCCGCTTCTGGGCTGCCTGCCGATGTTGTTGCAAATCCCCGTCTTCATCGGTCTTTACCACGTTCTGTCGAGCTTCAACCGCACCGCGGGCGCGTTTTTCTCCGGCGGTGGAAGCTTGACCCCGGAGCAGAACCGCAACACGAGCAACTACGTCTTCTCCCCCGCCGACGTGCAGAGCTTCTTGGAGTCGCGTTTCTTCGGCGTTCCGCTGTCCAGTTACATTCTGGAGCCCGCCGCAAGTTTTGACGCGTTCATCCGAGCCGGGTCCGCAGTGGAGTTCCAGCGCTGGCAGATCGCCTTGGTCGCGGTGCCACTGATGATCATCGCCTCTGTCGCGACCCACATGAACTCGCGCGCGTCCCTCTCCCGCCAGCCCGCAGATGTCGCCGAACAGCCTCAAGCAGCGATGATGAGAGTCATGTCGTTGTGGGTTTTCCCGCTCGGCGTGCTGATTTTCGGTTGGGCGAGCCCCATCGCGCTCCTTCTATACTGGGTGAGCAACAACGCATGGACGTATGGCCAGCAACACTTGGTCTTCCGCAAGATCGACCAGGAAGACGAGGAGAAAAAACTCCAAGCCATCCAACGCCGAGCCGCGAACGCTCCAAAGCCAGGGGTCAAGCCTGTGCGCAAAAAGTCGCAGACGCAAGCGTCTTCGGACTCCGAGGACGAGTGACCTCGGCCGGATGACGGGACGCGCGCAACCATATTCTTCGAGAAAGGTGCAAGAACGACATGACAGAGACAGAAACAGAGCTGGAAACCGCCCAGGAGCAGACAGAATCCGCCGCTGAGGGGCCTGATCCGGAGAACCTTCTCGTGGAAGAGGGCGAAATCGCCGGGGACTACCTCGAGCATTTGCTCGATCTGTTGGACTACGACGGCGACCTGGATCTGGACGTGGTCGGCGGACGCGCCGCCGTGAGCCTGGAAGGCGGCAGGGACCTGCAGAAATTGGTCGGCAAACAAGGCGAGGTTTTGGACGCGCTGCAAACTTTGACCCGCCTGACCGTGCAACAGCAGACCGGCCAGCGGAGCTGGCTGATGCTCGACATCGCGAAATGGCGTGCGCAGCGCAAAGACGATCTGCACGAAGTCGGGCTCAAAGCCGCCGCGGACGCGGTGAACAGCGGACAACGGGTCGCGCTGACGCCGATGTCCCCGTTCGAGCGCAAAGTCGTCCACGACGCTGTGACCTCGGTTCCCGGCGCTCGGAGCGAAAGCGAAGGCGAAGAGCCGAACCGTTACGTGGTGGTGCTCCCCGAATCCGCGCCCGCTGCCAACTAATTCGGAAGTCCGCGTGGCGATTTCCGCAGCTGGGAGGACTTGCATATGACCGACCTTCCTTCCGAGGAGACCCTGGCGGCTGTTTTTGGCGACCGCGCCCCAGTGGCGTTGGCTTACGCTGAATGGCTTGCCGACGTCGGTGTGGCCGCCGGGCTCATCGGTCCTCGGGAGGCGGAGCGGTTGTGGGAGCGCCATATTTTGAATTCGGCTGCTGTCGCAGAGCTCATCCCGGCGGGAGCGCACGCCGCCGACCTCGGCAGCGGCGCTGGTTTGCCGGGCATTCCCATCGCAATCGCTCGATCAGATGTTCGATTGACCTTGGTCGAGCCCCTGGCCAGGCGGGTTGATCCTGTGCAGCAGTTCCTTCGAGGCACGAGCCTCGATGTCGGGGTTCTCCGGGCGCGGGCGGAGAGCGCGGAAGCCAGGGAGCACCTCGCCCCGATTCCGGTGGTGCTCTCGCGCGCCGTGGCGGCATTGGATACACTCGCACGGTGGTCGAGTCCACTGCTCCCCATAGGAGGCTGCCTCTTGGCGGTGAAAGGGCGAACCGCCCAGGACGAGTTGTCCCGGACGGCTCGCGTCCTGCGCGATATCGGCTTCGACGAGGGAGAGATCAAAATGTGTGGCCGGGACGACGGGGGCGAAGGCCCCAGAATCAACGCGACGGTGGTGGTGCTGCGAAAAATCGCCGAACCGGCCGGCGGGACCAGACGGAGGCGCGAGCGTGACTGAACCCGACGCCCCGTCTCCGTGGTCGAGGGACGCCGTCGCCGCTCCCCCGAATGTTTCACATGAAACATTCGGGGCTGCGCACGAAGCAGAAACCGGCGAATGGGAGGACACCCCTCTTGCCGCGGCTTCCAAGCAGGCGGCCGCCCTCCGTCACGCCTCCGCCCCTCCCCTGCCCCGACCTGGGCAGGGATGCCGCGTTTTCGCGGTCGCGAATCAAAAAGGCGGGGTTGGCAAGACAACGACGACGGTGAATGTCGCCGCGGCCATGTCGATGCAGGGTTTGTCCGTTCTGGTGGTCGATCTGGACCCGCAGGGCAATGCGAGCACGGCCCTCGGGGTCGCGCATCCAGCGGGAACGGCTTCGAGCTACCAATTGTTGCTGGGCGAACTGCCGCTCGAGCAGGTGGTCGTCCCGAGCAAGAGCCACCCGAGGCTTTCCGTTGTCCCGGCGACCATCGACCTGGCCGGCGCGGAGATCGAACTCGTGTCGTTGCCCGCTCGCGAGCATCGGCTCGCCCAGGAGATCGGGCACAAATGCGGCCAATACGATTATGTGTTCGTGGACTGTCCGCCCTCGCTCGGACTGCTCACGGTGAACGCACTGGTCGCCGCTCGCGAAGTCCTGATACCCATCCAATGCGAGTATTACGCGCTCGAGGGATTGGCCCAGCTGCTCGGGAATATCGAGCTCATCCGATCAGGCTTGAACCCCGCCCTCACCGTGAGCACGGTTTTGCTGACCATGTACGACCGGCGAACCCGGCTCGCGGACGATGTCTCCGTCGAAGTGCGCGAGCATTTCGGCGACGTCGTGCTGGAGTCGGTGATCCCCCGCAACGTCAAGGTGGCAGAGGCTCCGGGCTACGGGCAATCCGTCCTGGACTACGACCCAGGCTCGCAAGGCGCGCAGTCCTATTTCGAAGCCTCGCGGGAGATCGCGCTTCGAGCACAGACCGAGGAGAGGTGACATGTCGAATCAGCGCAAAGGCGGATTGGGCAAAGGGCTCGCCGCCCTTATCCCGACCGGGCAAGGTTCGGGTCCGAAGCTCGGCGACTCCGCCGCAGACGTCCTGATCCCGCCTGGCAGCCGCCCTTTTACTGCAGATGGCCAACTGGCTTCCTACCAGGAAATCGACGTCGAGCAGATCGAACCGAACCCGCAGCAGCCGAGGCAGGTGTTCGACGAGGAGGCGTTGACCGAGCTGACGCACTCCATCCGAGAGTTCGGCCTGCTGCAACCGGTGGTCGTGCGCCCGACGTCCCTCGGCCGTTACCAGCTGGTCGTCGGCGAACGTCGTCTGCGAGCGACCAAAGCGGCGGGGCTCGCGAAGATCCCCGCGATCGTCAAACACACGGCGGACGACGATTTGCTCCGGGACGCGCTTCTGGAGAACATTCATCGGGCACAGCTGAACCCCCTTGAGGAGGCCGCCGCCTACCAGCAGCTCCTCGAAGATTTCGGCGCGACGCACGAGCAATTGGCCGAACGTCTCGGTCGTTCGCGTTCGCTGGTCTCCAACACGTTGCGGCTGCTCCGCCTCCCGGTCGGGGTGCAGCGCAAAGTCGCCGCGGGCGTGCTGTCCGCCGGACATGCCAGGGCTTTGCTCGGCCTGGACGGTCACACAGAAGCTCAGGAAGACCTCGCCTCCCGCATTATCGCCGAAGGGCTTTCCGTTCGAGCCGTCGAAGAAGCAGTCACGTTGTCCAGCCACAAAACGAGGACGAAACCGCGAGGAAGGGCGAAAGCGGCCCCTCCGGAAGAGCTCGCGATAGTCGCAGACCGGCTCTCCCTCGCCTTGGACACGACCGTGCAGGTCGGTCTGACCGCGAAAAAGGGCAGAATTGTCATAGAGTTCGGTTCCGTGGCCGACCTCGAACGCATCGCAGACCAGATCGCCCCTGTCTCAGACGGCGGCCATCCGGTCCAACGGGAGTGGTGAATGAGCCGAGAGCCGTTTGAGACGCACGTCAGGGTTGTCCCATTGACCCTCGAGCGCTCTGCCTTGTTGCCCAAGCACGCGCAGCAATGCCTGTTCTGGGAATTCGACTCGAAAACCGGCGATCAAATCGGCGGGGGAATGGACGCCCGGTTCGAGAAAGAGGCATGGCTTTCTTCCGTCCTCTTGCAGTGGGGGCCCTGCGGACAACTCGCCGTTGTCGGCGAAGGAGAACAAGAACGGGGCGTCGGACAGATTTGTTACGCGCCGCCGGGGATGGTTTCCCGCGTGGAGGAGTTCCCCACGGCCCCAGTGAGCCCGGACGCCGTGCTGATCACCTACGCGGGCGTGGAAGACGGGCACGATTTCGACGAGGTCGCCACCCCCCTGCTTCTTGCGAGCATCGCCGACCTCGCCAGCCGCGGCGTTCGAGCAGTGGAAGCATTTGGCCGCGAAGACGAGGCGGACGCGGACGAAGACACGAAGCGGTGCGTGAACCCGTCAGAATTTTTCAAAGCAGCCGGGTTCTCCGTCGCGGCCGCCCATCGTCATTACCCCCGGTTGCGTCTGGAACTCGGCGGCACGGGACTCCTGTGGCGGGCGAGCGTGGAAGAAGCCTTGGCGGAACTTGTGGAAGAAGCCCGGCTGCGCCCCCTTCTTGTCGGCGCCTCGTCCTGAGCGAACCGGAATGTTTCACATGAAACATTCGGGATGCGGAACGCGCGGCTGCGCGGCCCGACCGCCCCGGGGTGTCCTTCGTGCGAACGCCCCGACCTGGAGCGGCCGCCCGCCAGGCTCCGAGCACAAGCCTGGCGCCGCCCACCGCCTCCTGGCGAAACAGGGTCTGAGAAGAAACCAAATCCGAAAAAGCAAAAGCCCTTTTTAAGAAATATTATTCCTCAAAAGAGGAGAAAAGCCCTGCAGTTGTTGGGCTCTTCAGTTATTGGGGGAGTGTCGCTCAGCTTCCCCGGTAGGTGCTGTAGCCGTACGGCGAGAGCAGCAGCGGGACGTGGTAGTGGGGATCGCCAGCCACGTGGAATTCCACGGTGACTTTGGGGTAGAAGCCGACTTGGCCTTGGGATTGGAAGTAGTCCGAGGTGTGGAAGACCACGGTGTAATCGCCGGGGACGAGTTCTGGGCCGAGGCCCTTGACCCGACCGTCGTCGTCTGTGGTTGCTTGCGCCAAAACGACGCGGCGCGCGTCGAGCAGCTCGACGCGCAAGCCCCGGGCCGGGGCGCCGGTCGCGGTGTCCAGCACATGGCTGGAAAGGGTCGTCATCTGCCGAGACACCTCCTGATCCGTGTCATTTCCTCAGTGTCATCCGCGCCGTGTCGTCCGCTCAGACGACGTGCGGATTGCTCGAGACGGTGAAAACGTCCTCGGAAAGAAGTTGTTGCAGGCGAAGGCGGTTGATTTTCGCGAGCTCGACCCGCATGACGCCTCGTTCGGTCGCGACGTCGTTTTTGAGCCGGCCTTTGAGGACGTCCATGATCTCGGCCGCAGAACGTCCTTCGGCGGCGATCAGGAAGAGGTACCCGAATTTGTCCTCGTACTGCTGGTTGAGCGCGGCGAACTCCGCGAACGCGGCCTCGTCGATCGTGCTCGCGAACCGGGACTGTTCCCGGGCGGAGCGCGGACCGGCGTTCTTCGCGCCGATCCGGGGATGGTTGATGAGGGATTCCTCGAGCTCGATCTCGGTGATGTCGGCGAGAAATTTGTCCGAAGACTCCAGCAGGGAGTCGACGTCCGGGTACGGGCGGTTGTCGCAGAGGTCGTTGCGCCAGGCGGGGGATTGGCAGACCTCCAGCAGGACCCGGAGCAAGGCTGGCTTGTTCAACTCGTTGAATCGGGCAAGGCCTGCCTCTTGGCTCATCGGATGCTCCTTCGTTCGTGGCGCGGTATCAGCGCGCGGATGTCAGCGGTCTGCCTGGTTGCCCACGTAGTCTCTCATTTTTGGCTGAGAAGATCGAAGCGCCGTTGCCAGAGCGTTACCTAAACCGTGTCGTCTTTGGTGTGGGCGGTGTGTGTGGGTTGTTGTTGGGGGATGGTGATGGTGAGTCTGGCTCCGCCTTGGGGGGAGGTGGTGAGGGTGGCGTTGCCGTGGTGGATTTGGGCTTGTTGGGCGATGAGGGCCATGCCGAGGCCGGAGCCGGGTCCTTTGGCGGTGGTGCCGCGCACGAAGCGGCGGAAGACGATGTCGCGTTGTTTTTCGGGGACCCCGCAGCCGTTGTCGTCGATGGTGATGGTGATGGCGGGGGCGTCGTCGGGGTGGTGTTCGGCGGTGGCGAGGGTGACGTGGACGCGGGTGGCGTTGCCGTGGCGGATGGCGTTGGTGATGGCGTTGTCGACGGCGAGGCGCAGGCCCGCGCGGACGGCTCGGGCGTGGAGGGGTTCGTTGGCGACGAGGCGGATGGCGACGTCGGGGTTGGCGCGCGCGGCGTCCACGACGGCTTGGTCGAGCAGGTCGTTGAGGTTGACGTCGGCGTAGTCGTCGTCGGTGTTGAGCTCGTGGGCGGCGAGGTGTTCGAGGGCGGAGAGGGTTTCTTCGACGCGGCGTTGGGTGCGCAGGACGTCGCCGACGATTTCTTGGCGGTCGTCTTGGGGGAGGTTGTGGATGTTGAGGACTTCGAGGTTCGTGCGCATGGCGGTCAGGGGGGTGCGCAGTTCGTGGGCGGAGAGCAGGGCGAAGTCGCGGGCGGTGGCCAGGGCGGCGTCGCTGGTGGTGCGTTCCTCGCCGATGCGCGCGAGCATGGCGCGCATGGCTTCGGCGATGGCTTCGACCTCGCGGGCCCCGGTGACGTGGGGGGGCTCGCCCACGCCGCCGGAGGAGGTCACCTGCCGGGTGGCGGTGGCCAGCTCGCGCAGCGGGCGCACGGCGAACCCGCCCAGCAGCCAGCCCAGCACCCCGCCCGCCACCACTGCGGCGAACCCCACCACCACAATCACCCGATGCTGCTCGTCAATGTGCTTCAAGGTCGGTTCGAGCAGCTCGGCCACCGCCAGTTTGTTCTGGTCGGTCGGCCCGAAGATCACGGTGTACACGCGATACAGGCGGCCGTCGATCTGCGCGGTGACCAACGATCCTGCCGGAAGGTCCGGGGCTGTGGCTCCTCGGCTGAAACTGAGGCCGGAGGTGCGGATGGTGAAGTCGAGCCCGGCGTCGGGGGTTTCGCGCCGTGAGACCGGGCCCTGCACGACGGTGGTCAGCCGTTGGAGCCGGGCGTCGGCCTGGTTGAAATTGAAGTCCGTGATGAGCATCCAGAGCGGGATCGCGACCACGGTCACGATGAAGAACGTGCCGATCCCCGAGGACAAGGCCACTTGCGCGCGAAGGGAAGGGGAGCGGCGGCGGCTGAGGAGCAGTCGTTTCGCGCCCGCGCGCCACCACCGGTCCAGGCGGCCCCGCTTGCGGTGGGCCGCGTGGTGGGGCTCGTCGCCGGGCGGGACCGTGCGCGCATGCGTCTCCTCCGCCACATGGCGCGCGTCGTCGCCTGACGCGCGCGCGGTTGTGTCGTCCGGATCAGTCATCGAGCGAGGGCTTTACTGACCGGCCCGGAGCACGAAGCCGTAGCCGCGCACCGTGTGGATGAGCCGGTGCCTGCCTTTGAGTTCGAGTTTC
This sequence comes from Segniliparus rotundus DSM 44985, assembly GCF_000092825.1. Lineage (NCBI taxonomy): Bacteria > Bacillati > Actinomycetota > Actinomycetes > Mycobacteriales > Segniliparaceae > Segniliparus > Segniliparus rotundus. Next base: position 3,148,205 of record NC_014168.1, on the reverse strand, counting down.
TTGCGCAAATAGCCGACGAACACGTCGACGACGTTCGTGTCCGCCGCGAAGTCGTAGCCCCACACCCTCTCGAGCAGTTCGGTGCGCGAGAGCACCACGCCGGTGTTCTCGGCGAGCGCGGCGAGCAGCTCGAACTCGCGTTTGGTCAGCTCGATCGACTCGTCGTCCACCGTCACCCGCCTGCCGGGGATGTCCACCCCCAGGTAGTCCACATGGATGACCCCGTACTCGACGGTCGGGGCGGCGCGGCTCGTCGTGGAAGGCCTGCGCAGCAAGGCTTTGACGCGCGCGATGAGCTCGCCGAGCACGAACGGCTTCGTGAGGTAGTCGTCGGCCCCGGCTTCGAGCCCTTCGATCCGGTCCCCGACCGAGCTGCGGGCGGAAAGCACGCAGATCGGGATGTCGTCGCCCATCGCCCGCAGCGCCGTCACCACGCTCACCCCGTCGAGGCCGGGCATGTTCATGTCCAAGATCAAGGCGTCCGGGTGCTGCTGGTGCACTGCGGAGAGGGCGGCGGCGCCATTGTCGGCGGTGACCACTGAGAAGCCGGAGAGGCGCAGCCCGCGTTGCAGCGAAGAAAGCACGTCTGGGTCGTCGTCCACCACGAGCACGGTTGGGGAACCAGCACTAGTCTCCATGCCCAGCATCCTACTCGGCGGGCAGCCCTAAAGCCGCTCGCCAGAGCGGGTAGGCCTTCGCGCCGTCCAGGCTTTCTCGAATGATGTCGGCATGGCCTGCGTGACGCGCGTGCTCGTCGATGATGTGGGCGAGCAACCAGCGCGGGGAAAGTTCGGATTGGAAAACCGAAAGCCAGGGATGCGCGGGCATCGGCAGGGACTTCTCGTAGGCTTCGTCGGGTATCGCGCGGAAATACGCTTCGGTGAGCTGCCCGGCGAGCCGCAGGTCCGTGATGGCTTGCGCCAATGTTTCGTCCGCTGCGAGTTGGAAGCTTCGCGTGAAGGCTTCGCTCCCGCCGCCCGGAGGTTGTTGGCCAGGGGCCCAGAAGGTGAACGCCAGGGAGACCCAGTTGCGTTCTGCGTAAGCGGCGTGTTTGACCAGGCCCCCGAGGCTCAGGCTCGAACTGGTGGGCTTCGCCCGCGCCTGGTCCTCGGTCAGGCCGTGGCAGCTGGCAATGAGCGATTGGCGTTGCACGGCCAGGATGTCGAGGAGGATCTCGCGGTCAGCGCGGGGCTGGATCGTGGCTTCGGTCATGGGGCCACTGTAATGCGGCGCTTGTCGTTTCCGGTCTTATTTGACGGGCGCAGGAGCGAGGAGCGATTTGTTCGAACTCAGCGCGGGCGCGTTGTCCGTCTTCTCGCTCGGAGCTGCCGGCGCGGGCGACAGCTGGCCAGGCGCTGTGGGCGCGGGCGGTTGTTGGGGCGGGTTCGCGCCGGTCAAGCTTTTCGCCATCGCGGTGAGGCCGCCGAGGCCGAGGTCCACCCCGCAGGTCTTCTGATAGCTGTCCCCGAAACGCTGCAACGACACCGCGGCGTGTTTGGAAAGGTCTGTCACCTTGTGGGTAAGATCCTCGCCCTGCGGCTTCGGGGTTGCCGGGTTGGTGAACTGGTCTGCCAGGGCGGAGCCTTCGTCGAAAGTGTCCGCGAGCGCGACGGCCGAGTCGCGCAGCTGCGGATCTCGCACTTCGTCGCCCGCGGTCCGCAAGGCGGCGCTCTCGTCGCGCAGCGAGTGCAAGATGTCTTGCGATTGGCCGTACAGCGCGATCAAGCTGCCGAAATCCATGCCGTTTTTGGTCGCGTTGCCCGCGCTCCCGGCGAGTCGGAAAACTTTCTCCTTCAGCTCGCTCAGATCCGCGGCCGGTTCGGCGAGCGCCGCGCAGGACTCCGCCGCGCTGGGTTGGGGCTGCGGCCCGCCTGGCTCGGTGTCGGCGGCTGAGGTCGCGGCGGAGCCGAACGTTGTCGTTGCCGCGGCCAGCAGGGCGGCGAGGCGGTGCGTGCGTCGCATCATGATGGGTCAAACCTCCGTGTCGGGACCATTTCCGCATCCACTGTAAACATGCCCGCCTGGCAACTCCCTGAGGAAAACGGCGGCTCGGGCGGCCGGAGGGCGTGTCCGGAGCGGGGCTTTGTGCCTTACAGTGGAGCGTGTGGACCTCAGTTGTTCAGCAGTTTCAGCGCTTGACGAGCCCTTGGCGGGCACTGCCGGTTCGGGACGGCGTTGGTTGTGCCTGGAGCATCCTGGACCCTGGGGCAGAGACATTCTGGAGGCCGAAGTTTTCGGCGCGCTCACCGACGCTGTGGCCCAATGGGCCGAGCGGGCCGACGCGAGGCTCCTGTGTGTTCGCCGCCGCCGGGCCCGCCGCCTCGCCAAGCCCGGCCAGCGCGCGGTGCTGGCGACAACGGAGCTGGACCCGGGGTCGAGCCAGGCCCGCGAGCTGGAGTTCGCCGATCTGCGCGCATTGATCGAGCTGGACCCGGAGCCGCTGTTCGCCTGGGACGAGGCGGCCTGGGAACGGCTGCCGGGTTGGCGCCAGGCGCGTCCGGTGCTGGTGTGCGCCCACGGGCGGCGGGACCAATGCTGCGCGGTGCGAGGCAGGCCGGTGGCCGAGGCCCTCGCCGAGGCGGGGCACGACGTGTGGGAATGCTCGCACACGGGCGGTCATCGTTTCGCCCCGTCGGTGATTTTCCTCCCCGACGGGAGCGTCTACGGCAGGCTCAGCCCCGAGGCCGCGGTGGCAACCGCGCGAGCAAGCGGCGAAGGACGAATCGAACTCGAAGGCTTGCGTGGTCGGACCTGTTTGACGGCCAGGGAGCAGGTCGCGGAGATCGCGGTGCTCGGCGCGGCCGCGGGGCAGGGCGGGCGCAACGCGCGGGTTCTGCGCGCGAAAGAGCGCGAGGACGGCGATGTCGAGATTGTGCTCCAAACGATGCCCGGCGCGCAGCAGCGATTTCTCGTGTCCATCGCGTCGGAGACATTGCCCCCACGACCGGCGAGTTGCGGAGCCGAGCCGAAATCAGTCCTCGTGCTGCGCTCCGCAGGGATCAGGCTCTGCGAGGAAGACGTCCTCTGAGGACGAGGTTCTGCGAGTCTGAGAATCTGCGAGGATGCGCGAATGCCGCCAAGCCTCCCATGAGCACCGCTCGCGCTAGTACCGGCGTTCGGGCTCGGCCTCGTACCACTGCTCCTCGTCGGACTGATCGCCGCCAGAGCCTGCCAGCTCGCGCTTGAGCTGGTCGAAATCTGTGTTGGGCGAGTTGTACTTAAGCGACCTCGCCACCTTTGCCTGCTTTGCTTTGGCACGGCCACGGCCCACGGGGAACCCCCTTGCGCTGATGGGAAACCTGAGGGGGTTGGTTCCCATGTGTGTTCACATTTATTGGCTTACAGGATTCATGATAGCGCGTCCCTGAAGCCGCCGCGCACGATCCCCACCGTACTCACGGAACAATTTTGTCCGCAGTGCTCGCCAAACGCCATTTTCTCACGGCGTCCCGGCCGGGCTTGTGCTCTTCCTCACGAAGAAAGGAGCCGGGATCGAGCTGCGCGGGGCGCCCCGCGACGATCAGCGGCGCCTCCGGGCTCAGGCCGCGTTTGACCAGGGCGAGGGCGATATCCCCGAACTCGTAGTGCGCGACGGCAGTGCCGAGGCGCCCGACAGACGAGCCGCCCTCGTCGAGCACCGTCTCGCCCGGACGCAAGTCGCCCCAGGTCTCGCCGTCCAGGTGCAGCAAGACCAGTTGGCGCGGGGGCCGCCCGACATTCGCGATCTTCGAAACTGTCTCCTGGCCTCGGTAGCACCCTTTTCCCAGATGCACGGCCTTCCACTCGGGCAGCGCGCTGCCCCTCGGGTTCACCCAGCCGACTTCGTGGGGAACGGTGCGCTCGTCCGTGTCCGCGCCGAGCCGGGGTTCGAGCGCGGCCACGCGCAACGCCTCGACGGCCCATGTCCCGACCGGGCGCGCGCCGCCCTGGACGAGTTGGCTCCACCGCGGCGCGAACTGCTCGGGGGACAGGACGAGGTGGCGGCGGGCGGCGCCCTCGTACACGGCGAGGACTTTGTGTTGCGGGGCGGGCTCGGGGGCGACGTCCGCCCAAAAGACCATTTTCGCCAAATAGGCGAGCAGCGCTTCGCCGTGCCCCGGCTCGGTGACCAGCCAGGCTTCTTCGCCGGTCTCGTGGACCTCCATATGGTGCTCCACCCGGCCATGGGCGTCGAGCACCAACGCTTGCACCCACGACGGCGCAGGCAGCTCGTCCACTTTCTGCGTGACGATTTTGTTCAACCACGCCAGACGCTCCGGCCCGGTCAGCCGAATCACGTCCAGGTTCGAGCGGTCCGCGACCGCGCGGTCCGCCGCTGCGGCGCGCTGTTCCCCGAGCGGATTGCCGTAATGCCACGGCACGCCCTGGTCCGGCCAGTTTTGCGGCGGCAGGACGGCTGCGTTCGGGGTCATGGCTCCATGCTACTCGCCCGCTGGCGCCGAGGACCCGTCCTGCGCGGGGGCCTGCGGGCCGCTGTCGCCCGCGCTCGGCGGGCTGTTGTCGCTGGAGCCCTGCGATTGTGCGCCGATGGCGTTGTTGCATTGGGCGAACAGGGCGTGCTGCGCCGAATTGCGCTCGTCCACGTCCGATTGGAAGGAATCCAGGTCGCCTTGCACGAGCGCGTCGGCGAATTTGCGCTCCGCGGCGGTGTAGCGCTTCGTCGCCGGCTGGAAATCGGCAGGCACCGCCTCGCCGTCGATCGCGTCGGCTTCGGCGTGCAGTTTCTGGACGAGGTCGGTTTGCGTCGCGCGGAACTTCGTCTGGGCCGCTTCGGCGGTCGGGTCGCCCTGGCTGTGCAGCACGTCGGTGAAGGCGTTGGACGCGTCGAACACGGCCGAGGCGTGGGCGCGCGCGACGTCGCACACGGCTGGCGCGTCGCCGATCGCCAAGGCGGGGGCGGGGAACAGGCTGGCGGTCACACCAGCGGCGGAAACTGCCAAGAGAGCAGACAAGGTTCGCATCAGGCCTCCTTACACATGGGCTTTGCGCGGTAGCGACTGTAGTCGCCCGAGCTGCGCGCGCGGCCCGTTCTGGTCCGTTGCGCCGAATTGTGAGCAAAAGGTGATCCTCGGCGCCGTGGCTCCCGCGTCCAACGGCGTCGTCCCCTTCGATGGGGCGCACCAGTAAGCTTCGACTATGCCCACCTCCTTCCTCGTCTCGCTCGACGGCCAGGCCCATGATCCCTCGGCGGCTTTTTTGCACGTCGACGATTTGGCGGCGCTGCGAGGAGACGGGGTGTTTGAGACCGTCTTGGTCCGGGGCGGCACGGCGCTCAAACTCGACCTGCACCTCGAACGCCTCGCGGGCTCCGCGCGGCGGATGGGGCTGCCGGTTGTGCCGTCCGAGACATGGGCGGCCGCGGTGGCGGTCGCCGTGGGGCAGTGGGACCCGGCGCGCGAGGGCGTGTTGCGTCTGGTGCTCTCCCGAGGGCGGGAGAGCGTGCCTGCCGAGCAGCGGCAGCCGACAGGATTCGTGTACCTCTCGCCCGTGCCCGAGGCGACTTTTGCCAAACGAGCCCACGGCGTCAGCGCGGTGACGTTGGAGCGCGGTTTCCCCGCGGACCTCGGCGCGCGCGCCCCATGGTTGCTTCTGGGCGCGAAAACGCTCTCGTACGCGGTCAACATGGCCGCGTTGCGCTACGCCGCTGAGCGCGGGGCCGCAGAAGCGATCTTTCTCGACGCTGCGGGCCAGGTGCTGGAAGGACCGACGACCACGGTTGTGCTGACCAAGGGGAACAAGCTCGTCACTCCCGTGCCCGACGACGGCATCCTGCACGGCACGACGATGCGCGCCTTGTTCCGCCACGCGGAGAAAATCGGGCTCGAATGCGTCGCCGAACCTCTCACCCAGGAGGATCTGCGCGCAGCGGACGGGGTGTGGCTGACCGCCTCCATCACGCTCGCGAGCCGGGTGCGCGTTCTGGACGGGGAGCCCTTGCGCCACCCCGACGGCGCCCTGGATCTGCGCCCCCTGGTCGATGCGGCGCTGGCCTGATCCGCCGCTTGGGCGAATCAGGCGAACAGAACGCCGGGTTCAGCCGATGAAGCGCCGCAGACGCGCCGAGCGCGACGGGGAGAACTCGCCGTCGCCAGTTCCGCGCTCCTCCACATAAGCGAGGTCGCCGCCGGCGCGCTCCGACAGCGAGCCTTCCCCGTTGTCGTGCGCCGCCGGGTCCGAGATGATTCCGTACAGGCGCTTCGCGGCAGCGCTGGCGGAACCGGAGCTCGTGCGCACGACGACGTCGGTGCCGAGCTCCCACGAGATCTGGTTCCGCGGCCTGCCGTAATAGACTTCGACAGCCCCGCTGGCATGGGTGAGGACCAGCTCGATGTCGTCATTCGCGGCGATGCGCCAGTAGCCCGACTCGCGGGCGTCGGGCCCGGCGTAGTTCCCCTCCTGGTCGATCCGCCACGCGCGCGACTCCCACACCAAATAGTCCCCGCCGTCGTGGGCGACGACGATCTGCTGGCCGAAGCGGTAGTCGCCCCGACCAGGCTCATGGGCTTCGCCCTCCCCGCGCCAGACACCGACCAACGGCAAAAGCCCCAACAGCTGCGGGGACAGATCCGGGCCGAATCGCAGGTTCGCCGTGTCCTCAGGCAACGGCAGCCCCGGCAGGGCGGGGAGGTTCTTCGGGGCCGGGTCGCTCACTTGGAGCCGGTGAAGAGCGACTTCGCCAGGTACCCGCCGAACCAGACGATGACGACGCCAGAGATCACCAGGAGGGCTTCGAAAAAGTGCACGACCATGGCTCTAGCGTATCAGGCGGAGACGACAAGGATGTGCTCGTGGACTCCCGCGCCCTCCGGCCGCACTTCCACCGTCGCGGTGCCTCGGCGCGAGATCGCGCGCAACGTCCAGACGCCGGGCGCGGCGAAGAAACGGTAATCGCCGGTCGCGGAGGTCACCACTTCCGCGGTGAACTCGTCGGCGCCGTCCAGGAGCCGGACGAACGCTCCGGGCACAGGCGATCCTTCCGCGTCGAGCACACGGCCGGTGAGCACGGTCTCTTTCTCCAAATTGACGCTCACGGGCAAGGTTTGGCCTTGACGAGGCGCTGCGCACATGTGTTCCTCCTTCTCGCGCTCTCAGGCGCCGAGTTCGATGGGGACGCCGACGAGGGCGCCGTACTCGGTCCAGCTGCCGTCGTAGTTCTTCACCTTGTCCTGGCCCAGGAGCTCTTTGAGCACGAACCAGGTGTGCGAGGAGCGCTCGCCGATCCGGCAGTAGGCGATGGTCTCTTTGCCGGGGTCAAGGCCCGCGCCTGTGTACAGTTCGCGCAGTTCCTCGTCAGACTTGAAGGTGCCGTCCTCGTTCGCGGCCTTGCTCCACGGCACGTTGATCGCGCCGGGGATGTGGCCTCGGCGTTGGCTCTGCTCTTGCGGCAGGTGCGCTGGGGCGAGGATCTTGCCGGAGAACTCGTCCGGCGAGCGCACGTCCACCAGGTTCGCCGTGCCGATTGCCGAAATCACCTCGTCGCGGAAGGCGCGGATCGACGTGTCCGGCTCGCTGGCCTTGTAGTCGGTCGTCGGGCGGTCGGGCACGGTCGCGGTCAAAAGCCGCCCGTCCAGTTCCCATTTCTTCCGGCCGCCGTCCAACAGGCGCACATCCTCGTGCCCGTACAGGGTGAAGTACCAGTAGGCGTAGGCGGCGAACCAATTGTTGTTCCCGCCGTAGAGGACCACGGTGTCCTCCCGTGCGATCCCCTTGGAAGAGAGCAGCTTTTCAAAGCCTTCTTTGGACACGAAATCCCGGCGCACCGGGTCTTGCAGCTCGGTGCGCCAATCCAGGCGCACCGCTCCAGGCAGATGCCCGAACTCGTACGCCTCGGTGTCCTCGTCCACTTCGACGAACACAACGGCGGGATCGTTCAGATGCTCTGCGGCCCAATCGGCGCTGACGAGCACATGCTCACGGGACATGGCAGATCCTTTCTGTCAGTCGGGTTTCCCCGTCAAGCCTCGGAGGCGGTCTGTGGGCGAAGGCGCAACGCGAAGGGGTAGAGCTGGCAGCCGAGGCAGATGCCGAACGCCGCGTTGAGGAAAGCGGCGAACAGCGCGAACGCGGTGGCGACGACGCCGACCGCGGACGCGACGGCCGACGGCAGGGCGAGGCCGAGCGTGAGGGCGAGGACACCTGTCCCGGCGAAGACGAAGCCGACGAGCTGGGCGAACCGCAGGGGCGCGACGGGCTCGTGCTCCCGCGCCGGGCCGAGCCTCGGCGCGATCAACGTGGCGTAGAGCCGCCCGTACGGGCCGCGCTTCGGCCCGACGGCAGCAGTGATGGCGAAGACCGCCGTTTGCAGCGCGAGCAGGGCCAACGCCGCGAACTGGTTGCTTCTGGAAAGGACAAGGGCGGCGGCGAGGACGACAGTGGTGGCGGTCGCGGCGAACCGGGGGCCTCGGACGTCGACGTGGCCGACAGGGGGAGCGGTCATGGGGAGATTTCCTGAAAGGTTTGTGGGGCTCTGTTATCGAGGAGTCTGGGACGCCGGAGCGTCTGTCAGCTCGCCGGACACAGCTGCGAGCTGCACCGGCCCTGGTCGAGGGCACGACGACTCGTGAGGCGCACAACCATGGGGCCCAGCATACGCGACCGCCCGCGCCTGCATCGCGAGCGGTGCGCGGGCCCGCTCAGAGCAGCGCCCGCAGTTTGTCCGCTTTCGGCACGCCCGCGATGCGCGCCACCAGTGTCCCTTCGCCGTTGTAGACCAGCGTGGTCGGCAGCGACAGCACGCCGAGCTTGCGCGCCAAGGCCGAATGCTCGTCGAGGTCGAGCTCCACGTCCCGGCCCCGGCCCTCGGCGGTGACAGATTGGATCACGGCGCGCGCAGCCGAGCACGGCGCGCACCAGGCGGCGGAGAAATGCATGACGACCGGCTCCCCGGAGCCGACGCCGTGCCCCGCCAATTCGTCCACATGCGGGTCCGGCGCCGAAGGGCCGGGTTTGGCCAGGCGGATTTTGCCTTGTCGGGAGCGCCACAGCGCCCCGACGGCGACGCCGACGATCAGCGCGACGGCCAAAGCGATGAGCGGCAGAGATGCGTTCATGCGAAATAGAACCGTTGCGGGGTCACGTCCATTTCCTTCGTTTGTCCTTCCACCACGATTTTCGAGCCCACGACGCTGACTTGCTCCGCCGCGATGTCGAATGGCAGCGGAAGTTGCGGCAGGGTGATGTTGAACAGGTTCAGCACGTCGGACTCCGAGCCCGGCGGGGTGGGCACGGCGTCGGGGGCCTCCAAACCCGTGTAGGGGCTCACCGGCACGATCCGCACCGATTGGCCTTCGAGCCAGATCGCCGCGCGGACGGCAACCCGGCTGGCGAAGCCGTCGCCGAGGTGGATGGTCCCGGTCAGCACCACGCCATAGGTGGTGAGGGTGCGGCGCAACAGCGGAAAGCTGTACGGCATCTGCTGCGCGCGCGCTGTGGCCGAGGAGATCCGCAGGTCGGGGATGTTCAGGTAGCGGCCGAGGTTCCGGGCGTCGAGCTGGGTGCGGGCCTTCGCGAAATTCACATGGAGCCGATCGGCCCCGAGGATGGCGAATCCGCGTTTCGCGCTGGAGACCTCGCCCAGCGTCGCCTCCATGTCCGCGTACCGGCCCCCGCCGAGCGGCACGTCGGCCGCTTGGATGGTGATCTTCTCGTACCGCCCGCGTTCGCTGTGCCACAGGAAGGGGAATCCGCTGATGGTGACGGAGGGGTCGCCTTTGAGGCCGCTGGCCCCCCGCACCGCCCGGGAGAAGCGGTATTCGGAGTGCGCGGCGAGCAAAAAGTCGGCGAGCACGAGCACCCCGCACAGGAGCGCGAAGCCCAGAAGGACCTTTTTCCACATCGCTTCATTGTGCATTGCGCGCGGGCAGGACAGCGCGCGATACAGTATGAGTGCCGCAATCGTCGTGGGTTCTGTGACGAACGGCCGAGAAATTGATGATCGAGACGACATATTTGGAGGCGCGATGGACCTGTTGTTCATGAGCGCCGACCCTCGTCCAGAGGCCGCCCTCCCCGCATTGGGCTTGCTCGCCCACAGCGTGCGGGTCATCGTGCCGGACTTTTCCGCATTGGTCGACGTCGGTCCGGTCGACGTCGTCATTGTCGACGCGCGGACCGATTTGGGGTCGGCACGGGGGCTTTGCCGGGTGCTCGCGGGCGGCGGGACCTCCCCGGTCCTCACCGCTTTGTTCCAAGAGGGCGGATTGGTGGCCTTGTCCTCGGACTGGGGCATTGACGATTTCTTCCTGGCGAGCATCGGCCCTGCCGAGCTCGACGCGCGGCTGCGCCTTTTGCGCGGCCGGGCCGCGGTGAGCAGCGGCTCCGACAAGGTGACGTTGGGGGAGCTGGTCATCGACGAGGGCACCTACACCGCTCGGTTGCGGGGAAAGACGCTCGATCTCACCTACAAAGAGTTCGAGCTGCTCAAATACCTCTGCCAGCACGCGGGCCGGGTCTTCACCCGCGCGCAACTGCTGCAAGAGGTGTGGGGGTACGACTTCTTCGGCGGCACCCGCACGGTGGACGTGCATGTGCGCCGTTTGCGGGCCAAACTCGGCCCCGAGTACGAGGCGCTCATCGGCACCGTGCGCAACGTCGGCTACAAGGCAGTGCGCCCCAACGTCCGCTCGAAAGACCGTCGTCGCGACGATGACCAGGCAGAAGAATCCGCAGAGGAAAGCGAAGCCGTCGAACAGGCGGCTCGCTGACACATGGACGACCTCGTGCGCGAAGAGCTGCCCAATGGGACGCGGCGGCTCTTCGCGCGGGACGCGCAGGGCGGCGAAGCGGGCTTCGCCGTCATCGAGCCGGGCCGGCCCGGCCAACCGGCCATGGTCGAGGTCCAGGTCCGTCCGGAGCACCGCTCCTGCGGCCTCGGCGGCAGGCTGGTCCGCGCCGCCCTGGACGAAGCCGGCCCGGGAGCCTACCTGTGGGACCACGAGAACAGTCCCGCCTCGCAGGCCATCGTCCGCCGCAACGGCCTCGTGCCCGTGCGCACCCTGTGCCAGATGCGCCGATGGCTCGCCTACCCCCCGCTGCCCGAACCCGTGTTCCCCGACGGCGTGTCGGTTCGCCAGTACCAAGGCCCCCAGGACGACGAAGAGTTGCTGCGAGTGAACAACGCCGCGTTCGACTGGCATCCGGAGCAGGGCGGATGGAGCATCGAGAAACTGCGGGAACGGCTCGCGCAGCCGTGGGTCGACCCGGCGGGGATCTTTTTGGCCCGCGATGAGCAGGACCGCCTGATCGGTTTCCACTGGACCAGGACCCATCCGCAGACGCAGACCGAGCACAAGCTCGGCGAGGTCTATGTCCTCGGGGTGGACCCGGCATGCCACTGCAAGGGCTTGGGCAAGGCGCTCACCTTGGTCGGGCTGCGCCACCTGCGGGACCAGGGGTTGGCCCAGGCCAAGCTTTACGTCGAGCAGACGAACGCCCCGGCGCTCGCGACCTATCGGGGGCTGGGGTTCACCGTCCACGCGCAGGACGTCGCGTACGTCCGAGGGTGAGGTTCAGGGCCGGGCGTTCGCGGCGGCGAGCATCTGCGCCGTCGTCTAGGCCGGTGTGCCTGGTGGCCGTTCGCGGGCGCGCTGCCATGCGGCGTGGAGCTGGGCGTGTGTGGCTTTCAGGTGTGGTGCGATTCGGTCGGCCTTCTCGTCGGTGAGTTGGCTTTCGCCTCGTTCAAGGGCTGCGAGAGCGGGCGTGGTGAGACCGGCTGCTCGGGCAAGTTTGGTTCGGCTGAGCCCGGAAAGGCGCCGCCAGTCTGCCAGTGTGCGCCGTTTGGTGGGGACTTTGATGATGCGGCGCATTGGGACACCGAGCGCTGCGGCGGCTTTCGCCAAGGTCTCGATATTCGGGGATGTCGCCCCGCTCTCCCATTTCTGGATGGTCGAGGTTGAAAGGCCGGTGAGGCGGGCCAAGTCGGCGCGTGTCATGCGCCGTTTTTCACGCGCTCGCACGAGCGCATCGAGGTCGAGGCCACGTATGGCGCGCTCTACCATCGTCGGACGATTTATGCCGAGGGCATCTCGTCACGGTCGCAACGCTATCTGTTTTAGCTCAAAAGCACCTGTTCCCAAATAATACTTTATTGCTGCTGGCTTCTCTGAGAAATTATTTATCAAACAGGTATTTTAGTAATTTTTTGGCTTGATCGAGAACTTCCTAAAAGTGACCGACAGGCTCGTGACAGAAGCTGGGTGAGCATGTATGATCGAGCCCACAAAAACACCGAATCGCCATCTGGCGACGTGGAGCCAGGAGAGAAGACGGGCGTATGGCGTTGCATCGTGGGCAGTGGCGGGGGTATCAGGATGTTGGCCCTGCTGTGAAGCGTTTCGACTATATGGACCGCATGGGCGAGGAGGAGGCGGACCAGCACGCGGCGGCTCGGCAGCGGGCGGAGGCCGCGCGTCGGAGCCTTCCGCCGATCGCGCCGGACCAGGTGGTCGAGATGGGCGGCTCGCGTTTCGCGGTGTACTCGGGCGAGAAGGCTGTGCAGATGCGCCAGCGTGAGGCGTTGGTGAAACAAGCCCGAGATGGGGCGCGTCGATGACGTTACGGTTGGATGTGGACAAGGCCCGGCAGGCGGGCCGGGAGGTGTTGGCGGACGGCGAGGGGTTGCGGGCGGACCAGACGCCGGCTTCGTCTCGGGAGGCCGCTGCCGGTTTGGAGGGCTTGGACGTGGCGGACGCGCTGCGGGCTGTGGCGGACGGGCAGGAGGCGTATTTGCGGCGGTTCGCGGACGGGCACGACTGGCTCGGGAACGCCGTTGTCGAGGCAGCCGACACCGTTGGGGCGACCGACGAGGACGGCGCGGCGGTGATCGAGCGCTCGGGGGTGGGCACATGAGCGCCCCGTTCACCCGCGCCCTGTTGGAGAAACTGGACCCTTCCGTGCTCAGCACGGCGGCGCAGGCGTTGCAGTCTCGGGCGGGGAAGATCGCGGACGAGCAGGCGCAGTTCCCCAAGCGTCTGCGTTTTCCCGCTGGCGGGCAGGAGTGGACCGGCGCGGCCTCGGACGCGCTGCGAGAGCGCGCGGAGGGCTTCGGGCGCACCTACGGCGCAGAGCACGCAATGCTGCTCCACGCCGCCGAGACGTACAAGCAGGCAGGCGGGTACTTGTCGGAGTCCGCGAACACCGCGCGCCAGTTCGTCGCCGGGGTGGAGGGGATGGCGATGTTCGTGGCCTCGCCGGACGGGTCGCAGACCTGGGACTGCGGGGAGCCGTTCGAGGTCGCCCAGGACTTCGCCGTGCATGTCAAACCCGGTTCGGTCCCGTCTGGGGCTCCGTGGCAGGTCGGGCAGCTGCTCCAGTTCAAGGCTCAAGAGCTGACCCAAGACCTTAAAAACCTCGTCGGGCAGCTCGAAGACCTCGGTCGCGAGTGGGGCGCGAAGGTCCGCGAGGCGATGGACTTCAACAGCCTCGCGTTGGACGCGAACGGCCACCCCTACACACCGTACGACCCGGACAAAACGGCCCACGACACCGCGAAAGGGATCGCGGACGGTGTCATACCGATTCCCAAAGACCCGTATGTGCTGCGGGATCTGTGGTCGAAGCTCAATGAGGACGAGAAAAACAACATCTACAAGCGGTACCCCGATATCGGCAACCATGGGGGCATCCCTGTCGACCCGCCCGACCACCTCGGGCGCGACCACTACAACAAGGAGAACTTGAAGAGGATTCGCGCCGAGAAACAAGCGCAGTTGGACGATTTGAACCGGCACGCGCCTGACTGGGGGCCGGACAACCTCCCGATGGGCAGCGCCGCGTACCAGGACTGGAAGAGGAAAACAGACGAGCTGCGACACGAGATCGACGGCCTGGACAACCTCAAACGGACTTTGGGCAATAGCAACCCGCCGCGATTCCTCACCTTCGTGGACGGCAAAGGGCACGCCGCCCTCGCCATCAACAACTCGGACTACGCCAAAAAAGTGGACACCTTCGTCCCAGGGACCGGGCAAGACCTCTCACGAATGGGCATCTGCGACGGACACGCACAGGATATGGAGATAGCGGCGCGAAACGCAGATCCGACCTTGAAGGCCGGTGACGTCTCGGTGACGACGTGGATGTGCTACGACCGGCCCATGACCGCTTACGACCCGATCACCGGCCAGTTGGACGGCTCCGACCAATGGGCCGGTGACCCCAAATTCGCCAAAGACGGAGCGCCGTACTTGAGCGAGTACCAGGCGGGCATCCGCGCCTCGCACGACGACGAGCACCTAGGCCGCGCCCACCAGACGGTCATCGGGCACAGCTACGGCGCCTCCGTCGTCGGCGCTGCCGCCACCGGGGGAAACCATCTCGACGCAGACGCGGTGATACAGGTCGGCTCCCCAGGAGCGTTCGCCGCAAGCGCGAGCGAGCTCGACCTCAACCCCAACGCGAGGGTCTTCGACGCGCTCGCGGAAAACGACGTCATCAAAGTGGCGAACGCCGGGGACGGCGTCGGCGTCCACCCCCTCGGTGTTGACCCCCACACTTGGACCGACGTCACCAAGTTCAAAACCGACCCAGGGCCAGACGGGTACGGAACCGGCCTGAGCCTCGACGCGCACAGCAGCTACTTCGAACCAGGCAGCGAAGGCTTGAAAAACATCGGCAAAATCATCGACGGACAAGAACCGGAGCATGAATGAGTATTTCTACAGCTAAAGTAGTCCGGTGTAGACGGCTGACGCTTCTCTGCGTTTTGGCAGTAGTCCTCGCGGGAGGTTGCGGTGGTCCTGCTAGCGTTCAAACGCCCAATTCCGAAACAAGAAAATTCCATAGATCAGAAAAAAATACCATGACTAACGTATCTCAGCCATCAAGCCAGTGGCAGGCTCAAGAAGTCCTGTATGAGTATATGCGAAAAACACTTCAAGCACTGCCGCAAGGTATTTCGCTTGATAACACGCGCCTGAGCCCAGGCGGTGGTGTGGACACATGCGAAGACCGAATCGATTCAGAGAATTCGCCTATCTCCTATTATGACTATCGGGACATGCGCGTGCCGCAGGGCATTGATTATGCTGAATTAGTCGCAAAAGTGGGAGATGTCTGGCGTTCATGGGGATGGCGCGTGGAAGAACGAAAAGGATCAGACAATCCTAATCGCTACGGCTACTCGCCAGATGGGTACTCGCTGAACATAACGGCGCGTCCGCCGCAGTTTGCCTCCTTCCCGCCATCTTTCGGCGGAAACACTCCTTGCTTCCCACCGGAGTTGCGTGATGACCATGTTCCCATACCCCCAGTGATCACACGCGATGACTCATGAGGATGGTCTGCGCATAGCAGCTACTTCAAGCGAGACAGCGAAGGCTTGAAGAACACCGGCAAAATCATCGACGGACAAGAACCGGAGCATGAAGAATGAGTCAACACAAGCGACCTGTGCTGAATTCTTTTACCATCTCCGTCCTTCTCATTGCCTCTCTCGCAACATTGACGGGATGCTCAAATGCAGGCAGAAGCCTTGTGGAACATACCCACGCGCAAAGTCCTGTCACCTCAGGAGGATCACCAATGCACACAGAACTGACCCGAAAGCAGGCGCAGGAAACATTATATGATTATATGCGCCGCACTCTTCAAGAGGTCCCTACGGTAATTGCGCTTGACAATGCCCGTTATGGCGGCGCTGGCGGCGGGGTGGACACTTGCGATGACCGAATTGATGGAGAGAATGCGCCTATACACTACTACGATAGCCGTGATATGCATGTCGCGGAGAAAACAGATTTTGCGGACTTAGTAAGAAAAACCGGAGATGTATGGCACTCGTGGGGATGGCGTGTTGAAGAACGGGAAAATTCCGAGAAGCCGAATAGGGTAGGAACCTCTCCCGATGGATACATCTTAAGAATTGAAGTCAGGCCATCCCGGTTTGCTGGTTATCCGCCGTCTTTTACTGGAGATACGCCTTGTTTCTCCTCTCGATTCCGTCACGGTGATGTTCCCGTGCCTACAACAATAACCCATGATGAACCGTAAAGCGCTCCGGTTGCCGCTTGTGGCGTTGCTTCCTTTCGGAGTCAGCGGATGCGGTTGGGCGAACCATCAGATCGACCACGCCATGAACGGAGGGCCGGTGGCCAAAAAACCCATCCCAGGCTTCACAGCGGAACAAGCCCGCGACCGGATCACCGCGTACTTGCAGGAATCCCTGCGAAGCCTCCCAGACGGCTGGTCTTACGCTGATTACGCGATAGGCGACGGTCCATCCGACAGCGGGTTCGGCGGCTCGACCAATTACAAAGTCAACGATCACGGATCTGATAAGGACAGCCCCTACAAACTCCTTGTCTTCTACTGGGTGCATTACCCGGAGGGCACTGCGGAGGAGGCGTTCGACAAGCTCGCCGCCTACTGGACCGCGCACGCGCAAACAGTCACAGCGCCGCACATACCCCCGAAGACCGGGCTGAGCGAGTCTTTCCGAGAGGCGAGTTTCGCGACAGCCGGCCATTACAGCTTCGACCTCACCGTGAACCAGAACCACGCCTTGGCCACAAACTGGAGCAGCCCGTACTTCGCGTACGATCCAAGCTATATGAATAAGGCGTTCATGCCTCAGACGATCACCAAGAATGGTGCGAGCGCTTTCGGGGAGCCGCCGAAATGAGAGCCCGCCGAACAGCGCCGCGTTCGACCGGCACCCGGAGCAGGGCGGATGGAGCATCGAGAAATTGCGGGAATGGCTCGCGCAGCCGTGGGTTGGCCCAGGCCAAGCTTTATGTCGAGCAGACGAACGCCCCGGCGCTCGCGACCTATCGGGGGCTGGGTTTCACCGTCCACGCGCAGGATGTCGCCTACGTCCGAGGGTGAGGGTCACGGCCGGGCGTTCGCGGCGGCGAGCATCTGCGCCGTCGTGCTGAATTTGTCCCGGACCCGGTCCGCCGCCCGGCCCCTGGCGATCTCCGCCGCGTCGATTTTGTGCCAGCCTTGGCGGTTGACGGTTTCCGGCTGTCGCGCGCGGACCAGTTTTTCCAGCTGCGAGGGGCGTTCGGGAGGATCGGGCAGCAGCCCGTTGTTGTAGTCGTCGACCAACGCTCGCACGGTTTCGCGGGAGCAGCTTTTATTGGTGCCGATGAACCCGCTGGGGCCGCGTTTGATCCACCCGACCACGTAGGCCCCGGGTTTCGCCTCGCCTGTGCCAGGCTCGACAACCCGCCCGTCTTTGTTCGGGACGACCGCCGCTGACTCGTCGAAAGGCAGGTCGCGCACCGGCAAGGCCCGGTAGCCGATCGAGGTGACGAAGAGCCCCGCCGCCATGCTTGTCGGCTCGGGGGACCGTTCGGCTTCGTCGCTGTCGGCCGCGAAGGCCGTGTTCGTCGCAGAGAATTCGACCCTCTCCACCCGGTCCTGCCCGACAACCCGCACGGGGGTGAGCCGGTAGCGCAGCCGGATGTGGCGGCCGGAGCCGGAGGGCCGGGTCGCCAGGGTGGCCAAAAGCCCCAATTTCTCTGTGCGGACAGGGTCCTCGGCGCTCGCGAGGGCTTGGCGCACCAGCGCGCGCGCCGGTGGGTCGAGCACCACCTGTGCCGAGTTGGTCAGGCCGATGAGCTCGGGCATGGTGAACGCGGAGAACTCCGGCCCCCGTCGTCCGACGAGGACCACTTCGCGCACGCTGCTGGTGCGCAGCGCCGCCAGCGCGGCGGAGGAGATGTCGGTGGCCGCGAGGGCGCGCGGGTCCATGGTCAGAATGCGGGCGACGTCGAGCGCCACATTCCCGTTGCCGACGATGACCGCTCGCTCGTGGTCCAACTGGACGGGCAATTCGGCCTGCTCCGGGTGGGCGTTGGCCCAAGCGACGAATTCTGTCGCGGTGAAGCTGCCCGGCAACTCCTCCCCGGGGATGTTCAGGCGGCGGTCGGAGCAGGCGCCGACGGCGTAGACCACCGCGTGGTGGTGGCGCAACAGCTCCTCATGGGTGATGTCGCGCCCGACCTCGACATTCAGGTAGAAGGCGAAGCCTTTTTGGTCGGCGATCTGGTCGAAAAGTTTCGCGATATGTTTCGTGCGCTGATGGTCCGGGGCGACGCCCGCGCGCACCAGCCCGTACGGCGTCGGCAGTTTGTCGAAGACGTTCACCTCGACGCCCGCCTGCGTCAGCAGCTCGTCCGCCGCGTACATGCCTGCCGGTCCCGATCCGACCACAGCG
This sequence comes from Segniliparus rotundus DSM 44985, assembly GCF_000092825.1. Lineage (NCBI taxonomy): Bacteria > Bacillati > Actinomycetota > Actinomycetes > Mycobacteriales > Segniliparaceae > Segniliparus > Segniliparus rotundus. Next base: position 3,130,048 of record NC_014168.1, on the reverse strand, counting down.
ACCCGCAGCGGGGTCCGGCGCGGCCGGAGCCTCGGCGCTTCGGGGATGGGGGCCAGCATGGGGCTGAACCACGCTTTGCGGCTCCCCTTCGGGAAAAACGACGCGTTGATTTCGAGGAAAGGCAGCTGTTCGGCGGTGAGCTTCGAGTCGGGCGCGATCGCGTCCACCGGGCAGGCGTGCACGCAGGCCCCGCAGTCCACGCAGGCGGCGGGGTCGATGTGCAGCGTCTCCGCCGTCAGGAAGCCCGGTTCGTCCGGGGTGGGGTGGATGCAGTTCACGGGGCAGGCGAAAACGCAGGACCCGTCGCTACAGCAGGACTGGGTGATGACGTGCGGCATGGGGGCTGCGGGTCCGAACGCCGGGTCAGGCCACGAGGGCGGGTTTTTCAGCCCGAGGCTCGAAGTGGCGGCGCTGCGGCTCGCTGCGGAACCGCGACGGGCGCCCGTCGATGGACAGCAGTCGCCAGAGCAGTTTCGCGACCGGGTTCATAATGCCCATCTCGTGCGCCAGCGCGCGCGAGTCCGCCAACAGGCGGCGGCGGAAATCGCGGGACTCCTCGGACTGCCAGAAGATTTCTTTCTTCACAGACTTGGGGATGTCGAACCGGTCCCAGAAGGACTTCGGCGGCACCACGATCAGCTCCTCGACGTAGCGCATGATGAGCGGGTAGGCGAGGGACAGCGCGAACCGCTTGAGGCGGCTCGCGCGGGGAGTGCGCAGTTTCAGGAACTCGTGCGCGAACGAGATGTGCCGGGCCTCCTCGGCGATGTGGATCGCCATGACGTGCTCCATGATCGGGTGCAGGGCTTTGCCTTCGCGCAGGATGGCTTTTTGGACGTAGTCGATCGGCTCTTCCCCGGCGAGCACCGAGGCGAAGAAGGCCGAGGGGGACAGCTCCGCCAAGACTTGGGCCCCGTAGCTGGTGAGGAACTGGTGGAACCTGCCCATGCCGGTCACGGGGACGCCGATGCGGTTGACCATCTCCTGGAACATCTGGTTGTGGTTGCACTCCTCGGCGACCTCATGGGTGCAGTACCGGTACTCGGGCGAGCCGTTGGGCAGCGAGACCGCGTAGCGCACCATGCCTTGGATGAGGGCGACTTCGAATTGCAGCCCGGTCTTGGCGACCGTGGCCTGGCGCCACATCCCGACCTCGATCTGCTGTTCCTCGGAGAGGGACTGGTACCAGTCGGTCCTCGCGATCGGGTCGGCGTGCGGCAGGATCCAGCGCGGGTCGTTCGGGGTCACCGCGAATTCGGGCGAGTCCCAGTCGATGTCTGTGAAGGGGTTGAACGACCGTCGCACGGACCCTTCCGAAAGAGTTGCCAGTCGTTCGCAGTAGGCCTCGTCGGCGACGGGGTCCAGCTCCGCCAGCCATGTGCGCCGTTTCATCGCTCTGTCTCCTCAGTCCCAGATATTCGAGTTGCCTGGATCACTTGATTCTACCCTTCCCGAGTGAAGTATTTGCCTGCTATCACGAGATAAGTGGGGCATAAATCACAGTTCGCAACTATGTGACCCATGCAACAAATGCCAGGATCGCGCTGGTCTTCCCGGTGGCGGAGGTTCTGGTGCGCGCGGTTCAGACGGTGCGGGGCGGGTCTTCGGCGGGCTCGACGCCGAACCGGCCGGCTTGGTAGTCCTCGAAGGCCTGGATCACTTCCTCCTTCGTGTTCATGACGAACGGCCCGTACTGCACCATGGGCTCGCGCAGCGGTTTGCCGCCGAGGAGCAGCACTTCGAGCGCTGGTTCCGCGGAAGCTTGCGCGGCGCTCGCGGCGAGGGTGAGCACGTCGCCCCTGCCGAACACGGCGAGCTGGCCCTTTCGGACGGGCCGGGCCTCGCTGCCGACGGACCCGGTTCCGGCCAGCGCGTACACCAGGGCGTTGAAGTCCGCGCGCCACGGCAGGGCGAGCCGGGCCCCGGGGCTGATCGTGGCGTGGGCCATGGTGATCGGGGTCGAGGTGGCCCCTGGGCCCCGTTGTCCCGCGAGCTCGCCAGCGATGACGCGCACCAGCGCGCCGCCGTCGGGCGAGGCGGCCAAAGCGGCCTGTTTGCCCCGGATGTCTTGATAGCGCGGCGCGACGAGTTTCTGCGCGCGCGGCAAGTTCACCCAGAGCTGCACGCCGTGGAAGAGCCCTCCGGAGGCCACGAGCTGCTCGGGCGGGCGCTCGATGTGCAAGACTCCCCGGCCCGCGGTCATCCATTGGGTGTCGCCGTCCAGGATGGTCCCGCTGCCGCCGTTCGAGTCGCGGTGCTCGAAGGTCCCGTCGATCATGTATGTGACGGTCTCGAACCCCCTGTGCGGATGCCATGGCGTGCCTTTCGGCTCGCCGGGGGCGTATTCGACCTCGCCCATCTGGTCCATGTGGATGAACGGGTCCAGTGCTGCGGCGGGCACGGAGGCGAACGCCCGGCGCACCGGGAAGCCTTCGCCTTCGAACCCCGAGGGGGCGGTGGTCACCGACCGCACCGGGCGCTCGGTGGTCGTGGCCGGGTCCGGGGCGGGAATCCGGGGCAGGGTGAGAACGTCCGCGGTGATGGCTGGCATGACGTTTCCTTCCGATCTTTGGATAAAGTAGTTGATATGTCAACTAGAATCGGAAACGATCCCGGCGCCGGGTTTATTCCGCCCCGGTGGCTCGACGAGCGCGAGGCCGCCGCCTGGCGCGGCTTCCTCGACATGCGCGCTGTGCTGATGGCGCGTCTGGGGCGCGAGCTGCAACGGCGCGACGGACTGTCCGAGTCGGACTACGGCGTGCTCGTGGAGCTGTCTGAGGCTGCCGAGCCCCGGCTTCGCCCCGGCGAGCTCGCGGCGCGGCTCGGTTGGGAGAAAAGCCGCCTCTCGCGCCAGGTCGCCCGGATGCAGCGCAGGGGCTTGGTGAGGCGGGACGACTGCCCGGCCGACGGCAGGGGGGCGTTCGTCGTGCTCGCCCGGGCCGGGCGCGAGGCCGTCGAGCGCGCCGCGCCGCGCCATGTCCGCGACGTCCGCCGCTGGTTCGTCGAAGCCCTTGCCCCGGACCAGCTCGACGCGATGGCCGAGATTTCCGCCGCGGTCCTGCGCAGGTTGCGCGAGGACGAGGCCGAGGAAGGTTCGCCCGCGAGCGGAACGCGCGGTAGACTGATCGCAGCACAGCCCGCTCGTCAGCTTGGAGATCTTCTGTGACCACTGCTCCGGACCCCCTTGAGAACCCTCCTGGCGAAGAATGCGGCGTCTTCGGCGTCTGGGCCCCGGGGGAGGACGTCGCGAAACTCTCCTACTACGGCTTGCACGCCCTGCAGCACCGAGGCCAAGAGGCGGCGGGGATCGCGGTCTCCGACGGCAGCCGCATCCTCGTGGTCAAAGATTTGGGCCTCGTCAGCAAGGTGTTCGACGAGTCCTCGCTCTCCACGTTGACCGGGCACATCGCCATCGGGCACTGCCGCTACTCGACCACCGGGGCCCCGGTGTGGGAAAACGCGCAGCCGGTGTTCCGCACCGTCGCCTCCGGCGGGTGCCTCGCCTTGGGCCACAACGGCAACTTGGTCAACACCCTGGAACTCCTCGAGCGCAGCACGGCCAGCCCGAGCCTGCTGCGGGTCGACCCCAGGAACTACAACCGGGACACTGTCGGCACGGACTCGGACCTCATCTGCGGACTGCTCGCCCGCATGGCGGACGACCCGCAGCTCGAACTCGAGGACCTGGGCGGGCGCACCGCGATCGAGCGGGCGGCCTTGAAGCTGCTGCCCACCCTGCGGGGCGCTTTCTGCTTGACCTTCCTCGACGAGAACACCCTCTACGCGGCCCGAGACCCGTGGGGGGTGCGCCCGCTGTGCCTGGGCCGGTTGGAGCGCGGCTGGGTGTTGGCGAGCGAGACCAGCGCGTTGGACATCGTCGGGGCCTCGTTCGTGCGGGACATCGAGCCGGGCGAGCTGCTGGCCATCGACATGGACGGGGTCCGCTCCACCCGGTTCGCGAACCCCCAGCCCAAGGGCTGCGTCTTCGAGTACGTGTATCTCGCCCGCCCCGACTCGGTCATCGCCGGGCGCTCCGTCCACGCGGCGCGGGTGGAGATCGGCCGCCGCCTCGCCGAAGAGCACCCGGTGGACGCGGACCTCGTGATCCCCGTGCCCGAGTCCGGCACCCCCGCCGCCATTGGCTACGCCCAGGGCTCCGGCATCCCCTACGGGCAAGGGCTCACCAAGAACGCGTATGTCGGGCGCACCTTCATCCAACCGTCGCAAACCATCCGCCAGCTCGGCATTCGGCTCAAACTCAATCCGATGCGCGAGGTCATCCGGGGCAAACGCCTCGTGGTGGTGGACGACTCGATCGTGCGGGGCAACACGCAACGGGCTTTGGTGCGGATGCTGCGCGAGGCGGGGGCTGTCGAAGTGCATGTGCGGATCGCGTCGCCGCCGGTGCGCTGGCCGTGCTTTTACGGCATCGACTTCCCGAGCACGACCGAGCTCATCGCCAACGGGGCGGACGGGCCCGAGGGGATGCTCGAAGGCGTCCGTCGTTCGATCCGCGCCGACTCGCTCGGCCACATTTCGCTCGAAGGGCTCGTGGCCGCGACCGAGCAACCGCTCACCCGGCTCTGCACGGCCTGCTTCAACGGGGTCTACCCGATCCAGCTGCCCGACGAGGCCGCATTGGGCAAGTCGGTGTTGGAAGGCCAGGTCGGTTAGCCCCGCGTCGCTGGGCGGCGCGGATGTTCGGGCGGCGATCGCAGATGGTCACGGCGTCCGCGAGGAGGTAAGCTACGCCACATGCGCACGCTTGTTCTCGCCGCTGTTGTTCTTGCTGCTGCCGCGGCTGCGGGGCTGTCCTCGGCGGCGTTGGCCGACGCCGCTCCCGCCCCCGATGACTCCACCTCGGTCGACGTCACGCGCACGGTGCCCGCTGCGCGGCAAGGGGCGCTGGGCTGGGCCACGTACACCGTCACCGTCCGGCCGGGTTCGGCGGACTTGGTGGTCCGCAACGGCGCGGGCGACGACGTCTCGCACTCCTCGACCCCGCTTCGCGACGGGGGCGGACGGCCGGTGCTTCAGGCGCTCGCAGACACGGGCGGATCATGCCAAGGCGGACCCCGTCTCGTCCAGTGGCGCGGCGGGGAGATCGTTGACGACCGCGCCGCCTGCTCGGGGCCTGTCGACGCTGCGCTCACGCCAGTGGACGAGGCCCTTGGCCTGCCGAACGTGCTCAGCCAGATGGCGGGGCCCAGCCAGTGGCCGGCCGATCCGAACGGAGAACCGCTCCAACCAGGCCGTCAGCCGTATATCTGAGACTGGCCAGTTCGTGATGCTGTAAGGTGTGCCACATGCGTAGAACGGGTTTGCTCCTCGCCGCGACGCTGGGGGCCGCGCTCGCGCCCGCCGCCCCCGCGGTCGCGGACGACGGAGGCGTTTCGGTCGTGTACACCTACCTCGGCAACCATTACCCGCCCACCGACCATTTCCCGTGGAACGCGACGCCCAACTACCACAACGAGTACATCATCGTCGCCAAACCGGGCTCGGTGGAGCTGAAAAAGGGCGACTACGGCACGGTCGACGGGTCCGAGGAACCCGACATGCACGTCACCAAGCCGATTTCCGGCGCTGTGTGGTCGGAGTTGCTCGCGGCGGCGAACCGGCTGCCCGAACCCTCCGCTGCCCACCCGTACCTCGTCCAAGGGGACTACCCCGTCGAAGCGGAGCTGTACCGGGGCGAGAGCTCGGTGCGCCGGGGCTTTTACTCCGACGCCGCCACAGTGCAGATCCACGACGTCTTTCTGAAAGTCTTCGCGGGCGTGCCCGGTCTGTAGCCACGGAGGTCGTTGCGGTTGCGCTCGCGGGGTCTATGCCGGAATATGGACGCACTTGAGCCCCACCGCTCACTGGAGCCCCACGGAGAGAGGAGTGCATGCGCACGCTCGCACGCTTGCCCATCCTCCTCGCGCTGCCACTTCTCGCCGCCGCGTGCGGGATCGGCCACGGCTACCGCCAGATCCCCAAAGACTCCACATTCATCATCGGCACCACCGACCATGTGACCACGCTCGACCCGGCAGGGTCCTATGAGAACGGCTCGTACACGCTGTACGGGCAAATCTACCCGTTCCTCTTGAACTTCCCCTACGGCGACGACAAACCGGCCCCGGACGCCGCCGAGCGCTGCGATTTCGCCGAACCGACCCGGTTCCGCTGCGTGCTGCGGCCGAATCAGAAGTTCGCCAACGGGCACGCGCTCACCGCGAAGAGCGTCAAATTCTCCTTCGACCGGATCACACGCATCAACGACCCCAACGGGCCGCAGTCGCTCCTCCACAATCTCGACCGGGTCGAAACCCCGGACGCGCGAACCGTGGACTTCCTGCTCAAAGTCCCCAACGACCAGACGTTCGCGCAGGTCCTCGCCTCCATGCCCGGCCCGATCCTCGACGAGCGGGTCTTTCCCGCCGACCGGGTCCTCAGTGACGACGAGATCGTCGCGAGGGCTCCTTTCGCAGGCCCTTACACGATCGCGACCTACCGCAAGAACGATCTCGTGCTGCTCCAAGCACGGGACGGCTACCGAGGGATCTACGGGCGCCCCGCCACGTCGAACGTCGTCTTCCGGTACTACGCCAACGCGGGGAACCTCAAGCTCGACCTGTTGGAGCGCCGTATCGACGCCGTGTACCACACGCTCTCCACCACGGACTACGACGAGCTGGCCCACACGTCTGGGGTGAAGCTCTTCCAGGGGTCGGGCGGCGAGATGCGCTACCTCGTGTTCAACAAAGGCGCCCAGCCGGGGCAGACCGACGAGCAGAAGCTCGCCGTGCGCAAAGCGGTGGCCGCGAGCGTCGACCGGCAGGCGCTCGCCCGCGACGTGTACCACGGGCAGTTCGAGCCCGCCTGGTCTGTTGTGCCGGGCGGCCAATTCGGGTCGGTCCCCGCGTTCCGCGAAACCTATGGGGAGCGCCCGGACACAACCAAGGCCGAGGGCTTCTTGCGGGCGGCGGGCATGCCGACCCCGGTGACGCTCCGGCTGCAGTACACCCCCGAGCATTACGGGCCGTCCTCCTCCGAGGAGTACGCGCTCGTCAAAGCCCAGTTGGAGGCCACCGGGCTCTTCCAGGTGCAGTTGCAGTCCACGGAGTGGACCGTCTACAACCAGGAGTACGCCAAGGGCAGCTATCCGCTCTTCCAGCTCGGCTGGTTCCCCGACTTCCCCGACCCGGACAACTACCTCACCCCGTTTTTCGTGGACGAGAACTTCATCAACAACGGGTTCGCCGACCCGGTGCTCGTGCAGTTGATCCAGAGCGAGCTGGGCGAACCCGACCCCGCGCGCCGCGCGGCGGTCCTCGCGCGGGCGCAGCGCGAGGCGGCGCAGCTGGTGTCCGTGATCCCGCTGCTCACCGGGCATCAGATCTTTGTGACCACCGACCATGTCACGGGCCAGAGGCAGGCGATCAGCGGGCCATCCAAGCTCCTGGTCGGCTCGCTCAGGACATCGGGGGGCGGGGCGGCATGAACCCAGTCTTGCGTTTCAGCCCGGGCTCTCGCTTCGGGCGCCTCGCGCGCTACCTCGCCGTCCGGGTGCTGCTGGTGGTCCCCACCGTGCTGTTCCTCGTCACCGTGGTGTTCTTCCTCGTGCGGCTTTCCGGTGACCCGATCACCGCGGCCCTCGGCGGTCGCGCGTCGCCGGGCGACATCGCCCGGCGCAAACACGAGGCCGGGTACGACAAACCGGTCTACGAGCAGTACTGGGACTTCCTGAAGAAGCTCGCGACCGGCGATTTCGGCACGACCTCCACCGACCATCAGAAGGTCTCGGAGGTGCTTGCGCAATACGCCCCGGCCACCTTCGAGCTCGCGGTCTGGGCCATGCTGGTCGCCGTCCTCGTCGGTCTTCCCCTCGGCCGGTTCGCCGCGGCTCGGCGGGACCGCTTCCCCGACGTCGTGTCGCGGCTCGCCGCGATCCTCGTCTACGCGGCCCCGGTGTTCTTCGTCGCCATCCTGCTCAAACTCGTGTTCTCGGTGTGGTTGGGCTGGTTGCCCAACGGCGGGCGCTCGTCCACGCTCGTCGAACTGGAGCTGGCGGACTTGCGCCCGCGCACCCACATCATGATCGTCGACGTGCTCCTCTCCGGGGACTGGTCGGCCGTCGCCGACGTGCTCAAGCACGCCGTGCTGCCCGCCCTCGCGCTGGGGCTGATGACAGCGGGCGTCCTCTTCCGCCTCGTGCGCGCCAATCTCATCCAGACCAGCCAGGCCGGATACGTGGAGGCCGCCAAGGCGCGGGGCCTCCCGCGCCGCAAAGTGCTCGGGCGGCACGCGCTGCGCAACGCCCTGATCCCCGTCATCACCGTCATGGGCATGCAGACCGCGGCCATGCTCGGCGGGGCCGTCCTCACCGAGAACGCCTTCGACTGGAAGGGCCTCGGGCACGCCCTCGCCGACTATCTCGTGAAACGGGACTTCGAGGCCGTGCAGGGCATCGTCGTGTTCTCGGTGATCGTCATCGCGTTGTTCAGCGTCCTCGTGGACGCGGTCGTCGCGCTCATCGACCCGAGGGTGAGGTTCTGATGGAACCGGAAAAGGAAAACGCCGAAAGGGACGCCCTCGCGCGCGGGTCCGCCGACCCGGCGGGTTTCCCCTTGCCCGCCGAAACCGCCCTCGTCCTCACCGACGAGACCGGGCCCGACCAGCCCGAGGCTCTCGCCCCCCGAACCGGGAAAACCGCCCGGCGCAAGCGGTTTTTCGGCAATGTCCACGGCGCGCAGCGCGCCATTCTGCTCGCAGGGCTCGCCCTCATGGCGTTCCTCCTGTGCGTCGCGGTCCTCGCGCCGTGGATCGCGCCCTACACGTTCGACCAGACCAAAAACAAATACGGGGTGGACTTCGACCGGCAGGCCCCGCCGAGCGCGGCGCACGTCTTCGGCACCTCCGTCCGAGGCGAGGACGTGTTCTCGCGGGTGGTCTACGGGACACAGACCGCGTTCGAGGTCATCCTGGTCTCGCTCGTCATCGCCGGTGTGATCGGCGTGGTCCTCGGCCTCGTCTCCGGCTACTTCGGCGGATGGTTGGACCGGATCCTCACCCTCGTGATGGACTCGCTCTACGCCTTCCCCTCGCTTTTGCTCGCGATCCTCGTCTCGGTCGGGCTCGCCACCGGCAGCTTCAGCAATTGGACGGGGGCGCTCTCGCACTGGCTGCGCGGCAACGGCCTCCCCGACTTCACCGGCGTCGCCGCAGGCGCGTTGGCCGTCTGCGCCGTCTTCATCCCGCAGTACTACCGGGTGATCCGAGCGAGCGCGCTCGTCGCGAAAAACGAGCCGTATGTGGACGCCGCCCGCGTCTGCGGCGCCTCCACCGGGCGCGTCCTCTTCCGCCACGTCTTGCCGAACATCACCCAAAGCCTGCCGGTGATCGCCGCCTTGAACAGCTCCGAGGCGATCCTGACTCTCGCCGGCCTTGGCTTCCTCGGCTTCGGGGTGGAGCCAAGCCAAGCCGCCGAGTGGGGCTACGACGTCAACAAAGGCATCCCCGACATCACCGGCGGCGTGTGGTGGACCAGCGTCTTCCCCGGCGTCGCCATCGTGCTCGCGGTCCTGGCCACCGCGTTCGTCGGCGAAAGCCTCTCCGAAGCGGGGAACCCGCTTCTGCGGTCGAGGCCGAAACTGCGCCCGAAAGACCTCGTGAAGCTCGCCGCCGACGAGGGGGCCCCGTCATGACCGAACCCGAACTCGACAGCGCAGACCCCGCCGCCGAGGACGAAAGCCACGTCCTTCCCGACGGTGGGGACGAGCACCAGCCCCAGGTGTTCGAGGACGCCCCGCACGCCCTGTCCGTCGAAGGGCTCCAAGTTTTCTTCGCCACCGACGCAGGCCCCGTGCACGCGCTCAAAGGCGTCTCCTACGCCGTCGCGCCGGGGGAGATCCTCGCCGTGGTCGGCGAGTCCGGTTCCGGCAAATCGGTCAGCGTGCGCGCCGTGCTCGGCATGCTGCCGGAGAACTCGCACCGCGACGGCGTGATCCGGGTCGGCGGGTCGGACATCACCGGTTGGAGCGAAAAGGAGCTGCGCGCGTTGCGCGGAGCCGAAGTGGCCATGGTGTTCCAAGAGCCAGGGGCGGCGCTCGACCCGCTCTTCACCGTGGGCGACCAGATCGTGGAAACCCTGCGCGCCCATCAGAAGATCTCCAAAAAAGCGGCCCAAGCCAAAGCCGCCGAACTCCTGGGCTTGGTCCGCCTGCCCGATCCTGAACGACTGCTCAAACGCTACCCGCACGAGCTGTCCGGCGGCCAGAAACAACGCGTGGCGATCGCCCTGGCGATCAGCTGCGACCCGAAGGTGATTTTGGCGGACGAGCCCACCACCGCGCTCGACGTCACCGTGCAGGCGGAGATTTTGCAGCTGCTCGCCGATCTGCGCGACCGGATCGGCACCGCCATCGTCTTCATCACCCACAACCTGGGGGTGGTCGCGAATTTCGCCGACCGCGTCGTGGTCATGCGCTCTGGCGACATCGTGGAGTCCGGCGCGGTCCGCGACGTCTTCCGCAACCCGAGCAGCGAGTACACCGCGGCGTTGCTCGCCGCGACCCCTCGTCTCGACGTCACTGCCGCCCACCAAGAGGGGTGGCCAGAGGCGCAACCAGACGCCGAGCCGGCAGACCAGGAAGAGCTGTTCGAGCCCTCGGTCCTCGGCCCGCCAGCAGCGCAACCAGAGCCCCAACCCGAAACCCGCGAACCCGAAACCCCCGAACCGCACGAGGCTCCGGGCCAGGCGGAGCTGTTCGAGCCACAATCACCCCCTGAGCCTGAGCCTGAGCCTGAGCCTGAGCCTGAGCCTGAGCCTGAGCCTGAGCCTGAGCCTGAGCCTGAGCCTGAGCCTGAGCCTGAGCCTGAGCCTGAGCCTGAGCCTGAGCCTGAGCCTGAGCCTGAGCCTGAGCCTGAGCCTGAGCCTGAGCCTGAGCCTGAGCCTGAGCCTGAGCCTGAGCCTGAGCCTGAGCCTGAGCCCGAGCCCGAGCCCGAGCCCGAGCCCGAGCCCGAGGACGCAGCCGCGGAAATCGCCGCCACGTTGGAGGCCGCGAAATCCGGCGAGCTGGGATGGCCAGCCGCCCTCACCCGGATCAAACAGCTCAAAGCCGACACGCACACTGCGGCGCACAGCGCCGACAACCCCCCAGAAACCCAGAGCTAGGAGTCACGGTTTGGAACAAACGGCTCCCATCGCGGTGATCGACAACCTCCACGTCGCCTATCCCGGCCGGGCCGCCGCCCCGGCGGTGGACGGGGTGAGCGTCACCATCCTTCCCGGCGAAACCGTCGGCCTGGTCGGAGAATCCGGCTCCGGAAAATCCACCATCGCCCGCTGCCTCGCCGGACTGCAAAAACCCAGCGGCGGACGGATCGAATTCCTCGGCCAACAACTCGCAAAAGGCCCAACCCGCGCACAGCGCCAGCTCCGGGCCAGCCTCGGCTACGTCTTCCAAGACCCCGCCACATGTCTGAACCCCAGAATGACCGTCGGCCAATGCGTCGCCGAACCCCTCGTCATCCACCGAAAGCTCGAAAAAAACCAGCTCGCGGAGAAAATCCGGGCATTGCTCGACAGCGTCGCGCTGCCCCAGGGAGCCGAAAAACGCTACCCCCACGAGCTGTCCGGCGGCCAACGCCAGCGCGTCGGCCTCGCCCGTGCGCTCGCCCTTGAGCCGAAACTCGTCATCGCCGACGAGCCCACCAGCGCGCTCGACGTCTCCGTGCAAGCCACAGTGCTCGAACTCTTCGCGAGCCTGCGCGCCGAGCACGGGTTCGCGTCCCTCTTCATCACCCACGACCTCGCCGTCGTCAGCCAGCTCTGCGACCGGGTCGTCGTCCTCAAAGCCGGGAAAACAGTCGAATCCGGCTCCTGCGCCCAAGTGTTGCGCGACCCTCGCGAGGAGTACACCCAAAAGCTCATCGCCGCCGTGCCCGACCCACAACCCGAATGGCTCCGCGCCGCCGTCTGAGACCAAGGAGCCCTTCCCTGTGATTTCCCACCCGCAGGCGCCGCCCCGCCCCCGCGCATGGGAGGATCTACAGTGTGACACCACCTTCTGAGGCCTCCGGTCCGGTTTCCTACGCCTCCTCCGGCGTGGACATCGAAGCGGGCGAACGCGCCGTTTCGCTCTTCGCCCCCTTCGCGGGCAAGGCGACCCGCCCAGAAGTCCTCGGCGGCCTTGGCGGGTTCGCCGGGCTCTTCGCCCTCAAAGACGGCTACCGCGAGCCCGTGCTCGCCGCCTCCACCGACGGCGTCGGCACCAAAGTGGACATCGCCGCGAAACTCGACAAACGCGACACCGTCGGCCTCGACCTCGTCGCGATGGTCGTGGACGACCTCGTGGTCTGCGGGGCCGAACCGCTCTTCCTGCTCGACTACATCGCCTGCGGCAAACTCGTCCCCGAGCGCGTCGCCGAACTCGTCTCCGGCGTCGCCAAAGGCTGCGAACTCGCCGGTTGCGCGCTGCTCGGCGGCGAAACCGCCGAACACCCCGGCCTCATGCACCCCGACGCCTTCGACCTCGCCTCCACCGCCGTCGGCGTCGTCGAAGCCGACTCCGTGCTCGGGCCCGACCGCGTGCGCCCCGGGGACGTCGTCGTCGCCATGCGCTCCTCCGGCCTGCACTCCAACGGCTACTCCTTGGTCCGCCACGTTCTGCTCGAACAAGCCAACCTCGACCTGCACGGCCATGTGGCCGAATTCGGCCGGACCCTCGGCGAGGAACTCCTCGAACCCACCCGGATCTACGTCAAAGACTGCCTCGCCCTCATCGCCGAGACAACCGTGCGCACCTTCTGCCACGTCACCGGCGGCGGCGTCGCCAAAAACCTTGAGCGCGTCATCCCCGAAGGCCTCACCGCCGTCCTGGACCGCAACACCTGGACCCCAGGCCCCGTCTTCGACCTCATCCGCACAACCGGCCAGGTGCAGCTCCCCGAACTCGAAAAGACCTTCAACCTCGGTGTCGGCATGCTCGCGATCCTCGCCCCCGAAGACCTCGACCGCGCCCTCGCCGTGCTCACCGCCCGGCATGTGGACTGCTGGCTGGTCGGGGACATCCGCGCCAGCAGCGAAGACAACGGGAAAGTCCTGCTCACTGGTTCGCACCCAGGCTTTTAGAGGTTTGCCCGCGAAGGAAGCCTCATGCTAGGGTTAGTGGCCCTTTCGGGCCAGATAGCTCAGTTGGTAGAGCACACGCCTGAAAAGCGTGGGGTCGCCGGTTCGAACCCGGCTCTGGCCACAATAGGGCTGTTTGCGTATCTGAACTGCATGCGTTTGCGAAACTTGGACGCGGATAGCCCGAGAACGTGAAAACCCTCTCCCGATGATTTCGGCGAGAGGGTTTTGCTGTTCCGGACTTAATTTTGCGCTGTTCTGAGCCGCTTCTTCGGGGTTGAAGGACGACTGGTGGCCGCTCCTCTCGAAGCGGCTCAGTTTACCCGCGCGGCGGGTCCGACCACGGGCGGCGCGTTCGGGTCTCGCCGCTAGTCCGCGAGACGCTTTGCGCGGCGTCGCTTGTCTGGGCTCGCGGGTGACTGTCTGCGGGCTTGGTCAGTTTGATGCTTGAGGAAGTCTTTCAATCCGCGCAGTTTGGCAGCGGCGAGGTTGAGGGTCGTCGCCAACCAGCGCGGGGTGAAGCCTCGTGCTCGGCGTTTCCCGGCGCTCGCGGTGTGCAGCGCCCCGGGTTTCATGCGGTGCCGCTCGCCCAGACGGCAACGTCCGATGGACGAACCGCAGCGCTTGCCGTTCGTGTTTCGGGCGGCCTTTGGCCGCTCTCGAGAGTCGTGCATGCCGAGTCTGGTGTAAACTAGTTTGACATATAGGACCGATCAAAGGATACCCACCGATGACATTGGAGATGATGAAAGCCGTGCGGATTCACCGTCACGGACAGCCTGAAGACCTCGTGTACGAGGATGTGCCCAAGCCCCAGCCCGCCGCTGGTCAGGTGTTGGTCAGAAACGAGGCTGCCGGGATTAATTTCGCCGACATCGATCAGCGGCGCAACAAGTACCCGTTTCAACCGCCTTTGCCCCACATCTTGGGATCTGAATTCGCCGGCACGGTCGAATCCGTCGGCGAAGGCGTGTCGGACGTCGAGGTGGGTGAGCGAGTCTTCGGTTTTCTCTCGGGGGCTGAACCTGCTGGCTACGCGCAGTACGTCGCCGTCTCGGCCAACTCGGTCCACCCGTTGCCGCCCGGACTCGGGTACGCAGAGAGCACAGCCTTGCTCGTGCAAGGGCTGACCGCTTATTTCCTTCTGCGCGATGGTGTGCGGCTCGCCGCAGGCGACTCGGTGCTCATCATGGCCGCGGCGGGCGGCCTGGGATCCATGGCTGTCCAGCTCGCGAAGATCATGGCCGCAGGCCGGGTGATCGGGGCGGCCAGCACCGCGGAGAAGCGCCGCCGCGCCATCGAGCTCGGCGCGGACGAATCGGTCGACTACACGCAACCAGGCTGGAGCGCCCAGGTGTTCGACGCGACAGGCGGAAGGGGGGTCGACGCCGTTTTGGTCAATGTCGGCGGCGAGTCGTTCACGCAATCGATCGCCTCGCTGGCGCCGTTTGGCCGTCTCAGCGCCTACGGCGGCGCCGACGAGACGACGCCCGTCTTGGATTTCCTCGCGGAGTTCAAGGCGGGACGGCTCACCAAAAACCAGACGCTGAACTTCTTCACCCTCTATCCGTACCTCCACGCTGGCCCCGCAGTGCTGAGGCCCGTGCTCGACGAGCTCGCCGACCACGTGGAGAGCGGTCGGCTCCTTGTTCGGCTGGGCGTGCAGATGTCGCTCTCCCAAGCCGCTGAGGCGCACCGCCTGGTGGAGAACCGGCAGTCGACGGGAAAGGCCGTCTTGCTGCCGTGGGCCGACTAACCCGCAAGAGCGCCGCGGCTTCGCCGTCCGCTCCGATCGAGAACGCCCAGGAGAGCTGGTTCGCGCGGACATCAAGAAGCTCGGGCGCATCCCTGGAAGATTCCCGCGCGATGACATCTCACGGGGCGTGGAACTGCGACTGCGGAAGTCGTGTCACGCGATGAAACCCCGCTTCAGCCGCGAACGTGTGACATTTGTTCCGTGAAGCCGAGGAGAGCCATGCCCTGCTGCCAGCTCAGCCGCAGTTCGGCGAACATTGCTCCAGGAGGTTTCCGGGAACCGCCCGGCGGCTCCACGGAAAGCCCTAGGACCGTCGAGTCGCCGAGGTTGTCGATCACCGCCGTCGTGGACGGCGATATGGCGTGCGCGTCCATCGTGCCGATCGGTTCCGGGCCGTTCACACCGACGAGCAGCACTGCGGCGACCGCCGCCGGGCTGCGTCGGCGGAGGACGCATCGCGGCCCAGAGGATGAGCTCCGCGCAGCTATGGACAAGAAAACCGAGATATATGGACGAGACATCGTTATACGCTATCGTCCCTGGCCAGGAGGTTCTGCACACAGCCCGCAAGAGATCGTGTGGACAGGCGGGAAACCCCGCATTCCAGTGGCGCTTCCCGTGGCCGGCGGGTTCTGCGAAGAGAGCCCGTTCCAGGGTAGGCTGTTCGGGCAAGACTCACATCGGTTCATGACCAGCAGGCCCTGGGTTCGGCGCAGTGGGCCGGACCTCTCAGCCCGACTCGGAGGATTTTTGACGGATCAGGCGATGGGCGCGACCAGCTACGCGCTGAACGCGGAATTCTGGATCGACATCATTCGCCGCAGGCGGGACCGGTATCGCACAGAACTCACGGATGTCGCGGTGCTGTCCATGGTCGGGGCGCGCGAAGGCCTTCGCGCGCTCGACGCGGGCTGCGGCGAGGGGTATTTGTCGCGGGCGCTCGCGGAACGGGGCGCGCATGTTGTCGGCGTGGACAGCGCGGCCGAGCTGGTCGAGGCGGCTCGGCTGGAGGCGGCTCGGCTCCGGCTCGATGTCGAACACCGCGTCGCGGACATCGGCGATTTGCCGGCTGAGTTCTCCGATGTTTTCGACGTTGTTGTGTTCAACCATGTGGTCAACGACCTTGAAGACCCGGCCCCGGCGTTCGCCGAGGCCGCTCGTGTCCTCCGGCCTGGCGGGCGGGCTGTCGTGTTGATGCTGCACCCGTGTTTCACGCGCCAAGGCGTCGCAGTGCAGGAGTACTTCGCCAATGACAGTGCCTGTCGGTGCTTTGATGTGGACGGCGTGAAATCGCCCGTGCCGGTCACGTACTGGCTGCGTCCGTTGGAGTCCTACAGCGCGTTGCTCGTGGAGGCCGGGTTCGCGGTCACCGGGCTGCAGGAGCCGCGTCCTTCGGCGGAGCAGATGCTCGACCCTTGGTGGCAGGAGCATTTTTCGTCGCCGAAGTTCCTTTTGGTCGAAGCGAGAAAACTCGTGTAAGCCCTTTGGGCGAGGACGAACAAGGTCCGGCAAGCCGCACGACAAGTCGTGGGCGGTTCAGTTCTGCGCGGAGAGGACCCCCGCGCGGGCCGCGGTGAGCGCGACGTGCGCTGCTTGCGTGATGAGGTGTTCGTCGATCAGGTCCCCGGTGGTGACGACTCGGTAGAAGAACGGGGCGCGGAATGTGGTGAGCAAAGCGTCGACATCGGTGTCGGAGGGGAGTTCGCCCCGTTCGACCGCGCGGCGGACGAGGGGGGTCGCGCGCACGCGCTGCTGGTCGAAGAAGTTCCGAGTGGCCTCGCGGAGTTGCTGCGAGCGGTGGCTCGCGGCGAGCATGGCCGCTGCGACTTGCTGGCCGACGCCGCCGTTGAGTTGTTCGGCCAACGCGCCCCCGAGGGCGAGCATGTCTGTGTCGACGCTGCCGGTGTCCGGGATGGGGATCGCTTCCTGCGACCACGTCGCAAGGGCGTCGGCGAGGAGATCGTCCCGCGTCGCCCACCGCCGGTAGACGGTGGTCTTGTTCACGCCTGCGCGGGAAGCCACGGCCTCGACGCTCAATGCGGCGTATCCGTCGGCGATGAGCGTGCGCAGGGTTGCCGCGAGCACTGCCTCGCGCACAGCCGAGCTTCTGCCGGCGGGCCGAACTCCTTGGAAGGTTTGTTTTTTGCCCATGTGTTGTCTTTCGCTGTTGCTTTCTTGCTCTGGCCGTGCCAAGCTGAACCTAACGCAACTTTTTGTTGCTATAGAGTAGAGCACCTGAGTGAGGAAGTGTTCATGCGATTCATCTTCGACACGGATGAGGCGTTCTCATACGAGACTCTGCGCACAGTCGGATACATTCCTTACGGCGGAGCCGACATCGGCGAAGTGTTGTCGGCCGCGGCCCGGATCGTGCCGGGCGACCGCGAGTCGTGGTACGGGGAATGGCGAGCCCTCGCGGACCGCATCGCCGCTGTCGCCGAGCGATCCGCCGCGGGCGGCCACTGCGTCAGTGCGAGCGAGGCCTATTTGCGGGCCTCGAACTACTACCGGACGGCTGAGTTCTTCCTCCGGGACGACCCGTCGCGCGACCCGCGTGTGCGGGAAACCTTCCAACGGTCTGTCGAGACGTTCTGCGCCGCGCCCCAGATCCAGGCCCAATGGCAGCGTGTGAGCATTCCTTATGAAGGGACCTCCCTGGCCGGGTACTACCTCAACTCCACCGGGGAACAGCCCGGGCCGACTTTGCTGGCGCACGGCGGCTACGACTCGACTGCCGAAGAGCTGTTCTTCGTGGTGGGCGAAGCGGCCCGGCGGCGGGGTTGGAACTGCCTGATTTTCGAAGGCCCCGGCCAAGGCGCGGCGCTGCGGTTGAACAAACTGCTCTTCCGTCACGACTGGGAGGCTGTGGTCACCCCTGCCGTCGATTTCGCGTTGGGCCTTCGCGGAGTGGACCCGGAACGTATAGCGCTGATCGGGATGAGCTTGGGCGGCTATCTCGCCGCCCGGGCGGCGGCGTTCGAGCCCCGCGTCTCGGCCTGTGTCGCTTTCGACGGCGTGTTCCGATGCGGCGGCGCGTTCACACAGGCCGCGGCGGCGGGCGGCCACTTGGGGCAACTCGGCCCAGAACAGCGCGTCGCGGCCGCGGACCAGCTGATCGCCAACCGCTCGCACGCCCCAACCTCGTTGTGGTGGCTGCTCTCGAACGCGCTCTGGACATTCGGGGTGCAGACGGCCCAGGGGCTCATCGATGTGGTCGGCAAATACGACCTCGCCGATGTGGTCGAGCGGATCTCGTGCCCTGTGCTGGTCTGCGAGGCGCAGAACGACCATTTCTTCCCTGGGCAACCGCAAGAGCTCTATGACGCTTTGCGCTGCGAGAAAACCTATGCGCGCTTCACCGCGGACGAGGGCGCGGGGGAGCACTGCCACACGGGCGCGTTGTTGCTTTTCCACCAGCGGATGTTCGACTGGCTCGACGACACCTTCAAAACGGAGCGGGCGGCGCGGTTCTGATGGCAGACGGACTGGAGATCTTGGAGGAGTACATCGCGCGATGCTCCAACTGGGGCCGATGGGGCGACGACGACCAAGCGGGGACCATCAACCTCATCACTGAGGAGAAGGTCCGCGAAGCGGCGGCGCTCGTGCGGGTCGGAAAAATCGTCTCGCTGACGATGCCCTACGACATGAGGGGGCCGCAAAACGGATACCTCGGCAGGTCGAATCCCGTCCTGTACCAACTCGCGTCGGGGCCCGGCTATCTCGCCGGAGAGCAAACCGCCAAAGAAACAGCAGCGTTGGCCCAGCTCAGCGAGTCAGACGGGCGCCCGTGCGCGGGCTACTACGACGATGTGCTGGTGATGCCAACGCAGTCGGGCACACAATGGGACGCGCTGTGCCACTTTTTCTGGCGCGGCCGGATGTACAACGGCCGTCCGGCCGCTGAGGCCGGGACCAGCGGCTCCCGCAGCAACGGCGTCCAGCATTACACGGGCCGCATCGTCACTCGGGGCGTGTTCGCCGACCTCGCCGAGCACCGCGGCGTCGAAGCCCTGGAGCCTGGCGACGCGATCACCGCCGACGAGCTCGAGGAATGCCTCGCGGCGGAGGGCGTCGAAATCCGCCCGGGAGACGCTTTGGTCGTCCGCACAGGTTTTTTGGGGGCCAGGCGCGGCAAGTGGGCGGACTACGCGGGCGGCGCTTCCCCAGGTCTGTCGCTGCACACCGCTCCCTGGCTCCGCGAGAAGGACATAGCGGCCGTCGCGACCGACACCTGGGGCGTCGAGGTGCTGCCCAACGAGATCGACTGCTGGCAGCCGCTGCACATCGTCGCGCTCGTGCACACCGGGCTGGCGCTCGGCGAGATGTTCGACCTCGACGCGCTGTCGGCCGACTGCAAAGCCGACCGGGTCTACGAGTTCATGTTCTCGGCTTCGCCGCTGCCCCTCACCGGGGCCTCCGGCAGCCCCGTTTCCGCATTGGCGGTCAAATGAGGCCACCGGCGCCCGCGGAGCTTTGGGCCGCCAGCTCGAACACGCGCTCGCGCAGCTGTTCCGGACTCGCTTCGAAGAAGTGGCCGCCGGGCTGGTGCTCGATTGTGGTGTAACCGCTGAGCTCGGCCCACCCCTGGATCTGCTGCGCGGACACCAAACGGTCTTCCCGCGCGCCGATCACATGCACCGGAATCGCAAGCCTGTCATCGACAGGGTCGTGTTGGTAATCTGCGCACAGGCGCAGATCGTCACGGACGAGCGGCAGCAGGGGGTACAGCCATTCGGGTCGGTTGAGCAGGCTTTGGGGGACTCCCCCGATGCGGGCGAGCAGCTCGACGAGCTCGGGGTCTGTCAGCGCGTCGACGTCGGTGATGGGCCGCAGCCGGGGCGACCAGCTCGCGGCGACGATCAGCGTGCACGTCCGGGCGAACTCGAACGAGCCGAGGACCGAGCGCGCCACGAGGTACGCGAGCAAGCCGCCCATGCTGTGCCCGTACAACGCGTGCCTTTCCCGCAGCGCCGCCGCGTGCTTGTCCAGGACGTGTTCGACGATCTCACGAGCGCCGGTGTGGACTCTGCGACCAGCCACAGGACGAGTGGTCGGCAGCTCCACCGGCACGACTTCGATCCCGGGGGGCGCGGCGGTCTGCCATGCCCGGAAGGCAGAAGGGCTGCCGCCCGCGTGGTGAAAGCACAGCAGCTTGGTCACGTCGGTTTCTTTCTCAGCTCTGCGTGCTCGCTCGGCTCATAGGGCGCTCTCTGCGTGCCGCGCGGCGAAGCCCGCGAGCGCCGCCGCGATATGGGCTTTGGTGTCCTGCACATGGCCCGGCGAGCCATGCACGTCGTCAAAGGCAATGGTGCGGGCGGTCGGCACAGCGGACTCCAGCAGCTCTGGGTCTTTCCTGGGGACGATCTCGTCTCGCAGGCTCACGATGTCCGTCACCGGCACGCGGATCCTCCTGAGTTGCTCGTCGGTGAGCGCCAGCGAGGGCAAAAAGTCCGGCAATGCCGCGACAGGCTTGCCCGTGGTGGCCGAAAGGGCGTCTTTTGTCGTCTGCGGCGTCCTCTCCCACCAGAGCGGATCGGTGAAGAAATGCCGGATCGGCGGACCCACCGAGAACACCTCGCCGATCCTGGGGTCGCTGCCCGCCGCCTGCAACGCGACCGTGCCGCCGAAGCTCATCGCCAACAGGAAAGCTGCGCCGAACCGGTTGCGGCGCTCTACGGCGTCCAGCAGCGAGCTGAGCCGCGCCGGAGCGTCCGCCGCGTAAGGGTTCGTGTTCTCGCCGACGCCCGGCAGCTCGGTGAGCAGAATCGCCATCGACAAACGACGGCCGATCTCTGCCATCGAGAGCCATTGCTCTTTCACGCTCACGATGCCGCCGCAGAGCACCAGCAGATTCGGCCCAGATGTTGCGCCGGGCGCGGGCTGATACCACGCCGGCGCCCCATCGGCCTCGATGCGGCAGAGGCCCTGAGCGCTGGCCGCCTCCCCCGCGACCGCGACGCACTTGCGCAGCGCCGCGTGTCCGTCGTCGGTGTGCGGGTAAGGGAACCGCGCGAGGTTGAACCGCGCGATAGCTCCGGCTTTGTCGTCTCGGGAGAGGCACCGCGACCCTTCTTGCGACCACACCGTCGCCCATCCTGCGGGGCCGTCGTCGATGGTGGCGATCCGGCTCAGGATTCTCGTTGTCTCTGCGGCGGAGAGCCCTTGGGCGAAGGAATGCAGCCGGACCAGATCGGCCCGCTCGGCCAGCTCATGCATGCCGCGCCTCCGATGCGACCGCCGCTTGGTAGCCGCCCCCGCGCAGTGTGTGCACCCGCCAACGCCCGCCGCGCGGATCGATGACTTCCGCGAGGGCCAGGTGGGCGCGCAACGACGCGAACTGTGTCGTCAGACCTGTGCCCATGGCTTTGGTGGCGGCCTCTTTCCAGGTCCACACCCGCACGAGCATCTGTTGCCGGGCTTGCGGACCCAGCCGCTCGTAGATCTGCAGTTCTTCGGGATGGCACACAGCCTGCGCGAAGCCGGAGCTGTCGAGCTTGCGGTCCGCCGCTTCGACGTCCACGCCGATGGGCCCGCGGACGCTCACCGCCATCACGGCGGTGCTGCGGGTGTGGGCGAGATTGGCGTCCGCAACCGGTCGGCGGCCCGATCCCCGGAGCACGAATTCGGGCCGCCGGAACGTTGTTCGCCGCATCTCGACGTCGTCGATGTGCACATCAGCCACTCGGGCCACCATCGTCTTGGCGAAGTGGCGGGTCGCGGCGAACCAGGCCCGCCACTCGTCGGAGCGGGCGGCCTGCCACTGAGGGTAATCGCAATCGAGCAGCCTCTCCATCGCGCGGTGCGAGACGGGCTCGAAGGCCCAGTCCTCCACATCCGCGCGAGCGACGAACACGCCGTCGCTGATCTTCGGGAGGTCCGCGCGCTCGTCTGGCGTCGTGACGGACTGGATCATCGCGCCGCTCCATCGCGAAGCGTCTTGGCGAGGGTGCTCAGCACTTCTGCCGCCGCCGCGCCGTCGAGGGCGCGATGATCGAACGTGAGGCTCAACGGCAGCACCGGGCGGGACTCGACGGTGTGCTTGCCCGGACCGTCCGGCACGCTGACCGGGCGATGCCGGATCGCGCCGAGGCCGATGGTGAGCACGGTGCCGCCGTCTGAGTAAAAGCCTCGGACGTCCGCGTGCCCCAGGCTGCTCACCGCCACCGTGCCGAGCACTCTTGCTCGTGTGGGCAGTCGGGTGGCAAAACTGAACGCCACCGATCCCAGCAGGGGCGGCAAGCGGTCCAACGCCCGAGAGCCCGACAATTCTTCGAGCTCCGCTGCCGGGGTGTCCCGCAAGCGGTCCACTTCGTCCTGGATCTCCTCCAGCCGGAGCGCGGCAACGTCGGCGATCACCGCTGAGGCGACGTGGCGCACCCCCTCGTCGGTCTTGTCCAACGCGAGTTTGACGTCGACAGCCGTCTGTTTGGCGAGCTTCGGGGCGAACCACGGCCCGCCGACGCAGACATTGGCTTCCGGGTGCTTGCGCAGCGTCTCGCCGAGCGCCGCCAACACGTAGGTCACGTAGGAGTAGCGCTTGGAGGACGAGGCGCGGTGCGCGACCAACGCGGAAACATCCACGTCTGTGTCCAGGTACACCGGCGCGGCGGAACGGATGGACCGCAAGAATGCCAAAGTGTGCCTGCGCCGCGCGGGAATCGGCGCAAAGGTCCGGGTCATGCGGTTTGTCCTTTCTGGTGTGCGTTCGGTTGTTTGGAACGGGTCAGCCGCGCGGCCCGGTCCCGCGAAAAAACAGGCAGTGCATGCCAGTTGTGGTCGGCGTGGACAGGCAAACCGCTCGGGGCGCCCATTAGGCGGCGACAGCCTGTCGGACGTCGTCCAGGCTTCTGGCGTCCAACAGCGCGGAGACGGAGACGGGCTTGCCGGTGCGCTGCTCGATCGCGGTGATGAGTTTGAGCATGTACACCGAGTCCCATCCGGGCAGCTCGTCGAGCGGGGTTTTGAGGTCGTCGACCGCGATGGCGAGACTGGTCTCGTCGACCACCAATTCGTGGAACTCGGCGGGGTTCAAGGTTTCTCCTTCATAATCGTGACGGTGAGGTGTTGCGGGGGTTCGGGAAGCGTCGAGAGGCTGCGGACGAACGTCGTGCGAGTCCCGATCTGGTCCGTGGTGTCGGCTCCGTCAGGCATGAAGTCGGATTGGCGGAAAAAATCGGCCGCCCGCCCGTTCTTCGCGCTCCTGACGAAGGAGCCGACCGCGTCGCGCGCGCCCCGGTCGGCTCCTTCGTCCAGCACCGCGCGCAACGCCGCCGCTTCGACGCCCCGCCCGAGCACCCGGCAGGACATAGCGAAATGCATGATTTCCAGCCGGTCCCCGTCGATCTGCGCGAACAAGGCGCCGACGAGCCCGTGGTCGCCGAATTTGTCGTGGCAGCGGACTGTCTTCACGATGGACTGCGGCCGTCGCAGCACGGACCGCACCGCGTCCGGGTCCAACCGGGCCGTGGTCAGATTGTATTGGTTGGTGCGCAGTGTGAGTTGCGAGAGCCGGACGACGTCCTGTTCGCCGGCCGCTGCGATGGTCACTTCTGTCTCCAGCCCGGCGAGATAGTCCTCGACGGCTCCGACTGATTGGCGAAAGCTCGCCCGCTCGGTTTCCGCGCGGTACATCTGCGGCCGCAGCCGGTCCTCGTCGGTGATCCGCAAGGAGGTGAACACGCCGTCCCGTAAGAGCGCGGGCGCGGACAAGGAGGGGTCGTCTGCGTTCGCCGCGATCGTGCGCACCTGCGGTAAGGCGGCGCGCACAGCGCCCCGCTCGGACGGATTGTCGTCGAGGAAGACCAGCGAGTCCAGCCCGATGTTCAAGGTTTCCGCGATCCCAGCCACGTTGCCAGGCTTCGGGTCCCAGTTCGCGGCGATCACCGCGAAGTCCGCCACGTTCAGTCGCACGCCGGGGTGCTCGGTCAACGCCGCCCGCGCTGCTTCGTCGTCGTTCTTGGACGCGACAGCGAGCACCACGCCCTGCGACGAGAGCTGGCGCGCGACGTCGTGCACCTCTGCGAAGGCTTCCCCGACACGGCCTTCGCCGCTGACGACTCCGAGCGGGCCGTCGTCCGCCAGGACGCCGCCCCACATCGTCCCGTCCAGGTCCAGGACCAAGCACTTGCAGGTGCGCCCCAGAAGCGCGGCGACCGCTGCGGCTGTTTGCCGCGCGTAGCCGAGGAGCACAGGCTCGGTGAACTGTGCCTGCGCGTACGCGGCGAGCCGGGGATCTCTCGCAGGTCCGGCAGCATGCGCGGCCAGCTGGTTCATGTCGACCGGGATCACTCCGGGGATCTCTTCCCCGAGTTCGAGCAGGCGCAGATTCGCACGGTTCCACGCGGCAGCGAGCTGAGCGCGGGAGGGAAGGTCGAGCAGGAGCGACGACCGCTCCGGCGATAACAGCAGCGTCGGCACCACGACTGGAGCGGCTGAGCGCGCGCGGAAAGCCCGAATCGCCGAGATGAGATCGTTGACGAAACTTTCGACGGCGCTCGCCGCCGAAGCCGCAGTGAACGGCACGGCGACGCGGCGGAAAACTGCTTCGCCGTCGGGCAGGAGCACGACCGCAGTCGGGTCATGTGCCAGCGCGGGCGTGCTGGGGTCGAAAAGCTCGGCGATCAGACGATCGAAGTCGCCGAACTCGGCGCGCGCCGCGATGCCCCGAGCGGCGAGCGCCCCCAAAAGAGGCGCGTGCAAGGGGCCTAAGGTCGATGTGCCGAGCACCGCGATGCGCGCTGTGGGGACGCTTGGGGGCACATCGGCGGTCTCGATATGTTTGAGCACGGCTCCGGTCCTTGTCACCGCTCTGTCGTCCGCCTCCGAAAGTGCGGTGACGACATCGGTGAAACGGACCGCCAACGCCTGGCGGCCTTCGATCGGGGGCGAATTCCACAACGCGCGGGCTGTCGTGTCGGGCTCGACGGTCATGCCACTGCCTCCACCATCATGCCGCCTTCGATCCATTTGCTGGATTCGATCGCGACGACTGCCGCGTTCTCGCCGGGCCGGATGGTCTGAACCAGCTCGTCGAGTTGGAGGAAGGGCAAGGCGTTGCTGGTGTTCCCGGTGTCCGCGACCACGGAGATCTCCTTGCAGTTCGCAGCGGGACCCATATGTTGCACAATGCGCTCGGTCATCCGGCCGCTCAGTTGCGGCGGCAGGAGGAAGTCGAGGTCTTCCCGTGCGACGCCCGCCGTCTGCAACAGCGCGGACAAGACTTCCTTGGACAGTTCGGGAACCCATTTCTCGATCGCTTTGTAGTCTTCTTGGAGGCCGGGGAGGTCCAGGTGCCGGTCAGCGGTGCCGAACCAGTTGACAAGTTGTCCTCGCTCCCGCCCGAGCCCTCGGAACTGGTTTATCAACGAGGTGATCTGCAGCTGTGCTCCGTCGGGGTCGAGCGAAAGGACCGCCGCGCCCGCGCCGTCGCCGAACAGCACGAAATTGATGAGCTCGGAAGGGGACATCGCCGAACTCGTGTCGCGGTCGAGCGGCAGGTGTTTGAAGCATCGGTCGCCGCCGAGCACAAGCCCGATCCGCCGGTCCTCGTCGAGCATCCGCGCGCCGACCTCGAACGCGGCTATGGCTCCGGAGCAGCCCGATTGCAGCTGAAAAGTAGGGATTTGGTTCAGTCCGAGAGTGTCTGCGACCAGATTCGCGGTGGTGGGCATCAAATAGTCGGGCGTTGCGGTGCCCAAGACCAAGAACCCCACCTCGCCAGGGTCGACGTCTGCCCGCGTCAAGGCCTGGCGCGCAGCCGAGGCGGCGAGGTCGGCGAGTGTGTGGGTTTGCTCGCCGGTTTCGAAGTCAACGGAGAAATGCCGGGTGCGGGTGCCGACGAACAGGTCGATCCATTCTGGTTGCGCGCCGATCCGCTTGCACAGGGCGGGGTTGTCAATGGGCGGGCCGGGCAACGCGGTGCCGATGCTCAAGATGTGCGTCTGGGCCATGATTCCTCTTTTCCAGCGTGGGGCGCTATCGTTGCGCGGCATTGTTCGACAGCCGGTCCAAACCCGCGCGGGCGACGACGAGCCGGGTCAGGTCGGCGACAGTGACCAGGTCCTCTCCGAACGCAGTCGGATCGAGCTGTTGCGGCATGTCCACTTCCGATGCGATCCGATCCGCGAACTGCATCGCTTGCACAGAGTCGAAGCCCAGGTCTTCGCGCAGGTCCGCTGTCGGGCGCAGCACCTCTTCCCGGTGTCCGCCGACTGTGGCCAGGACTCGGATCACGGCGCTGTGGACGGTGTCGGCGCTCATGCCCCGCGACCTGTCCGATGTGCCGCCGGGTTCGGGGGCGTCGGCGGCGAGGACCGCTTCGAGTTGGGCGTCGGCTTGCGAGAGGTCGGGGACGCTCTCCTTGTCGGACCGGGTCGCTGCGGCGGCCCGCGTCGGGCCCACGGTCGCCGCAGAAGCGAAGAACCGCTCTTCATCAGCGAAGACGTACGAGGGGAGCCTGGTGATGACGCGGTCGCGCTCCTGATACAGCGGCGACCATCGCACATCTGCCCCGGATTGCCACAGCTGCGCGAGAGCGTCGGCGAATTCGAGCCCACTCGCGCCGTCGCGCGGGATAGGAGCGGTCCGCACGCTGTCCGACAGCAGGCCGGAGGCGTGCAACAGTCCGAGCAGAACCGCTTGCGGCCCGATCTCGACCACATGCGTGGGCTTCGTTTCGGCGAGCGAGCGCAGCGCCGCGTCAAACTCCACCGTGGCGAGCAGCTGGTTCCGCCAGTACTCGCCGTCCACAGATCCGGGCTTCAGGGCCTCGCCGGTCACTGAGGAAATCATCGCCACGCCGTTCCCTTCCGTCGCTGGCGTGGGCGCGGCTGCTGCCAACGGGTCCGCCGCTGCGGTCATCGCGGGCGAGTGGAAGGCGTGGGAGACGCGCAGCGCTCGGGTGCGCGTGCCCCTTTCCGCCAGCTGTGCCGCTATTCGTCGGATTTGTTCGGCGGGACCGGAGAACACGACGCTGGTCGCTCCGTTCACAGCCGCCAAAGCCACCTCGCCGCTGATGATGTGGCGGGCGTCGTGCGCTGAAAGCCGAGCGGCTAACATCGCGCCGCCCGCAGGGAGCGCCCCCATCAACGCGCCCCGCTCGACGGCGAGAGCCCCCGCGTCGGCGGCGGTGAGCACACCCGCCGCCACACATCCCGCAATTTCGCCGACGCTGTGGCCGAGCACGACGTGAGGGCGGACCCCGTGTTCTGCGAGCGCTTGTGTCAGCGCGTATTGCACGGCGAACAGGGCGGGCTGGGCCACTGCCGTGTCGTCCAGGGGGCGCCCCCGATGGTCTTCGCCGCGCTCGATCGCCTGCATGACCGATCCCCCGAACGACGGGCGAACAAGAGCGTCGGCCGCTTCCAGGGCGGCCGCGAAGCCTGGATGGTCGTCACGCGCCGCCAGGGCCATAGACCGGTACTGCGCTCCCTGGCCGGTGTACAAGAACGCGATTCGCGGTCGTCTGCCCCGCGATGGCAATTCTGCCTGCTGGGTGAGCCTGTGCTCGGCCACCAGGGCTTCTTTCTCCAGGTCCGCGCCGTCGCGGGCGACAAGGGCGATTCGGCGCTGGCCGCCGGACTTCACCTGGTTCGTCGAATAGCAGTACCGTGCCCAGTGATCCGTCTCGCCGAACTTCTCCGTCACATCGCGCAGATTGCGCCGCAGCGCGGCGGTGTTGTTCGCAGAGACTGTGAGCACTCCCACGCCGCCTGGGCGGGTCGGACGGCGCCGCCGCGGCGTCGAGCCGATCACCACATGCGCGTTGGTGCCGCCCATGCCGAAACTGCTCACGCCTGCGAACACTTGCCCTTGGGGCAGTTTCTCGGCGGATTTGGCAAGTCGGATGCCCCGCTGTCCCAATGTGAGGGCTGGGTTCTCATCCTGGGCGAACAGGCTTGCCGGGACCGTTCGGTGATGCACGGACAAGCACGCTTTGATGAATCCGGCGATCCCCGCCGCGCCCTCCGCGTGGCCGATGTTCCCTTTGACCGAGCCCATCACCAGTGCCGGGCGGTGCGCGCGATCGCCGCACGTCGTGCCGAGCGCCTGTGCTTCGATCATGTCACCGAGGACAGTGCCCGTGCCGTGGGCCTCGACGAAGTCGATTTCAGAGCCGGAGCGCTGCGCGCTGCGCAGCGCGCAGCGGATCACTCGTTCTTGCCCGCGCCTGCTGGGCGCGGTGATGCCGTTGCTGCGTCCGTCCTGCCCGACGAAGCTGCCGTGGATCGCCGCGTACGGCGAGGGGGCGTTGTCCGGACGGTCCTCAGCGCGGCGCAGGACCACCGCCCCGACGCCTTCGCTGCGCCCGATGCCATTGGCGGATTGCGCGAAGGGCCTGCACCGCCCGTCCGGGGCGGAAAGGCCCGCTTGTGCGTAGAAGATCGACAACGAGGGGGTGAGCATCAGGTTCACTCCGGCCGCGATCGCGATGCCGCATTCGCCGCCTCGCAGGGCGTTGGCGGCCAGATGCACAGCAGTCAGCGACGACGAGCACGCGGTGTCCACCGACAGGCTCGGCCCGGCCAAGTCCAAAGAATAGGAAACACGGTTCGCGATCATGCTCAGCCCGTTGCCGACCCCGCGTTGGGGGGTCATGCCCGCGTAATCGGCCAGGTGCAGCGCGCCCCAGTCGCTCGCCATCACGCCGACGAACACCCCGGTGTCCGAACCGCGCAGTTCGCGTGGGTCGATCCCGGCGTCTTCCAGCGCGTGGTAGGCCGTTTGCAGAACGAGCCGTTGCTGGATGTCCGAAGCGGCCGCCTCATTGGGAGCAATGCCGAAGAAACCGAAGTCGAACTGTTCAGGGTCGTCGATGAACGACGCGTGCCTGGTGTTGGAGCGCCCTGGGCGCACGGGGCCTGGGGAGAAGTATTCGTCTGACCGCCAGCGGTTCTCCGGGATTTCGCGAGTCGAGTGCCGGGATTGGAGCAACAGATCCCAGAACCCGCCGAGGTCCGGCGCCCCAGGAAAGCGGCACGCCATGCCTGCGACATCTATTTCCATCTCCGATCACACCTCCGAGGCCGCAAGTGCGCCGAGATATTCCGACAGAGCGTTCACCGTCGGGTAGTCCCATGCCAGAGTGGACTCGACCTCGACGCCGAAGGCGTCTTCGATCTCGCCGCACAGGGTCATCGCGTGGACCGAGCCCAGGCCGTAGTCGGCCAGACTCCGGTCCCGGTCGACGTGATCGGGCGGCATCGACAAGTATCCGGCGATCTTCGTCGTGAGCCAGTCATCGATTGCCACAGGTGTTGCCATGTCTTCTTCCTCGTCGTTGGTGGGCCGGGTTCGGGAAGCTCGGTGCTTGCGCGGGGTTCGGGCTGATCTGGGGTCCGGACGGCGTTGTGCTCAGACGTGCTCGTTCGCCGCTTCGGCGAACGGTTGCAGTTGGCCGTTCTCATAGAGCTCGCGCATGTGGGAACGGCGGATCTTGCCGCTCGTGGTCCGCGACACCGAGCCTTTGGGAACGAGCAGGCAATCGCTCAATGGTGTCGCGAAGTCCGCAAAAATCGCGGTTCGCACCGAAGCGGCGACATCGTCGGGCGAACGGCTTTCGATGTCTTCCGGTCGGATTTCGTGGACCAGCACGAGTCTTTCCGGGCTGCCCACGGCGAACGCCGCGCCGACGCCGCGCGCCAGCTCGGGGGCCGCTGACCGCGCGGCGGCCTCGATGTCGTGGGCGTGGAGGTTGCGGCCGTTGACGATGATGACGTCTTTGACCCTGCCGGTGATGAACAATTCGCCGCCGAGCAGCGCGCCGAGGTCGCCTGTGCGCAACCAGCCTCCAGTTTCTCCCACCGGGCTGGCTCCGAACGTGTGCGCCGAGAGTTCGGGGCGGTTCCAGTAACCAGCGGCGACGCTTTCGCCGCGTATCCAGATCTCGCCGACGCGGCCGTCTCCCAGCCGCCAGCCGTCCGCGTCGACCACGATCACTTCGAGGCTCTGCGGGTGCCCGCTCGCGACGAGGACGCGGGCGTTGGGCTCGTCGGCGGGGACGAGGACCAGTCGGTTGTCGGCCAGCGCGTCGCGGTCCACGCTTGCGCGGACCGCGGCGGTCCCAGGCGATGTGGCAGTGACGAACAGGGTGGCTTCGGCGAGGCCGTAGACCGGCAGCACCGCGTTCGGCGCGAGCCCCTTGGGGGACAGCAGCTCGGTGAACCGCCGCATGGATTCGAGCTGCACGGGTTCGGAGCCGTTGAAGATGTAGCGGACGCTGGAGAGGTCGACGCCGTCGAAATCGTCGGCGTTGTAGCGGCGGGCGACTAAGTCGAAGGCGAAGTTCGGCACCATTGCGAAAGTCGCCGCGTGGTCCGACATCGCGCGGATCCATTGGATCGGCCGTTTGATGAACGTGACAGGGGAGAGGAAACGCGAGCTCCCGCCGATGAACAGGGGATGCAGGATCATGCCGATCAGGCCCATGTCGTGGAACTGGGGCAGCCAGCTGACCATCGAGGTGTCTTCGGAGGAATGGACGGATCTTTGGATCTCCCGCACATTGTGCGCCAGGTTCCCCCTGGTGACCATCACTCCCTTCGGGTCGCTCGTCGACCCGGAGGTGTACTGGAGGAACGCGATGTCGGACGGCTTCGCCGCAAGAGGCTCGAAGCTGCCGCCTCGGTCGGCTGGGATCGAATCAGTCGGGCGGACGCGCACCTTGCCGGGCAAGGTTGCAGCCCATCCGGCGAGGAGGGCGGCGGTCGTCGTGTCGGTGAGGATGGTCCGCGCCCCGGAATCGGCGACGATGCCCGCGAGGCGCTCTTTGGCTTTGTCCCTGCCGTCAGGGATGGGCGCCGGCACTGCGATGACGCCGGAAGCCAAGCAGCCGAAGAACGCTGCGACGAAGGAGAGGCCCGGCGGATACAGCAGGAGTGCTGTCTCGCCAGGCTGGTGTTCTTCGCGCAGCTGCGCGGCAACAGCGTCGCCGCGGGAGAGGAGCTCGCGGTACGACCATTCCTGCGCCTCGAGCCGCCCGCTTTTTTCTGTCAAAAATCCGACTGCCACATGCTCTGGCCGAGTGTCCGCCCATGCCCGCACGGTCGTGAGATAGTCGGTGAAACCGGTTGCGTTTTTCAATGCCGTTCCCCTTCTCGTGGTCGTCATTGCCTGTTTTTCTGGCGGAGGGCCCAATGTGTCGATGGCGGAGCTTTCGCGTCCCTCGTTTTCTGTTCAGAAGTTTTCTGTTCAGAATGCGTTTATATATGGCGCAATCCTTTTGCGGCCGTGTCGCCGGGCGCTCCTCGGCCTGCGTCGGATCGGTTGTTTTTGAAAAGCACAATCGGGTGAGCTCTTCGACGCTGCCGCAGGAATATGGAAAGCGCTCAAAAAATTCGTGCGACTGCATCTTTTGTGTGGGTCACGGCTGCCGAGTGCGCAAGAGAGAAGCGTTGGGTTCGTGCGCCCTTGCCGCCCCCCAAGCTCGTCTCCTGCCTGTCGGTCCGTTGTCCTCATCGTATGGAGCGGTCCTGGAACAGGCAATCGAGGATGATGGCGATGCAACGGCCTTGCGTGCGCGCAGGAGTCCTTGACCGTCAACGGCATTCGTGGTAAAGGCAGCGCGGAGGGCTCAGGGCCGCCCAGCGCGCGCAACGCGCGGCATAAAGAAAAATCTCCCGCAACACGGGCGTAACACGAACGCGAACACGACTGTTGCGCACTGTCCGAACGGGGCGCCGCCGACATCTTTCCGAAACACGCCCCTTGCTTATAACTCAGAACACAGCGCGACCGCCGAAAACTCTCTTGCGCCGCGATATGCGCCATGCTATTTTCGTTTGCACGAGGTTCTGTTCGAACCAGACTCATTGGTGAAAACGAAAACTCGGACCATCATCTTGATATCGCGGAGGCAATTCTTGTTATTCGAGCACTGCGCCTATTCGAGCACTGCGCGCTCGGGTTGGTGAACATCGGCTGAGAAGGGGAAGGCATGGCTGTGGCACTGGCGACGTTCGCCGAGCGTTCTGGCCTTTCCCTGTCCGATGTGGCGTTCCTGTCCGGCCTGGAGGAGAGCACCGTCAGCAGGCTCTGGAGGTCTGAGGACTGGTTGGAACGCGTCAAAGGCAAGACGCTCCAAGCGCTGATCGCAGTCCTTCCCGGCGTCGCGGAACATATGGTCTCGGACACGTTGCGGCAGCGGCGCAAGCAATTGCTGGAAGGATTGGGCGAGGTTGACCTGCATGTGGACCTGGACGCGTTCCGCCGCTTGGTCAGAGTCGAAAAGATGCCGGAACAGCTGCTCGCGAACGCGCTCGACGCGGCGCTGAGCGTCATGGGCGGCGACCCGCAAAAAGCAGCCGCGCACCTCGCTCGGTTCTGGGGCCGCCCGCAGGACAGGGCCTTGGGGCTACTGTGGCGCTCCGCGGCCGCCGGCGGCGTGTTCGTCGACCCGACGCCCTTGGTGCAAACAGCAGTCGAACTGGTTTCCCGGCTCGGTGAGAACACGCATTCGCACCACGCGATGCTCGGGCACGCGACGCTGTCGCACCATGTGGTGAAGTCCACCGGCATGCTGGTGTTCGAACCGGACGACAACGGGCTCAGCAGGCGCACGGTGATGTCCTACCGGAGCACGACCATCGGGCGGATCATCCAAAGCGGCGATTTCGACGAGGCGCAGCGCTATATCCATCTCGTTCGCAAAAGCCCCTTGCTCGGCATGGTGGAGCGTTGGTCGTTCCCCACGTACAACCGGGACGCGCCCGCGACCACGGACTTCTCCCTGCCCGGTTCGGTTCTTCTGCGCAACACGGCGTCAGAGCTCCTGGTGGACCTGCGCACGGAGAACGAGGCGTACTTCCTCTACCTGGTCGGCGCCGCAGTGCCGTCGATGCTGCGCAGCGATCCGACCCTGGGGCTGCAAGCAGGAGAAGTGCGTGACGCGGTGCGGGAGCGCTCCAGCGAGATCACCACCCTGGCGGCGAAGAGGTCCGCCATAGAATTGTTGCAGCACCTGCCGAAATCCGCATGACGCAGCTGCGGCCCTCGGTCGAACGCCAAGGAACCGCGCAGGTCCCTGCTTATGAACGATCGGGCACGCCGTTCTCCCACACCCGCGTGTGGGCGGCGGCGAGCCTGAACCCGTTCGTGGTGTCCTACGGCTTTTTCGTCATCGATTTCGGTCTGTCTTGGCCTTGGGCCGTGTGTGTCGTCCTCGTCGGCTGCGTCGCGGGGTACGTCCTCCTCGGCTTCGTCGCCGCGCTCGGGCCCGCAGCGGGACAGCCGACCATGGCGCTCAGCCGTCGTGTCTTCGGCACGGCGGGCAACGTCCTGCCCTGTTCGATCAGCTATGTGGCGCTTTTGGGGTGGGGCGCGGTGAACCTGGTGCTCGCGGTGCTCACGGCGGTCGCGTTCAACGACAGGTTCGTGCACGGGGCGGCCGGGCACGTCCGGCTCGTGTGCTTCGTGGTCCTCGCTTCGGCGGTCGTCACTGCGGCTGTCTGCGGGTATCGGCTCATCATGGCTCTGCAACCCTGGTTCGCTTGTGTCGCCGCGGCGGCGGTCGCAGGCTACGTTTTCCTCACGGGGAGCCTGGTCCAGTTGCCCGAGGGCATCCTTCGGCCGAGTTGCGCGCAGCTCGTGGGCGCAACGGTGTTCGTCATCGCCGCGGGCGGCCTCGCATGGGTCATGGCGGGGGCGGATTACAGCCGCTATCTGCCCGAGTCGTCGAAAGTTCGCTCCGTCCGGGTCTGGACGGCGATAGGCGGAGGGCTCCCTTCGGCCGCGTTGATGCTCTACGGGGTGCTGCTCTGCGCGTCCAGGCCGGATGTCGGCGAAGAGGTCAGACGAAATCCGGTCGGAGCCCTCGCGGATGTGGCTCCGGCTTGGTATGGCCCGGTTTTCCTCCTGGTCGCTATGGTCGGGTTCACGAGCAACGCGGCGGTGAATCTCTATTCTTCCGGGCTGAATCTGCTCGCGCTCGGCGCCCCGCTGCGCCAACCGGCCGCTATGGCCGCCAGCGGGGCATTGACCGTGGCGGCGGGCGGACATGTTGTCTTTGTGTCCCCGAAATTTTCGGCGACATTCGAGTCGGTCCTCGATCTTCTGGGGGTGCCGATCGCGGCGTGGTGCGCGGTCTTTCTCGTCGCGGCCGCTTCGACCGCGGATTGGTCCGCGCCGCCGGATCCGAGCCTCGCCTTCGGGCGTGTCGCGGCCGTGATCGGCGCGAGCTTCGCGGGCCTCGGTTGGATCGACCCCGCCGACCCGGCGTTCCGGTCGTTGGCCGGTTACTTGCTCACCGATCAGGCCAGGCAGCAGGGGTGGGGAGCGGCGAACACGGGTGTGCTGGCCGCGTTCGTCCTCGGGTTGGTGTTCGTCCGGGTGTTCGCGTTTCGCCCATCAGGAACACGCCGGGCCTGAAGCCCTCGAACGCCGAACGGCGCGGGTATGGCTCCGCGCCTCGCCACAGGCGGCCCCTTGGGGAAAACCCATGCGGGCGTGATGTGGTACGACTGGGACGGGGAGCGGCTTCGGTTCACGCGCACCACCAAACAGCAGAAATGGCGCAATGCGCGGGCCAACTCGAGCGCGTCGTTCGCGGTCTGCGATCCGCAGAACCCCAATCGCGCCCTGGAGCCGCGCGGTGTTGCGCTTGCGGCCGGAATCGGCGCACGTCCGCTCGGCCGCGTCCACGCAGCGCGGCCCTGCCCCGACCGACAGGTCGCGGACAGGCCCGAAAGCGCGGTCACAGCGAGTAGGCGACTCCGGTCAGCTCTTCGGAAAGGCCCCAGAGGCGGTCTTGCAGCGCGACGTCGCGGGATTTTTCCGACGAACGGGCCAGGACCGGGTGCCCCCGCCAGGCCAATCCCGCAGGTCCGGCGGGGCCGTAGTACTCCCCGCCCTTCGCCGAGGGGTCCACTGCGGCCCGTAGGGTCGCAAGCGCCCCCACCTGGGCCGTGTTGAGGAAGAGCGCAGAACCGCGTTCGTAGAGCATTTTGCCCAGGCCGCCGAATTGGCGGCCGAGGTCAGTCCCCGCGACACCAGGGTGCGACGCAGTGGAAAGAGTGCCTTTGCCTGCTGATGTGAGCCTGCGGTCGAGACCGCGGGCGAAGAGCAGGTTCGCGAGTTTGGACTGCCCGTAGGCGCCCTGGGGGGAGTAGGACCGCTCCCATTGGGGGTCCTCCCAGCGGATCCCGCTTTTGGGCGGGTTGTTGCTGTGCGCGATGCTCGACACGGTCACCACGCGCGAGCCTTCCGTCGCCACGATCTTGTCGAGCAAGAGCCCGGTGAGGGCGAAGTGGCCCAGGT
This sequence comes from Segniliparus rotundus DSM 44985, assembly GCF_000092825.1. Lineage (NCBI taxonomy): Bacteria > Bacillati > Actinomycetota > Actinomycetes > Mycobacteriales > Segniliparaceae > Segniliparus > Segniliparus rotundus. The sequence continues at coordinate 3,094,922 of NC_014168.1, read as the reverse complement.
GGTTCACGCCGAATTGCAGCTCGAAGCCCTCTCGGGTGCTCTTGCGTTTCGGCGGCATCATCACGCCCGCGTTGTTGATGAGGAGGTCGATTTTCTCCAGCGAGTTGCGCAGCTCCTCGGCGGCCTGGCGGATCGAATCCATGCTGGCGAGGTCGAGCGGTTGGACTGTGACCTCGGCCGCGGGCGCGAGCTGCTGGATCTTCGCCGCGGCGGACTCGCCTTTCGCGGTGTCGCGGACGGCGATCACGACTTTCGCGCCGCGTTGGGCGAGCGCCCGCGCGTTCTCGTAGCCCAGGCCGGTGTTGGCCCCGGTGATGACGGCGACCCGGCCGGTTTGGTCGGGGGCGTCTGCCTCGGTCCATCGTCCGCTGCTCATGGTTGTGGCTCCTCTCGGCAGTGGTTTCGCGGACCAGCCTACCTGTCGCCGCGCCCGGTTTGTGATGGGGCAAGCGGCGGCGCGTTCCCGCCGAATCCTTGATCGCGGTCTTCCCTTGGGATAAAATCGGAGCAGCAGTTCCGCTTGTTTGAGAGCAACACCACCGAGGCAGGCCCAGATGACACAACAAGCGGTCGAGGGGTCTTTGCCAGCGCGGCGCCCTTTGCGCGCCGACGCCGCGCAAAACCGGGCCCGGCTCCTCAGCGTCGCCTACGAGGCTTTCGCCGAGCTCGGGATAGGCGCACCGGTGGACGAGATCGCCCGGCGTGCCGGGGTCGGCGCAGGCACCGTTTATCGGCATTTTCCGACGAAAGAACAGCTTTTTCTCGCTGTCGTGATGGACCGGGTCGACCATATTCTCGCCCGCGCCGAAGAAGTGCTCCGCACCGAGCCTGCGGGCGAGGCGTTTTTCACGTTCTTCACCGAGGTGATCGACCAAGCGGCGGTGGACCACGGCCTTTCCGACGCCCTGGAGAGCTCAGGCGTCGAGCTTCCCGAGGTGGAGGACAGGTTCCGAGGGGTCAGCAAGGAACTGGTCGAGCGGGCGCAGCGGGCGGGCACGCTCCGCGCGGACCTCGTCCCCGACGATGTGAAGTTCCTCCTGAAGGCTTGTTTCGCCGCGCAACGCTACCTGGAGGACCAGTCACGGGCCGCGTTTCTGACCTCTGTGGTGCTGGACGGCATGAGGACCTGCGGGGCCGTCGGGCGCACAGGCCCGTCAGACGGTTTGTGAACTCCAGGTTTCACCACCACATGCGAGTTTTCCGCATGTGTGCGACAGTTTCTGTTCACGGAAAGTTCGCGTCCTCGCAGGGCGCGCTCAAGAGCAGAAAGCAGGTGGGAGCCATGGCCAACACGATCGACATCCGTTCTGTCGGGCACACGCAGCACAACGCCCCGCCCGCCGGGCCCCGGCCGGCCCGCCTGACGCCGCACCAGGCCATGGTGCAGGATCTTTTGTTCCTGCGCCGCGAGTTCGAGACGCACGACATCCCGTTCCTGCTCATCCGCAGCGCGGACGGCCGCCCGGCGCTCGTGGTCGACATCCGCCACCGCGCCCGCGTCGCCCATGCGCTCATGGCGGCCTGCCTGGACGCGCCGCTGCACGCGAAGATCCTCGATGGGAGCCACCGGCGTTCGATCTACCTCGGGGACGGCCTTTTGAGCGTCAGCGCCGACCCCCGGCTGCTGCGGATTTACCGCAAACGGGGCCAAGGCGGGCAGAAGGCCGCGAAGTCCGGTTTGCGCTACGGGGCTTCGGCCGGGGTCGAACTGCAATTCTGGGTGTTCGACGGCAGCCAGGCGATCTGCCCGGTGGAGAACTCGCTCACCCGCAAGGCGCTGGCGTTGCGCGAGATCGTCCGCGAGGACGTCGAGCTCCACGGCCGCGTGTGGCCCACGATCCAGGGCATGTTCGCCCCGCACGCCGCCGATGTGACCTTTGACATCGACATTGTTTTCTCCTGGGTGGACGGTTCCGACCCGGAGCTGCGCGCGCGCCGCGCCTCGTTCCTGGGCGGGTACGTGGCGGGCGAGGGCGACGCTGCCGAAGCGCGGATCCGGCAGATCGACGAGCTGCGGTACGCGCTGCGTTCGGTGTGGTCGTTCGCGCCGTGGATTCGCCGGATCTTCATCGCGACGGACTCCCGCACCCCGGCCTGGCTCGCCGAGCATCCGAAGGTCACGGTGGTCCGGGCCGAGGACCATTTCGCCGACCTGGGCGTTCTGCCGGTCTTCAACAGCCACGCGGTGGAAAGCCAGTTGCATCGCATCCCCGGCCTCGCGGAACATTTCCTGTACTCCAACGACGACATGTTCTTCGGCCGCCCGCTCGCTCCGTCGATGTTTTTCTCGCCGGGCGGGGTGAGCAAATTCATCGAGGCGGGCACGAGGATCGGGCTCGGCGGCAGCGATCCCGAGCGCAGCGGCTTCGAGAACGCGGCACGGATGAACCGCCAACTGCTTTTCGACCGGTTCGGCCAGGTCATCACCCGGCACTTGGAGCACACCGCGGCCCCGTTGCGCAGAAGTGTCCTTTTCGAGTTGGAACAAGAGTTCCCGCAGGACTTCGCGCGGACGATGGCGAGCCGGTTCCGCTCGGCGACGGACATCTCGGTGACCAACTCGCTGTACCACTACTACGCTTTGCTGACTGGGCGCGCGGTGCAGCAGGAGCGCGCGAAGGTGCGCTATGTCGACACGACCTCGCGGGAGGGCCTCGGGAAACTGCCGGGCTTGCTCAAAAAGCGCAACCGCGACTTCTTCTGCCTCAATGACAGCAGCTTCCCGGAGGTCGAGGCGGCGGAGCGGGCCGAAATCGTCGGAGACTTCCTGGAACGGTATTTCCCCCTGCCGGCGCCGTGGGAGAAAGAGCCGTGGGAGGAGTCCGGCGAGGAGGCCGCTTAAGCCGTGCGAGCGGGCGCGGGCGAGACGCGGTGCGGAATACGCGCGGCGGGCAGGATCGTGTGCCCTGCCTCTTCCAGGCGGCGTTGCGCGGTTTCGGGCGCGACGAACTCGCCGACCGTGCGGCCAGCGGCGAGCGGCACGACGCTGTGCACCACGGTCTCTTGGTAGCAGTGCACCAGGTTGAACGCTTGCGCCTCGTCGCGGCCTCGCGTTCCGCCAGCCTCCACAAGGAGGTCTTGGGTGTAACAGCTGGCTGAGGCCACGGACACCGGGATGCCGGCGAATGTCGCGCTCGTCGAGTAGTGCAGATGCCCCGCGAGGACGCAACGCACATCGGAGCCGCGGAGCACCTGGGCCAGCGGGGCTTGGTCGCGCAATTCCACTGACACCGCGAGGTCGAGGACGCTGGGGACGGGCGGATGGTGCATTGCGAGGATGGTCCCGAACGGCGCGGGCTCGGCGAGCTGCTCGTTCAGCCAATCGAGCTGTTCGGGGGTGATTTCCCCGTGGTGGCTGCCGGGCACAGAAGTGTCGAGCACGACAATCCGCAGACCTTCGACGTCGTGCGTGCGGTCGAGCGGGGCCAAGGAGGGGGCTTCCCGCAGCAAGTGCTCGCGCAGCGCTCCTCGGTCATCATGGTTGCCCATCACCCAGATCACCTGCGCGCCGAGACGGGCCGCGGCGGGCTCGACGACGTCCCGGAGTTTGCGGTACGCGTCGGGCTGGCCAGTGTCGGCGAGGTCGCCGGTGAAGACCAGCGCGTCCAGCGCGGGCTGGGAAGCTTCGATCCTGGAGAAGAGCTCCGCGAGTTTGGCGTCCGCGTCCACGTCGCCGTACAGCAGGCCGTCGCCCGCGATCAGGTGGGTGTCGCTGATATGCGCGATGACATGGTCGGGTCGGGGGTGCTCAGCGACTCGCGCAACGCGGGGACTGTGGCTTTCCACGATCCCATCATACCTAATTCAGCGGCACGCACCGCACAGTGACGGTGTCGGTCAGGTCCACGATCTCCCCAGGGCCGGGATCGACGGAGACTGCCTTCCAACCGGCTGCGAAGAGCACCATCCCGCTCGCGGGGTCGTCCGGCACGAGCTGGATGTTCGTGAAACCGAGCTCCTGCAGCTGCGATTGGACGTCTTCGGCGTTGCGGCCTCGGACTCTCGGGATTCTGCCTTCGCCGTCGTCGGGTTCGGGGGCGGCTGAGGTGGATTTTGGTTTGGCCGCCTTGCTGGAACTCGTGATTTCGGGCGTGATCTCGACAGTGCTCTCCTCGTCCGGGGCCGGGTCCTCGTCCTCTGACGGATCGTCGCCGTCCGGCTGTTCGGCCGTCGGCGGCGGAGTCGGGCTTGTGGACGCGTCGGCTGAGGGGAGCAGGGTCGCGCTGGGCTTGGTTTGGCCGGCTTTCGGCGCAGCCGGGGTCGGGTCGCTCAAATTCTTGAACATGACCGCGACCGCGATCGTGATGACGACGACGGAGACAGCGGCGGTGAGCATCCACGGCCAACGCCGCGGTTGCGGTGCGGACGGGATCTGAACACGTTGGCGAGGACGCAGATAGTCCGGCCGGCTCACCGGCTCCGCGTAGGGGGAAGCCTCGGGGTACGCGTAGGGGGGCTGGGCTGGCGCAGCGTAGGGCGAAGCCGCGGGATGCGCGTAGGGCGATTGGGCTGGCGCAGCGTAGGGCGAAGCCGCAGGGTACGCGTACGGTGACGGGGGTTGCCCGGATTGGGGCGGGCGAACCGGCTCAGCATACGGCGATCCTTGCGCCCCATGCTGGTGGTCCCACCCGTACGGCGGCCTCGTCATCTCCTGCCCTCGTTCTCTTGCGGCGCCCCGCGTCATGAGCCTGCCCCATGACTTTCACATGCATACTCGCACACCTGGTGGATTGACGCGAGTTATCGCTTCTGGCGCGATCGCGCAAAGGCCCTGTCGTATCGAGTATAACGGAACAGCTAAGAGCCGGAAATCGACAGCTCAGGCTTTTGTTTGCGAGCGGAGCCGATGAACGCGGCGCTGATCGCCCCGAACAAGCAAATGAGCGCCGTGATCTCGAAGATCTCCGTGTATTCGAGATGGTACGCCGTGATAAGGAAGCGGCCGGATTGCGCCACCCGCTCGGCGAAAGGCGCGTCCGGCGCGAGCGGCGGAGCCTCTTTGACCGCGACCGCGTACAGATCGTGCAGCCGGTACAAACCCCACGCGGTGAGCCCGGAAACGCCCATCAACATCCCGGTCATCCTGGCCACCACGACGCCCGACGAGGCCACACCGTGGCTCGAAACGGGCACCGCCCGCAATGCGGCCGCCGAAAGCGGCGCGATGACCAGGCCCAGGCCGAATCCGGCCACGACGAGGTCGGTGTGCAGCATCGGCACCGCGACGAAGCCCAGGTTGTGCTTCGCGCCGAGCACATCCAACGGCCAACGGGAGAAAAGCCAGTACCCGAACGCCGCGACGATCAGGCCGACGACCGCGACGACGCGTTCGCCGCCTTGCCCTTGGGAACGACGGTCCCAGAGGCTGGAAGCGAACCCGCCGATCACCGCGCCGACCGGCAGGGCGATGAGGAACCACGACAACAGGAAGGTCGCGTGCGCGTTGTCCAAACTCAGGACCGCCCGGCCGAACAACTCCACGTTGACCATGGTCACCATGAGCGCCGCGCCTGCGGCGAACGAAGCGAGCAGCGCCATGAGGAACGGGGTCCAACGCACCCCGGACCGTTCGATCAGCGTGGTGCGGGCGCGCGATTCCCACAACAAGAACACGGCGAGGACGACAGCCGCGCCGATCAAGACCGGCACGCCCCACGGCGAGAGCGCCTGCTGCGGCTGGTTGGAGTTCCCTTGGCTCGCCCCCAGGTCAGGGTTGTACAGCCCGACGACGACCAGCCCCAGGGCAATCGCGAGCAGCAGGCCCCCGACCACGTCGACCTTGGTCCGCGGCCCGCTGCGCTCGCCCTGCGGGGGGACCGAGACCTGCACCAGCGCCATCGCGAGCAGCGAGAGCGGCACGTTCACCCAGAAAATACTGCGCCACGAGTCCTCGCCCATCGACCCGAACAGCCACAGGCAAAGGATGCCGTACAGCGGTCCGAGCACGCTGCCGAGCTCCTGGGCGGCTCCCACCCAGCCGAGCACTTTCGCGCGGTTGCGCTGTTCCCACAGGTCGGCGGCCAGCGCCAAAGTGACGGGGAGCAGGGCGCCGCTCGCGACCCCCTGCAGCACGCGGCCGGTGAGGAGCACCAGGTATCCGCCGAACCAGTCGCTGAGCGGGTTCCACGCGCTGCCCGCGGTCGCGGTCAGGACGGAGCCCGCGATGAAGCCGAGCAGGCACAACTGCAGCACCAGGCGGCGGCCGAACCGGTCCGAAGCCTGGCCGATCAGGGGCATCGCCGCGATGTAGCCGAGCAAATAACCCGAGACGACCGGGGTCACCTTTTGGACCTGGTTCAACGGGACATGGACGCTGTTCATCAGGTCGGTGATGATGCTGACCACGACATAGGTGTCCAGCGCTCCGAGCAGGACGGCGAGACCGCCTGCGAGGATGGCGATATGTCTGTGCCGCATTAGACCGGCTTGGCCACCGTGACGGGCTCGCCCCATTTGCTGGGGTCGAGGACGATGGTGTTGCCGGGGGACACCTCCACGACGGTCCGCACCAGCTGGTGGTCCCCGTCCTCCTGCACCCAGGCGGTCACGTCGGCCTCCTGCTTGGCCCCGGGGTACAAGGGCTTGAGGACCTCAGGGCTGACTTTGCCCTTGATCTTGACCGTGTTCACCCCGCCCACCTGCTCACGCCCTTCGGCGGTCGGGTTCTGGATGCCCGCGACGAGGTTCCCGAGGCCTTTTTCCGGGCTCAGGATGTCCGAGATCTGGTAGCCGCCGAGCGCTTTGGCCGCTTCGCCGAAATCCTGCCAAGGGCCGAAAAGGTTGGCCCAAAGGTGCCCGTCGCCCAACACGCGGAAGTCGCCTTCCACCAGTTGCCCGCTCATCTTCGCCGAGATGTGGCCGGTCGCCACGGTCTGCGGCTTGTTCGCCAAATCGCCTTCGAGCTTTTGCAGCGGGAAGTCCGGCACCGTCCCGGTGGTGGTCACCACGACATGCACGCTGGTCTGCGCCTTCGTGTATGCCGCCGACTCGCTTTGCAACTGCCCGGCGGACGGCAGGGGGCCGGTCGGCGCGGGGGGTTTGTGGTCGTTGTTCGAGCATCCGGCGAGGAGGGCCGCGCCAGCGGCGAGGGCGAGAATCTTGCGACGAGCAATCATATGGAAACCCTAGCAAAGGAATCCCGCCAATGGTGGGACAAAAAGCAAGGGAAGCTCACGAGCTGGGGGAGAAGAACCTGCCCAGCGCCTTCGCGTACGGCACGACGTCCGCCGCCGCCATGAGTTCGCGCGCGGAGTGCATCGCCAACTGCGGAGCCCCGACGTCCACCGTGACGATCCCGGTCCGGGCGGACAGCACCGGGCCGACAGTGCTGCCGCACGGCAGGTCCGCTCGGTGCATGTACCGCTGCAACGGCACCCCCGCCTGTTGGCAGGCCAGGGCGAAAAGGGCCTCGCCCATACCGTCCGTGGCGTAGCGCACATTCTGGTTCACCTTCACAACAGGCCCTTGCCCCGCGAAGACCATGTGTGCGGGCTCGTGCCGCTCCGGGTAGTTCGGGTGTGTCGCGTGCGCCATGTCGGCGCTCGCGCACGCCGAGCCCGCGAACGCGCGCAGCAGCTCCGCGCGCCCCCCGCCGGAGGCCAGGACGATCCTTTCCAGGACGTTCGTCAAGAACTCGGACGCTGCCCCCCGCTCGGAGACGCTGCCGACCTCCTCATGGTCGAACAGGGCGAGCACGGGGACCGGGCTGTCCTCGGACACATCCCGCGCCGCGCGCAGCAGGGCTTGGACCCCGGCGTGGCAGCTGGCCTGGTTGTCGAGCCGGGGAGCGGAGACGAGGTCGCGCGCCGAACCGATCACCTGGGAGGGCGCGAGGTCGAAGACCATGAGGTCGAAACCCAGGATCGTGTCGGCCTTGACGTCGAGCCGTTCGGCGAGGAAACCTGCAAGATCGGGCTGGTTCTGGCCGACGCCCCACACCGCGTTCAGGTGCCGCTGCGGGTTCAGCCGCACCGCGTCGCGTTCCTCGGCCAAGTGGATCGCGAGCTGCGGCACGCGCAGCATTGGCTCGGCGACGGTGACGAGGCGCTCCACAAGGCTCGCGCCCTCACGGAAAACGACTCGCCCGGCGAGCCCGAGATCCCGGTCGAGCCAGGTGTGCGTCCACGCCCCGCCGTACGGTTCGAGCGCGACCGTGCGCCACCCGGCGACGGAACCGTCCGGATGCTGTTTCACCCGCAAGTTCGGGCTGTCCACATGGCCTGCGACGATGCGGAACGCGCTCGGCGGGGAGCTTTCGGGCGCAGCCCAGGCGATGATGCTCGCGCCTCGCACGACGTAGTGCCTTCCGGCGCTGCTCGGCCACGCGTCGGCGCCCTGAAGCTCGGCGAACCCGTTGTCGGCGAGGATCGCGGCGACCGTCTGCCGCGCGTGGAACGGGGTGGGCGAGGCGTCCACGAACGCGCACAGGCCCTCAGGGCCGGGGTCGGCGGGCGACGGCGCCTCCAGCGGACGGGCGGCACCCCCGGGGCTGGTCTCGTGCGTCATACGCTTGAGCCTAGCGGCTAAGACTGGCAGACATGGCGCATCCGATCGTGTTCGTCGATGACGACCTGGGTCTTCGGGAGCCGCGGGCATTGGTCGCCGAGCTGCTGGAGGACTCCTACCGGCAGAACGCCCCCCAAAAAGCTCATCGCCGAATTGGACCAGCGGCGCGCGGACTAAGCGGCCAGGCTCTCGACCAGACCGGCGAACATCGCCAATCCGTCCACGCTCGGCCCGCACAGCGAGTCGATGGCGTGCTCGGGATGCGGCATCAGCCCGACGACTCTGCCGTTCGCGGAGGCGACCCCGGCGATATCGCGCAGCGAGCCGTTCGGGTTGCCCTCCTGCCCCGTGTAGCGGAACACCACGCGGCCCTCGGCCTCGAGCTCGTCGAGCACCGGCTCCTGCGCCACATAGCACCCCTCCCCCGATTTCAGCGGCACCAGGATCTCCTCGCCCCGCTCGTACTGGCTCGTCCAAGACGTTCCCGCGTTCACAACCTCCAGCGTCTGGTCCCTGGCCACGAACCGCCCGTCCCGGTTGCGGGTGAGCGCCCCCGGCAGCAAGCCCGCCTCGCAGAGCACCTGGAAGCCGTTGCAGATGCCCAGCACCGGAAGCCCCTTCGCCGCCGCCTCCACCACCGAGCGGGTCACCGGCGCGAGGCTCGCGATAGCCCCGGCCCGCACATAATCGCCGTACGAGAAGCCGCCGGGCAGAATGACCGCCGCGACGCCGCGCAAATCCGCCTCCGCGTGCCAGAGCGCGACCGCTTCGCCCCCCGCCCGGCGCACCGCCCGCGCCGCGTCGGCGTCGTCCAACGTCCCCGGATACGTCACCACCCCGATCCGGGTCACGCGGTCACCTCGACGTGGAAGTCGTAGTCCTCGATGACCTCGTTGGCGAGCAGCGTCGACGCGATGTTGCGGATCTCCGCCTCGTCCGGCTCCCGGTCGAAGACCAGCTCGAAGCGCTTGCCGACCCGGACGTCGGTGGCCCCGGTGAAACCCAGCCTGCCCAGGGCGGAGATGACCGCCGCGCCCTGCGGGTCCAGCAGCTCGGCCTTCGGCATCACATGCACCACGATTTTGGCCACAGGTATCGCTCCTTCGTTTTCGGTGCGCTCAGATTAGCCGAACCCCCTCGCCCTTCGGCGGTTGCCTGACGCGCGCTGGCGCAGTCGCGCTTGCTCGCCATGGTCGGCGGCGTGCCGAAAGCTTCGAGATGCTGCATGGGTCTTTGTTTTTCGCGGTGTGGGTTCGGGGTGGTCACGGTTCGGATTTCTGTTTGCGTGTGTCGCCACGAAAACACGTAACGGGTGGTTGGGACATTTTTGTTCCGGCCAGTTTGGTCCGGAGGCTTCAACGCGAAGTGTTTCGTGTGGGATAAGAATTGAGAGGGATATGCGTCTCGGGGCCAACAGCGCTCGCAGCAGTCCGTGTCGTCGTTGGGCGGTTCTTGTCGTCGCCGCTCTCGCGCTTCCCGGACCTCTGGCGTTGGCGGACCCGGACGACGCGCCCGCGCCGCTGGCGGGCGGGGCGAACCCGATGAACGGCACCGCTGTGCCGGGGGACCTCGGGGAGCAGCATTCCCCGCGCGGGGGCATTCCCCAAGTGTTGAGCAACGCGGACCCCGAATGTCCAGAGCGCGTCGGGCCGCCCTCGTTCCCGGAGAACGACGAGCTGCCCGAGCACGGCGGCCCCGACCTCCCGCCCGAACCAACGCCGCCGCGGAAACCAGCGGCGCAGCAACCCCAGTCCGCGCCGCAAGCACCTGAGGCGCAACCCCGGCCTCGGCAGGAGACGGTCGCGCAGACCACGCCAAACGGCCCAGCATCACAACAGGGCAACACGGGCCAGCTCGCTGTTGGGGAACCTTTTGGACCCATCGACGTGGCCGGGGGCGGCGGGCACGGTCGTCGGGTCGCTCGGGTCGCTGCTCCCGCACTAAGAAAAACTTCTCGGCCTGTTGACGGGGCCAATCCGCAAGGGCTACGCTCCCGGACAGATCCGATGATCATCAGTGGGGGCGGCGCGGCCCGAAACAGTAGGCGAAAAGACCTCGGAGGACGGGCAAGCATGGGAGGGCCGGCAATGGTGGAACGGAAAACCACACCAGGCAGAGCATGGTTCGGCGTCAAAGCGCGGGCGGGGATCGTGTTGTGCCTCCTCGCCGCTATTGTTGCTGTCTTGCTCGGGACCCCGCCCGCGCCGTCCCCGACCGCCCCGAAAGCGTGGGCCGACCCGTGCCCGCCGGATTGCGGGGGGCCGACCGGCCCGACCGGACCCAGCATGCCCAATGGGCCGACCGGGCCCCAAGGCCCCCCGAACCAGCCCAGCGCCCCAGCCTCGCTCCCGCCCGTCCCCGGCTCCCAAGGCTCGGTGGCGAAGCCGAACCCGATGAACGGCACCCCCGGCCCCGGCAACCTCGGCGCCCAGCAGCAACCCCAAGGCCCCGCCAAAGCCGGCACCAACGGCGACGCCTACGGCCCCGACACGAACCAGGCCCCCCACTTCCCCGCCAACCAAGGCCCCTTCCAAAACCCCCAACAAGCACCCATCAACCGCCTCGACGGCACACCCCTCAACCAACAACCCCTCCCCGCAGGGCATCAGATCAAGATTCCTACCACCGACCCTGACCAAGACATCACCCTCGTCCTACCCCATTCCGACCAGCTCACCGGTCCCACCGATGTTGGTGACGGCGTGCAACAGTACACCAGCAAAAGCTTCGACATCCTCGTGGACGAGAGCCAAGAAGGCCTCACCAAGCTCGCGGTGACAATGAAGAACCCCTCGGCTCCCACGAGCTGCAACTTCCCCATGCGCCTCCCCGACGGCGCGAGCATCCAACCCCTCCCCCAACCCCCCGGAGCCTTCCAAGTCATAGGACCCGATGGGCAGTTCATGTCTGGAATCCAGTCTCCGGGGCTCTTCCAGCAGAACGGCACCGCCACACAAGCATCCGCCCAAGCCACCCAAGACACCTACACCCTCGCCAGCAAACCCACCACCTACCCCTCCACCATGCAGACGGAGGCCGGGCAAAACGCCAACCTGGAGCAGGCACCGCAGAAGCAAGAGCCAAAGGACCCCGGAGAATGCTCGGCGGAACTAGAAGAAGTCCAAGCCGCCATCGCAGAGAATCAAGCCCTCAAAGCAGAGCTCGCGGCCGCTGGCGGTGTCGGCTCACCAGCAGTCGCAGCAGAATTCAACAGAAGAGCCGCAGCCAACGAAGATCGTTTGCAAAAATCCGCAGCAGCACTCAAAAACTGCCGCTCTGGCGGCGGTGGCAGCGACGGGATTCGTAATCCGGCGCAAGACAAATTGCTAACCAAAGGTGATATACAAAAGCTGAAAGATGCCGGGTATGATATTCATGATTTGAAAGGTTATGGCAATGCGGCTAATCGAGATTTATACAAGGATAGAGGCGGGAATATTTACGTTAAACCAAAAGGTGGGTCCGGAGAAGGCGAATCATTGAATATCAATATAAATGACCTATGAATCTGAACTGGAGAAGTTTTTGTCGACCACTATTAAAACTATGATTGTCGTGCTCGGGAAATTCGATCCAAATATTTTTTCAAACGAAGTTTCTCTGACTCCGACACGTACTATTCGCGCGGGCGAACAGCGCGTACCGGGATTAACCTTTAACGAAGATATCTGGAGAATGGATATCGACGAACGGGAGTCGATACATCTCGAAAAAGAAATCGACCGTTTGCTCGCAGTGCTGACCCCAGTCTGCGATAAGTTTCGAGCAACAGTAGAAGCAATGGATGTTAGGGTTGAAGCTGCTTTTCAAGTGATAGTGGAAGAAGGAACGTCGTATCCATCGATATCACTGCGCCATGACCAGATCGAAAACCTGGCCATGCTTGGCATGTCGCTCGACGTTGACATCATGTAACTGGACGGGAAATCATATTGCAGTTGTCTTCCACAATTAGAACAATGATCAGAGTGACTGGCTCATTGGGCCGGATGTGTCGCAGGTTTTTAACACAACAGCGGATCGAATCTCCATTCGGAGAAAGCTATGATTAACTCGGAAAGATCTGTCATTAATTCATCTTTGCGAAAGAGAGGCATTACTGACATAGAAGCGACGAAGCTGCTGAAGAAAGAAAATCCATCGCGAGACCAAGTCGACGAGCTTCTCATCTATCTGGCTAAGTGTTATTTCAACGAGGCAGGTTTGGCTGACGAGGAGGTGGCGACCCTCCTCGTTGGCGATACGTTCCCGAGTGCGCTTGATTCCAGCCGGCTCGATGATCAAGTTTCCGAAACGCTGAGAGTGGCGCGGGCCGCAGCGCAATCAGGTGCCCCGAGCCCCGATCTCGCATCGATGATCGTGGCAAGGTTGGGGGGCGAGGAGAGTCGGCGTGGCGGGGTCGCGCTGTATTATCGTGTTATTTTGGCCAGACTGCGGGACGATCATGTCCATCCTTACGTAGCCGCGCGGATGCTCTGGTGGGCGGGGTTGCAAGAAGATGTTGACTATCACGGCTGTATTCATGCAGGAAAAGCTTTAGCAGTGCAGTGGCAGGAGAATTTGAACACTCGCGGTGATGTCGAGACGAGAATTCGTGACCTAACCAAATGGCTGAGTTGGGAATGATGGATATGCAAAGAAATTGCTACACTTCGAAAACGCGGACCGTAATTGTGAAATTTCTCCACATCGTCGTTCTTCCTGCAATGGCAATGACGATTGCCTTCGCGCCTCATACGGCTGCGGCCCCAGCTACTCGTTCGATTTGTTCGCAGGTCGGGGTGATTTCGCCGCAGTTCGCGTCGTTCAACGCAGAGGTTGGGGATCGGGATTTGGGGCAGGAGTTGCGGGATTTGGTGGAGCAGCCCACGTCAATGGACCCGTTGTGGGAGTTGCGGAATCTGGTGCGCTGGGAGGCAGACATCGTGCAGCGCGCGGCGTTGGAGGCGGAGGACGGCGGGCTGAAAGGGGCGCTGCTGGAACTGGGCGACGCGCTCACCGACGCCATCGACACCGCCGACGACCGCTCCCGCGCCCTGCTGAACTTCCCCGCGCCGATGGGCATGCAAGACCGCATGCGCAACGCTCTGGACGACATTGACCGGGGCTTCACCGGGGTCGAGAAAGTCTGCTGGCGACCCGCGTAAACCCAAGCCCCCCGGCTTTTCTGACATAGCAACCGATGGGGTCCAGGTTTGAGGACGCGCTGCCGGTCGCGGTCTCCCAGCCCGTCGTGGCAGGTCGTCTTCGCGCCGACAACGTCCGGCTCAGTCGACGTCCACCCAGCCCAAGGTGCGCTCGACGGCTTTGCGCCATCGGGCGTGCCCTGCTTCCCGCTCCTCTTCAGTGGTGGCGGGGCTCCACCGTTTCCCTTCCTGCCAGTTCTGCCGCAGGTCGTCTGTCGAGGCCCAGAAGCCGACGGCCAGCCCGGCCGCGTACGCCGCGCCGAGCGCGGTGGTTTCGGCGACCACCGGGCGCACCACGTCCACGCCGAGCACATCGGCCTGGATTTGCATGCACAGTTCGTTCGCCGTGATCCCGCCGTCGGCTTTGAGCACTTCCAGGCGCACGCCGGAGTCGCGTTCCATGGCGTCCACCACGTCCTTGCTCTGATAGCAGATCGCTTCGAGGGCGGCCCTGGCGATGTGGGCGTTGGTGTTGAACCGGGAGAGCCCGACGATGGCCCCGCGCGCGTCCGAGCGCCAGTGCGGCGCGAAGAGCCCGGAGAACGCGGGCACGAAGTAGACGCCGCCGTTGTCTTTGACCGACCGGGCCAGCGCCTCGCTTTCCTCTGCTCTGCTGATGACGCCGAGCTGGTCGCGCAGCCATTGCACCGCGGAGCCGGTCACCGCGATGGAGCCTTCGAGGGCGTAGCGCGCTGTGTCGCGGCCGAACTGGTAGCAGACCGTGGTGAGCAGACCGTTCTGCGAGCGCACAGGCGATTCGCCGGTGTTGAGCAGGAGGAAGTTGCCGGTGCCGTACGTGTTTTTCGCCTCGCCGGGCTCCAGGCACAGCTGCCCGACCATCGCGGCTTGTTGGTCGCCGAGCATCCCGGCGACCGGCACTTCGCCGAGAAACGGCCCCCGGTTGTTGGTGTGGCCGAAAAACTCCGGGTCCGAGGAGGGGCGGATCTCGGGCAGCATGGCCCTCGGCACGCCCCATATTCCGAGCAGCTCCTCGTCCCAGTCGAGCGTGTCGATGTCCATCAGCATGGTCCGCGACGCGTTCGTCACGTCGGTCAGGTGCGCGCCGCCCTCGAAGCCCCCGGTGAGCCGCCACAGCAGCCAGGTGTCGATCGTGCCGAACAGAGCTTCGCCGCGTTCGGCGTCTTGGCGCAGACCGGGGACGTTTTCCAGCAGCCAGGCGAGTTTGCCGCCCGAGAAGTACGTCGCGGGCGGTATGCCCGCTTTCTGCCGCACCACATCGCCTTTGCCGGAGCGCTCCACAGCGGCTGCCAGCCGGTCGGTGCGGGTGTCCTGCCAGACAATCGCGTTGTGATAGGGCCGCCCGGTTTTCTTGTTCCACACCACCGTCGTCTCACGCTGGTTGGTGATCCCCACGGCGGCCAGGTCCGACGCGCGCAGCCCCTTGGCGTCCAGCAAGGTCTGGGTGACCGTGCGGAACCGTTCCCAGATTTCCACGGGGTTGTGCTCCACCCAGCCTGGTCGCGGCAGGATCTGCGTGTGTTCGAGCTGGTGGCGACCCTGTTCCTTGCCTTCCCGGTCGAAGAGCATGCATCGCGTCGAGGTGGTGCCTTGGTCGACGGCGGCGACGAAGTCAGGCATGGGCTCCTCTTTTCCTTCCGGTTGCACGGGGCGGGCGGGCGCGGCTCACATCTTCCGGCGGCTCATATTTTCAGGTAGGGCAGCCATCGGCAGGCGAAGCCCGCGAGCACCGCGCCGATCATGGGCCCGATCACGCCGATGGGCGCGTATCCCCAGTCCGACGTGCCTTTGCCGGGGATGGGCAGGACTGCGTGCGCGACGCGGGCCGACAGGTCCCGCGCGGGGTTCAGGGAATACCCGGTGGGCCCCCCGAGCGCGAGACCGATCCCGATGATGAGGAAAGCCACTGGCAGCGGGCCCAGCCGGGCCGGGGTGCCCGCGAAATGGAAAATGACAAAGGCCATGGTGAAGGTCGCGATGATCTCGGTGACCATGTTCCACGGGAGGCTCCGGATGGCGGGCGTGGTGCTGAACGTCGCCAGGATGGTCTGCGGGTCGTCCGCTGTGTCGTAGTGCTGCTTGTAGGCGACCCAGGCGATGGCCGAACCGACGAACGCGCCAAGGAACTCCGCCGTCAAATAGCCGATGGCATTGCCCGCGGTGACCGGCACTCCCTGCGTGAACGTTTTCGTCCCCCGAGCGATGGTGCCCAAGGTCAGGGCGGGGTTGAGCATCGCGCCGGATTTGAAAGCCACATGCGCAGCGCAGTACACGGCCAGGCCCCATCCGAACGTCACCGCCAGCCAGGAGCCTCCCGAACCGACCGCCTTGCTCTGCGGGAGGCTGAAGTTCGCCCCCACCCCGCAGCCGAGCGACATCAGGACGGCGGTGCCGAGGAATTCAGCGAGGTAGGCGTCCAGCATCAGGCTCCTTCATCTGGTTGTGAACACCATAGTGACGGCGTCGGCGGGGGCTTCCCGCAGGGCTCTTGTTCCGGCGCTCCTGAGCGCGGCCAACCGGGCGGCCAGGTCAGCCGAGGGGTTTGACCGAGCGCGCGAAGGCTTCGCTGATGCTGGAAAGCGACTCTGGGGTCACCCCGTCGGGGAACTCCTCCGCGCTCGTGCGCACCATCCATTTGTGCTCGCCCTTGCCGAGGAAGGCGGCATACGTCAGGCTCCGTTTCGGCCCGCCCGCGGCATCCGCGCTCTGCGCGGCAACCGGGGCGGTCACCGCCACCGCCGCGGCCGGGAAATCCTCGTCGCCCCAACTCGCCCGCAGCAGCACCACGTCGCGCTCGTCCTTCGGGAGCATCTTCGCCACATATTCCGCCGACTGGTTCGCGTCCATCGTCGCGAACGGGGCGTCGTCCGGCACGTCTTTCGACAGCCGCCGCAGGCTGATGCTCACCTCAGGAGACCCGTCGAGCACAAGAACGACCCGCGAGGGCTCCGCCTTGCCGCGGTGGTAGCCCTTCGGGACGATGTAGGAGGCGCCGATTTCCGGGTCCGAAATCCGGGGGCTCACCGCCTGCCCGGCTTCGGGCTGTTCGGCGCTGGCGGGAGTTTTGTCGTGGCCTTGGGGGGCAGTGTGCGAGCCGCAGCCGCTGAGCGCGAGCACGGTTGCGAACACAGCGGGTGTTTTCTTCATACCGTCATTCTGCACGGCCCCTCAGCGTCTGTGTGCTCAGTCGGCCGATTCGGCTTCGAGGATGACGTCGCCGAGCAGTCCCGCAGCGACCATCGCCTGGTTGAAGTGGCTGGTGGTGCCGGGTTCGTTGTAACGCAAATGGGAGTGGTTGAAGGGCTGGCGGCTGTGCGAGTCGATGCTGACGAGCTCGATCTGTTCGCCCGAGCAGGCGGTGTATCGCGCTGCTCCGGTGGCCAGGCGGGCCGTGGCGGGCAGCGTGTCCGGGCTCGGCCCGAACCGCTCCAAGCTGGCCACGATGTCGCCGCGGGCTTTGAGCGCCCACACCCTCGGTTGCGACTCCCAGTCGTCCAGGGGGTTCGTCGTCCCGATGCCGGGGGAGCCGACAAGGACCAGGTCGGCGACCGGGTTGTGCTGCCACATGGCCAAACCGGCGACCAGGGAGCCGTAGGAGTGCCCGATCAAAGTGGTGTGGGCTGTGCGCCCTGCTCTGAGCTGGTCCAGCTGCGCCAAGAATCTTCGCAATGCGGGGACAGCCTCTTTGGCCCGGACGTCGGTGAGCACTGCGGAGTCTGTTTGGGGGCACCGGTAGCCCAGCCAGAACACGCCCGCGTGCCCGCGGTCTGCCTCTGAGCGGCAGGAGAGGAGTTCGTTTCCGATCTGCACGAGGGCTTTGGTCTCCATCGCCATGCTGGCGAGGCTGCGCAGGATTGTCGTGTGGTTGCCCGGCACGTAGACGCTGACATGCTCGGCCGCGGCCAGGTCGCCGACCCCGATGGCGACGAGGCTTCCCCCGCCTTCTTCTGAGGGTTCGAAGAGGAGCAGGCTCCGTTGGCCTTCGCTGCGGGCCAGTTGGGCGCGGATCGCTTCGAATTCCATGAGGCGCAGCGACGCGGATTCGTCATGCTGGGGCGAGCGGCGGTGATGGAGCACTGCGTCCCGCGCCAGACGGGTCTGGTCCTCCAAACGCTCGCGCAGCCGCGCGTCGAGCTCTGCGACAGAGTCGGCCATACGGCCACTCTATTCCGGCGAAAGTGGGCTGCGGCTCTGCTGGGGTAGCATGGCGGTGCGAATCCAACGTGCCTCATGGCAACTATCGGAAGGAAAGCCCGTGGCCATTCTCGTCTCCGCTTCCATCGCGACCGACAATCTCATGCGGTTCCCAGGGAAGTTCAGCGAGTTGTTGCTCGCGGACAATCTGCAGAAGGTCTCGCTCAGTTTCCTGGTGGACGAGCTGGAGATCCAAAAGGGCGGCGTCGGCGCGAACATTTCCTTCGCGATCGGGGTGCTCGGCGGCGATGTGGCGCTGCTCGGCTCGGTGGGCGAGGACTTCGGCGAGTACCGGGCCTGGCTGCAAGCGCACGGGGTGAACTGCGAGCACGTGTTGGTTTCGCAGACGGCGCAGACCGCGCGCTTTTTGTGCACGACCGACGAGGACATGGCGCAGATCGCCTCCTTCTACGCGGGCGCGATGGCCGAGGCGCACACGATCAGCATCGCCGACATCGTCGCGAAATCAGGCAAACCGGACCTGCTGCTGGTCGGGGCGAACGACCCGGCGGCGATGCTCCGGCACACCCAGGAGGCCCGTGAACTGGGCGTCCCGTTCGCGGCCGATCCTTCTCAACAGCTTGCCCGGATGTCCGGCGAGGACGCGAAAAAACTGGTGGAAGGCGCGCGTCTGCTGTTCACCAACGATTACGAATGGGATCTTCTGCTCAGCAAAACGGGGTGGACGCAATCGCAGGTGCACGATGTCGTCGGCACCCGCATCACGACGTTGGGAGCCGACGGCGTCGACGTGTGTTTGCACGACGGCTCGCTCGTGCATGTCGGCGCGGTGGACGAGATCAGCCGGGTGGACCCGACCGGGGTCGGCGACGCTTTCCGCGCCGGTTACCTCGTGGGGCAGACCAAGGGCCTTTCGGTGGAGCGTTCCGCCCAGCTCGGCTCGATGGTCGCGGTCCTGGTGCTGGAGTCGCCCGGCGGCGCGCAGCGTTGGACGTGGGACGAGGCTTCGGCCCTTGCCCGGATCAAGGAGGCGTACGGCGAGGTCGCGGCGCAGGAAATCGGCGCCGTCCTCGGTTAACCCGGCCGCGGCCCGGCCTCGGGCCTCGGCTCAGCCGGTCGTGTCGATCAGCGTCATGCCGGCCAGGCCTGCCGCGAGGACAGCCATGATGCCCGCCGCGCCGCCACGGCCTGCGTGGAACAGTTGCGCGCAGATCCCGAACATTGTCGGGGAAAGAAAAGCGACGGTTCGCCCGCTCACGGCGTACAAGCCGAACATTTCCCCTTCTTTGCCGGGCGGGGTGATCTCTAACAGCAAGGTGCGTGAGGCGGCGAGCGTCGGGCCGATGAAAATAGAGATCCCCAACCCGAAAGCCCAGAACGCCCCCGGGCCGGTGGAGACGAGGAGCCCGGCGGAGAACAGCAGAATCGAGGCGAGCGAGGCCCGGATGACCTGCCCTGTGCCGAAGCGGTTGTTGGCCCGTCCGCTGACCGCCGCCCCGAATGCCGCCGCGCTGCTGCTCATCGCGCCGAAGACGAGCAGGTGGCTTTGGCTGAACTCGTACTCGCTGACCGCGAGCACCGCCCCGAAGGTCGCGAACCCGACGACGCCGTCACGGAAGACTGCGCTGACCATGAGGTATTGCACCACTCGCCGGTCGAGCCGCCAGAGTTCCCGCAGATCCCTCGCGACGGTCCGGTAGGCGTCGAAGAAACCCCGAGCGGTGTCCACTTCCTTGCGTTTCGGCGCGAAGAGCAACAGGGGGAGGCTGAAAACCAGCAGCCAAACGCCGCCGAGGAGCAAGGACATCCGCACGGGAAGCCCGTCGCCCGCGGGAACGCGCAACAAGCCCCGCGTGGGCCCGTCGCCGTTCATGCAGCAGAAGAAGCTCAGTCCGAGCAGCAGGATGCCGCCGCAATACCCCATGGCCATGCCGGCGCCGGACGCGTTGCCGATGTCCCTCGGGTCGGACAGGTCCCTGAGCATCGCGTTGTACGGGATGGTGGCGAGCTCGTAGACGAGGAGACCGACGGAGAGCAGGCACAACCCCGGACAGAATTGGGCGAGTTCGGGACGGATCGTCGACATCATGAGCAGGATCGCCACAAGCATGCCGCTGAGCAGCACGAGCGCTCGATGGCGCCGGCGCCCCGCGCCGATCCACGGGCCGACGCCCGGCGCGACGAGCAACAGGGCGAGCCCGGAGGCCCCCACGCCGAGCCCCAACCAGGCGTTCGGGGACAGCGTATCGGACAAACCTGTCCCCACCTGGTTGATGAGGTACGGGCCGAAGAGGAAGGCCCAGGCGAGGACGGAGAACCCGGCTGCCCCCCAATCCCACAATCCCCATACCCAGATCAGCGAGCGGGACATGCCCGAAATCATACGGCCTGCTGCTATGCTTCTGCCAGAAAACCAACGTTGGAAGGACCCGGCTGCGCATATGAGCATTGTCCGGCGTGGCCATATCCTGCATGTTTCGAGTCGGGCCACACTCGAAACGGCCAGGGAGCACCTGATTTCCGTCGAGGACGGCGCCCTCGCCGTGGACGACGAGGGCCGGATCGCGTACAGCGGGCCGTACAGCGCGCTGCCGCACCAGTGCCGCTCGTGGGCGGTTCGCGACCATCGGCCCGGCTACCTGTTGCCGGGGTTGATCGACACGCATATCCATTTCCCGCAGGTGCATTCGACCGGTCTCTACGTCGGCGGCCAGTTGTTGGATTGGCTGGACCGGCACATTTTCCCAACGGAATCCCGCTTCGCCGACCCCAATGTCGCCGCCGACGCGGCGTGGGCGTTCTGCTCGCGCAGGATCGCGGTGGGCACGACGACGGCGTTGGTTTTCGGCAGCGCGTTCCCCGCCGCGCAGAACGCCCTGTTCGCCGCGACGCATCACCGCGGGCTGCGCATGATTTGCGGCCGGACGATTCAAACGAGTGGCCCGCCCACCGCAAAAAAACTTTTGACCAGTGAAAACGAGGCTATTTCGCTCACTCGGGAAGAGATCTCCCGCTGGCACGCGAAAGACACCGGGAATGCGGCCACGGCCCTGCTGCATGTGGCGATCACTCCGCGTTTCGCGTTGTCGGTCACTCCGAAGACGTTGGCCGAGCTGGGCGACCTCTACCACGAGGCGCGCGGGTCCGGGGTGTATTTCCAAACCCACTTCAGCGAGGACAACCGCCCTGGCGTGGGCGAGGTGGACAGCACCAAACGCCTGTTCCAGACGGATTCGTATCTGGATGTGTACGACGGGAAGTTTTTGCCGGGGTCCAGGCCGGGCGGGTTGAGCTTCCTCGGTCCGCGAGCGGTGCTCGCGCACACAGTCCACGCCACAGACGCGGAGCTGGCGAGGATCGCGCAGACCGGCACCGCGATTTCGCACTGCCCCACGTCGCAGCTTTTCTTGGGCTCGGGCACGATGCCGTGGCGCAGGACTGTGGCCAGCGGTGCGACGGTGTCCTTGGGCAGCGACATCGGCGGCGGGGACGAATGGCTGCTGACGAGGGTGCTCAACGATTGCTACAAGGTGCACATGAACGAGCAGGGCGCAGCGCAGGTCGCGCTGCACCCTGCGGAATTGCTGTACACCGCCACCGTCGCAGGGGCCAAAGCCCTGTGCCTGGACGAGCGCATCGGCAGCCTGGACTCGGGCAAAGAAGCGGACTTCCTCGTGGTGCGCACACAGGACCAGCCCTGGTTGGACGAACTGATTGAGAAGGTCGTCCCGAAGGAGCACCGCGACTTGGAGGCCGAACAGCTGCTGTTCTCGCTCATCATGGGGATGAAGGAAGAAGCGATCAGCGAGGTGTATGTGCGGGGCCGCCTGGTCTCGTGACGGCTGTCGTCTCGTGACGGCCGCGCTCAGCGCCGCAGGCGGACCGGGTCTTCGCAGCTCGACGGGGCGTCCACCTGGGAACAGGGGACCGGTTTGAGGGTCGGCTCGCTCGAAGCGGGCACGCCGTGCTCCGCGATGATCTTCCGGTACGCCGCGACGCCGTCCGTGGGCACGCGGGCCAGGGTCGGGTCGGTCGCCACGTCGACGGTGTACAGCCCGAAGCGGGGGTGGTAGCTGCCCCATTCGTAGTTGTCGGTGATGCTCCAGTAGTTGTAGCCGATCACGGGCATGCCGTCGGCTTTCGCCCGGCCAACCCAATACACGGTGTCGTGGATCTGCTGGGCCCGCGTGACGGCGTCCGCGCGCGGCTTGTGGTCCTCGGTCGGCATCCCGTTCTCCACGATGTAGAGCGGCTTGCCGGGGAAGCGTCTGGCGTAATGGCGCAGCGCGTAATACACGCCTTCGGGCTGGAGCTGCTGCTCCCAAGGTTTGGAGGCGGCGGTGAACATCGACGGGTTGCTCAGGAAGTCGTCGAGGGTGGCGCCTGCCGGGGGCCCGGAGGCGTAGTAGTAGTCGACGCCGATGTAGTCCAGCTTCATCTTGTCCACCGTCAGCACGTCGACCTGGTCCTCCAGCCCCGGACCGGGCAGGTAGGCGACGTTGCTGGTGACCATCGCGCCTGGTTGCGCGGCGTGGATGCGTTCGTAGGCGTTGTTGTGCGCCGTGACGAGCCGGTCAGCGATCCCAGCGACCTGGCCGGCTGGCAGATGGTGGAACAACAGTTCTTCCACAACGACGGCGACAGGCTCATTGATGGTGACCCAGAGCGGGTCCGCCCAGGCGAAACGGTTGATGACACGGGACGCGTTGACGGTCCAGTCCTCGACGGTCTTCGGATTCGTCCAGCCGCCCTGGTCGGCGACCCAGCCGGGATAGACCCAGTGGTCGATCGTGATCATTGGGCGGATGCCCGCGTCTTTGATGGTTTTGACCACGTCGTCGTAGTACGCCCATTCGGCCTCGTCCAATTGGCCGGGCCGGGGTTCGAGGCGGGACCATTCGATCCCGATCCGGTAGACCTTCACCCCCAGGTCTTTGGCGAGGGCGATGTCGTCTTTGTAGCGGTGGCGGAAGTCCACCGACGTGCCGACCGGGTCGCTGACCAAGGGCGAGTTCGCGGCGCGGGTCCAGTTGCTGTCGGGCGGGTTCCCTTCGGATTGGAATCCGCTCGAAGCGACGCCCCAGAGGAAGTCGTCGCCGAGCCCTTGGCTGCGCGGCGGCTTCGTGGTGAGCGTCGCGATGAGACCGATCACGACAACGCCCGCCACGATCACCAGGAGCGGCGCGACGAACCGGGGCAGTGTGCGCTTAGAGGGGGATGTTGCCATGTTTCTTCGGGGGGAGCGGCGCCACCTTGCGCTCGAGCACACGCAGGGCCACGGAGACCTGGGCTCGGGTGTGCGACGGAAGGATCACCGAGTCGAGGTAGCCGCGTTCGGCGGCCACATAGGGGTTGAGCAGGGCGTTTTCATATTCCTCTTGGAGTTGCTGACGCAACGCTTCGGCGTCCTGGCCCTGCTTGGCCGCCTCAGCGATCTGCCTGCGGTGCAGGATGTTCACAGCGCCCGAGGCCCCCATGACGGCGATCTCCGCCGTCGGCCAGGCGAGGTTGACGTCCGCGCCCATGTGCTTGGAGCCCATGACGAGGTAGGCGCCGCCGTATGCTTTGCGGGTGATGACCGTGATCTTGCCGACGGTCGCCTCGCCGTAAGCGAACAGGAGTTTCGCGCCTCGGCGGATGATGCCTTCGTGCTCCTGGTCGGTGCCGGGGAGGAAGCCGGGCACGTCCACGAGCGAAAGGATCGGAATGCCGAACGCGTCACAGGTGCGGATGAACCGAGCGGCTTTCTCCGAGGCGTCGATGTCCAGGCATCCGGCGAGGAACAAAGGCTGATTGGCGACGACGCCGACCGAGCGGCCCTCGACGCGGGCGAAGCCGACGATGACGTTCTGGGCGCGGGCCGGTTGGATTTCCAGAAGCTCGCCGTCGTCCACGATCCGGTTGATGATGTCGCGCATGTCGTACGGCTGGTTGGGGGAGTCCGGGATGATCGTGTCGAGCTCTTCGTCCTCATGAGTCACCGAATGCTCGATGGGGAACGTCACCGGATGCTCGTGCGGGTAGCGCGGAGCCTCGGCCCGGTTGTTGTTCGGCAAGTACGACAAGAGCTCCTTGACGAACTCGAAGGCCTCGTCCTCGTCCGGTGCGACGTGGTGCGCGGTGCCGGTCCTGGTCATGTGCGTGTTCGCGCCGCCCAGATCCTCCATGGTCACCTCTTCGCCGGTGACCGTCTTGATGACGTCCGGGCCGGTGATGAACAGCTGGCTGGTCTTGTCCACCATGACGATGAAGTCGGTCAGCGCGGGGGAGTAGACCGCCGCGCCCGCGGCCGCGCCCAGCACGACCGAGATCTGCGGGATCACGCCCGAGGCGCGCACGTTGCGGTGGAAGATCTCGCCGGCGAGCGCCAGTGACACGACGCCTTCCTGGATGCGCGCGCCGCCGCCGTCGTAGAGGCCGATGAGCGGGCGACCGGTTTTGATCGCGAGGTCCATGATCTTGGTGATCTTCTCGCCGTGCGTCTCGCCGAGGCTGCCGCCGAACACCGTGGGGTCCTGGGCGAACACGCAGACCTCGCGGCCGTCGACGGTGCCGTAGCCCGCGACGACGCCGTCGCCGAGCGGTTTCTTGCTGGCCATGCCGAAGTTCGTGGAACGGTGCTTCGCCAAGGCGTCGAACTCTACGAACGAACCGGGGTCGAGGAGCTGGTCGACCCGCTCCCGCGCGGTCAGTTTGCCTTTCGCGTGCACCGCTTCGACGGCGGCCTCGCCGACCGGGTGCAGCGATTCGCTGAGACGCTGGCGCATCTCGTGGAGCTTGCCCGCAGTGGTGTGGATGCTCGGCGCTTCGACATGTTCAGCGGTGGTCATGGGGAACCATCATATCGTAGGCTGGCTGCATGACCGAGAAAGATCCCCGTGAGCCGCTCGGCGCAGCGCAGCTCCGCCAGTATCTCTCAAACTCCCCCCCGTTGGGCTGGGAGTCGGTGGAGGTGATCGAGGAGACGGGGTCGACGAACGCCGATCTTTTGGAACGGGCCGCCCGAGGGCCTATCGCGCGGCGTGTGCTCATCGCGGACCACCAGACACAGGGCAAGGGCCGATTGGGCCGCCGCTGGGAGGCCCCGCCCCGCACCCAGATCGCGCTCTCGTTCGGCGTGGCCTTCGACCGCTCCGCGCGCGCGGGCGGCCCGGAGCTCGGGTGGCTTCCGCTGGCCGTCGGGCTTTCCGTCGGCGCCATGCTCGCCCAGTATTTCGACTCCTACCGGTCCATCTCCGGGGTACCGGTGCCCGAGCCCAGTCTGAAATGGCCGAACGACGTGCTTGTCGGCGACCGCAAAATCGCCGGGGTCCTCGTGCAGCTCAGCCCGAAAGCGGACGAGGCGGTCGTCGGCGTCGGGTTGAACGTGGACCAGCACGAGGACGAGCTGCCCGTGCCCACAGCCACCTCGCTGCGGATCGAGCAGGTCGCGGCCGCGCGCCAACAGTTGGTGCCGCTCCTGCTCATGGAGCTCGACCGGGGCCTGGACCGGTGGCTGGCCCAGGACCCCGGCCTCGCGGACGCGTACCGGGCGCACTGCTCGACGCTCGGGCAGGACGTGCGGGTCGCGTTGCCCGGCGGCAATGAGATCTTCGGCCGGGCCAGCTCGGTCGACGACCACGGCAGGCTCGTGGTCGCCTTGGCCGACGGGACTGCTCGTGTCGTCGACGCGGGCGATGTCCAGCATGTGCGGCCGGTCGGCCCTGCATGAGCGCGCGGCGAACAGGGAGCAGGGGGAAAGGGCCGCGGTGGCTCGCCCCGGACGAGCGGATCGAGCTCCGCACCCGCCCGCATTGGAAATGGCTGTTCCGGCCGATCCTGGTCTTCCTCCTCGCCAGCGCCGCGCTCGGCGTGGCCTTGTACTTCGTGGACGAGCGCACCAGCGGGTCCGCGAACACCGCCGCGACCATCGCCGCGGCGGCGGTCTACGCCGTCCTCGTCGCCCTGTTCTGCGTCGTGCGTTTCATCGACTGGCTCACCACGAACTTCTTCGTGACGAACAAGCGGGTGGCATATCGGCACGGGGTGTTCACCCGCACCGGCGTCGACATCCCGCTGTCGCGCATCGCGAGCGTGGAATTCCGCCACGGCCTTCTCGACCGGGTCCTGCGCACCGGCGTCCTGGTGGTGGAGTCGGCTTCGGACGAGCCGCTCGAGTTCGAAGACATTCCTCATGTCGAACAGGTCCACGCTATGCTGTACCGGGAAGTGTTCGACCTTGACGGGCACAGCGGACGGGCATAGGAGGCAGCGGATGGCTTCAGAGGCAGATTTCATTGCCGGAGCGCGGGAGGATTGGCTCGCGTCCGGCGAGCGCGTGGTGGTCGAGGCCAAGCCGCATTGGAAGTTTTTCGCGGGCTTCGCCGTGGTCGGCCTGGTGCTCGGCGTGGCGTTGGCGGGCTTGGGCTTCGAGCACGCCGCCCAGTACGCCCACGCCGCGGCGAAGGTGGCCGCCCGGCACAAAAGACACGGCCTCGTGCTGGAGGTGGTCGGCGCGGCCGTCTTCCTCCTCTTCCTGCTCGTCGGGTTCGCGCGCTGGCGCGCCACGCGCTACTGGATCACCGACCAGCGTGCTGTCGTCCAGCGCGGCTGGATCGTGCGGAGCAAGGTCGACGTCCCCCTCGGGAAGGTCAACGCCTTGCGGCTGCGGCAGGGGATCGGCGACCGTGTCTTCGGCCTCGGCGCTCTGGTGGTCAGGCACGGCTCCTTGCGGCCGTTGACGATGCGGTGCGTCCGCGACCCGCACGAGGCGCGCCTCAGGGTCCACGAGGGCCAGCGCGCCGCCCCCCTGCCGCCAGTCGGGCCGAGGTTCGCCTCCCCGCCGCCGCAGCACGCGGGGCCGCCGTTCGGCGCGACCTCGCCGTTCGCGACCCCTCCGCCACCGGCCGCCCCCGCGGCTCCGGTTGGCCGTTTCGGCGGCGACGGCCCGCCGATCCCGCCTTGGGCCAAGGACGAGGACTGAGGGCTACAATCGCCGTGTGACCTCTATCGACCTCGCGATCATCGGTTCTGGCAGCGGCAATTCCATCCCGGACGAGAGGTTCGGCTCCTGGCGGATCGCCATCTTTGAATCCGGGGTCTACGGCGGCACCTGCCTGAACGTCGGCTGCATACCGACGAAGATGTTCGTCTACGCCGCAGACGTCGCGGAGGACATCCGCGAATCCGCGCGCTACGGGCTGCACGCGAGTATGGATCGCGTCGACTGGCCGTCCATCGTCGAACGGGTCTTCGGCCGGATCGACCCGATCTCCTCCGGCGGGAAGCGCTACCGGGCCGAGGACTGCCCGAATATCGACCTCCACACCTCCCCGGTGCGGTTCGCGGGCAGAGCCGAGGACGGCGCGTACCGGCTGACGACCGGCGCGGGCGACGAAGTGCTCGCCAAGCGAGTGGTCATCGCCGCAGGGGCGCGGCCAGTGGTCCCCGACGCTGTGGTGAAAAGCGCGGCTCCCTTCCACACCAACGAGGACATCATGCGGCTGCCCGAGCTGCCTGAACGCCTCATCGTGCTCGGCGGCGGCTACATCGCGGCGGAGTTCGCGCATGTCTTCTCCGCGCTCGGGTCGCGAGTCACTGTCGCCACCAGGGGCGAAGCCCTCCTTCGCCGCCAAGACCACGACGTCTCCCAGCGGTTCACCGAGATCGCCAAGGGGAAATGGGACGTGCGCCTCGGCGCGGAGGTCGCATCAGTCGAACACGTCGCGGGCGAGACCACGCTCTTTTTCTCGGACGGAACACGGGCGAGCGGGGACGCGCTGCTCGTGGCGACTGGGCGCCGCCCCAACGGGGACCGGCTGAACCTCGCCTCGGTCGGGATCGAGCTCGACGACGCGGGCAGGGTCGTGGTCGACCAGCATGGCCGGACCGCGGCCGAAGACGTGTGGGCCCTCGGCGACGTCAGCTCGCCCCACCAGCTCAAGCATGTCGCGAACCATGAGGCGCGGGTGGTCCAGGCGAACCTGCTTCGCGGCTGGGAAAGCTCTGAGCTCGAGGCGTTCGACCATCGTTTCGTGCCTGCCGCCGTGTTCACCCATCCGCAGATCGCCGCTGTCGGGTTCACCGAGCAAGAGGCCAGGGATCAGGGCCTGGACATCGCGGTGAAGACCCAGAATTTCGGCGACGTCGCGTACGGCTGGGCGATGGAAGACACGACCGGCTTCTGCAAGCTCGTCGCAGAACGCGGCACGGGGCGCCTGCTCGGGGCGCATGTGCTCGGCCCGCAGGCCTCGACGCTCCTCCAACCGCTGGTGCAGGCACTCTCGTTCGGGCTCGACGTGCGCAGTATGGCGCGCGGGCAGTACTGGATACACCCCGCCCTGACCGAGGTCGTGGAGAACGCCTTGTTGGGGTTGGACGTGTGAGGCCCGCCGCCGCGTCTCGCCGATCGGCGCCGCGAATCAGGCGGCCGAAGCGGCCGCCTAGGGTCCGAGGGACGCGGCCGTGTCCGCCGACTCTGCCGTCTCGTCGGCCGGCAGGTCGTCCAAAAGGACCGGGTACGCGAATTTGCGCAACGCCCAGAACCGGAATGCCATCTGCATCACATTGCCGATGATGTACGCGAGCACGAAGTCCACAAGCACGGTGTGCATCCAGGAGCCGCCGTGGCGGATGTGGAAGAGATTGTTCGCCACCCACAGCGGCGCGGCCCCGAGCAGCGCGCCGATCCCACTGATCCCGAAGAACAGCAGCGCCTCATGGTGCCGTTGCCGCCCGCCGCGGTGCTTGAACGACCACTCGCTGTTGAGAATGTAACTGAGCACTGTCGCGAGCACCCCGGAGAAGATTTTCGCGACCGTCGGCTTCGTGGGCATCACAGTGAAGATGAGCGCGTAGTACACCGCCATGTCGAACACCATGGTGGTGGCCCCGACCACGCCGAACTTGATCAGTTCGTGGTGACGCAGGAGCAGCGCTTGCAGGGGCCTCGGGAGCAGCCGCAGCACAGCGCGCTCGATCAGCTCGGCCGGCTCTGACGTTTCGTGGTCGGTGTCGGGCATAGGGGCAGAGTGTACCTCTCTATGCTGTCTGGGTGACTTCCTCCGAACAACCCCTGGTGGCGATGGTGGGCGGCGGCCAGCTGGCCCGCATGACGCATCAAGCCGCGATCGCGCTGGGCCGAGGTCTGCGCGTCGTGGCTGAGCGCCCTGACGATCCAGCGGCGCAAATCAGCCCGGACGTGGTGCTCGGGAAGGCGAGCGAGCTGGAAGCTTTGCGCCGGGCGGCGCAGGGGGCGGTCGCGCTCACCTTCGATCACGAGCAGGTTCCGCAGGACGTGTTGGTGGCGTTGGAGGCGCAGGGCGTCGCGGTGCATCCGTCCGCCTCGGCCCTGCGGTTCGCGCAGAACAAGCTGCTCATGCGGGAACGGCTTGCCGAGTTCGGGGCTCCCGCGCCGGGTTTTTGGCGAGTGGAGGACCCCGAAGCGTGCCCGTGGCCCGGCTCCGGGCTGGTCCTGAAAACGGCGAGCGGCGGCTATGACGGGCGGGGCGTCTGGTTCCCGCAGAGCAAAGAGGAGGCCCGCGAGGTCGTCGCCCAGCTGTTGGAGGCAGGTCAGGACGTCCTCGCCGAGGAAAAGGTGGCGGCCAAGCGCGAGCTGTCCGCGATGGTGGCGCGCTCCCCGCTCGGCCAGGTCTGCGTCTGGCCAGTGGTGGAGACGGTGCAGGAGAACGGCATGTGCACGGTGGTGATCGCGCCCGCGCAGAACCTCGACGAGAGCCTGGCCGCCCAAGCGCAGAAGCTCGCGATCGACATCGCCACAGAGCTCGGCGTGGTCGGGGTGATGGCGGTGGAGCTTTTCGAGACGGCCGACGGCCGAATCCTCGTCAACGAGCTTGCGATGCGGCCGCACAACAGCGGGCACTGGACGATGGACGGTTCGACGACGAGCCAGTTCGAGCAGCATTTGCGCGCGGTGCTGGACTACCCCCTCGGCGACCCGTCCCCGCTCGCGGAGGTGACGGTGATGGCCAACATTGTGGGCTCCTCGGCGACGAACGGGATGTCCATGGACGAGCGAGTGCACCACCTGATGGGGCGCTCGCCGAGGGTCAAAGTCCACTTGTACGGCAAAGAGCCACGTCCAGGGCGCAAGATCGGGCACGTCAACCTGACTGGCCGGGCGGCGGACCTCGACGCGGTGCGGCAAGAAGCCGAGCGGGCGGCGCGCTGGCTCTCAGCTGGGGAATAAGGTGGCCTCATGACGCAAACACTCGTTGGTGTGATTATGGGCAGCGACTCGGATTGGCCGGTGTTGGAGCCCGCCGCCCAGGCGCTCGCGGAGTTCGGGGTCGGGTTCGAGGCGCGAGTGGTCTCGGCGCACCGCACCCCGGCAGGCATGCTCGCCTACGCGGCCGAGGCGCAGGAGCGCGGTGTGCGGGTCATCATCGCTGGCGCTGGCGGGGCCGCGCACTTGCCCGGCATGGTCGCCTCGGCGACCGTGCTCCCAGTGATCGGCGTGCCGGTGCCGTTGCAGAAGCTCGACGGGCTGGACTCGTTGCTGTCCATCGTGCAGATGCCAGCGGGGGTGCCGGTGGCGACTGTCGGGGTCGGCGCGGGCCGCAACGCGGGGCTGCTCGCTGTGCGGATCTTGGCCGCCTCGGACGCTTCGCTGCGCGCGAAGCTCACGGATTTCGCCGCCGAGCTCGTCGATGTGGTCGCGGTGAAAAACGCCGCGCTGCAAGAGACGGTGCGCCAGCGTTGGCCGGACAAGGCTGAGCAGACAGGGCCGGTCAGAGAGGGCTGACTAACGGCCGCGTCGGACCTGGAACGCCTTCGGCCCCAAGGTGAGCATCATGGTGACGATGGTTTCCCACCAGCTCTGACTGAGTTTCGGCTCTTTCCCCTCGCCGATGCGGCGCAATTGCTGCGTGTGCCATTGCAGGTCGAGCACGCTGTCGAGCTGTTTGAGGTCCGTGACCTTGCCGACGAGGGGGCGCAATCCGGCTCGGGCCCCGTACGAGCCGAGCCGTTGCGCGCCGCCCGTGAGCAACGCGTTCCCCGCCTCAGGCTCTGAGACAGCCGGTCTGCCGAGCCCGACGACGTCGACGGCTCCGGAGCTGACCGCCTCCGCCATCGCGGCTTTGCTGCGGAAGCCCCCGGTCACCGCCAGCGGGACCGAGCCAGCGTGCTCCCGCACGGTCTTCGCGTATTCGAGGAAGTACGCCTCGCGCGCAACCGTGCTCGCGGCCGCTGTCTTCGCCTGGCCGACCATCGCGGGCGACTCGTAGTTGCCGCCGCTGATCTCGATGAGATCTAACGATTCGGACGAGAGCGCCCGGACGACTTCCCGCGACTCCTCTTCCGAGAAGCCGCCGCGTTGGAAGTCGGCCGAGTTGAGTTTCACCCCGACCCCGAACGAGGGGCTGACCCGCGAGCGGACCCGGCGCACCGCTTCGATGAGGAACCGCTGGCGCCGCTGGGGGTCCCCGCCCCATTCGTCCGTCCGCTTGTTGGCGAGCGGCGAGAGGAACTGGGTTATCAGGTAGCCGTGGGCCGCGTGCAGTTGCACGCCGTGGAACCCGGCGGCCTCCAGCACAGCCGCGGTCGTGGCATAGCGGTCGAGGATGTCTTCGATTTCCTCGCCGCGCAGCTCCCTCGGCGTGGAAGCGATCATGGGGATGTTCGCCTTCACCGCGCTCGGCGCGACGGGCCGGGTTTTGTTGGCGAAGTTCATGGCCTGCCGCCCTGGGTGGTTGATTTGCCCCCACAGCGGCGCTTCGGCGCGGTTTTGGAAGGCCTTCGCCCAACGGGAGAGCCCGGCCAAGTGCCGGTCGTCCTCGACCACGACATTGCCCGGCTCGCCCCGGTGGCGCGAGTCCACCATGATGTTGCCGGTGACCACCAGGCCGTAACCGCCGCCGCCCCATCGTTCGTACAGGCTGAGCAGCGCAGGGGTGGGCGCGCCGTCGCGGTCCCCGAGCGTCTCGCTGAGGGCTGATTTCATCAGCCGGTTCGGCAGCACCTGGCCGCACGGCAGCGTGAGCGGTTGGGCGAGGGGGTCAGAAGCCATAGTGCTGTTTTCCTCCGAAGTCGGTGCGGCTGTTGGTCGGCGCGGTCGTTGCGCCAGGTGGCCGGGATGGTTCCGCGGGTTCGCCGTCGCAACACGGCCTGCGTCAAGGCCCAGGTTAGCCTGCAAGGCAAGGGTGCGTCTGCGCGAACGTCGCAATCCGGAAATATTCTCTCCGACATGCTTTTTATCGGCTGACTCCGGCAAAGGGCTCCGGCGTGCCCGCGTTGCCGAGGACATCGACAAGAGAGCGCATGCTGCGCTAGCGTGCGCCGAACTGCCGATCCCCGGCGTCGCCGAGCCCTGGGACGATGTACTGCTGGGCATTCAGGCCCTCATCCACTGCGGCGGTGACCAGCCGCACAGGAATGTCGAGCGCCTCGAGCGCCGCCACGCCCTCCGGGGCGCAGACCACGCAGACCACGGTGAGATTGTCGGCCTTGCGCGCGCGGAGCAGTTCGAGGGTGTGCGCCATCGAACCACCAGTCGCGAGCATGGGGTCGAGCACAAAAACAGGCCGGTTGCTCAAATCCTCCGGCAGCGAAGCGAAATACGGCACTGGTTGTGCGGTGCGCTCGTCGCGAGCGACGCCCACGAACCCGACTTGCGCCTCAGGGATCAGCGCATGCGCTTGGTCCACCATGCCGAGCCCGGCGCGCAGCACCGGGACGAGCAGGGGCGATTCGGCGAGCTGGAACCCCGTGGTCTGGGCGAGCGGCGTGCGCACACGCAGCTCCTCGCTCGGCAGAGCCCGCGTCGCCTCATAGACCAGGATCAGCGTCAGATCGCGCAACGCGGCGCGGAACGCGGCGTTGCCGGTCCGCTCGTCGCGCAGGGTGGTCAGGCGCGCCAAGGCGAGCGGATGGTCCACCACCGTCACAGACATGCGTCCACCGTAAGGCACCGGCTAGAATGTGTCCATGTGAACCGGCGTTCACCCGTCGAGCCGGTTTCGGCCCCGCCGAGCTGGCATCGCAACCGAGCTGAAATGAGGAATGCACAATCGTGTCCCACACCCCCGCGCCACTCCAATTCGCCCTGAGCGACGAGCAGGAAGAGTTGCGAGCCGCTGTCCGAGCGCTCTCCGAACGAGAAATCCAACCTCACGCCACCGACGTGGACGAACACGAGCGTTTCCCGCGCGAAGCGGCCGAAGCCCTCGCCAAGAACGGTTTCTCCGCCCCGCACATCCCCGAGCAGTACGGCGGCGAGGGCGCCGACGCGGTGTCCTGTTGCGTGGTCGTCGAAGAGATCGCCCGCGTCTGCGCGTCCTCCAGCCTCATTCCCGCCGTGAACAAACTCGGCACGACGGGCCTCATCCTCAACGGCTCCGAAGAGCTCAAAAAGAAAGTGCTGCCCTCCATCGCGTCGGGCGAGGCTTTCGCCTCCTACGGGCTTTCCGAACGAGAGGCCGGCTCGGACGCGGCCTCCATGCGCACACGGGCCCGCGCCGCTGGCGACGACTGGGTCCTCGACGGCTCCAAATGCTGGATCTCCAACGGCAGCGAGTCCACCTGGTTCACGGTCATGGCGGTCACCGACCCGGACAAGGGCGCGCACGGCATTTCCGCGTTCATCGTGCACCGCGACGACGAGGGATTCTCGGTGGGCGGCAAAGAGAAGAAGATGGGCATCAAGGGCAGCCCCACCGTCGAGCTGCTCTTCGACCACTGCAAGATCCCAGGGGACCGCGTCATCGGTGAGCCGGGCTCCGGGTTCAAAACTGCGCTGCAAAGCCTCGACCACACCCGGCCGACCATCGGCGCGCAGGCGGTGGGCATCGCCCAAGGCGCGCTGGACATCGCGGTCGCGTACGCCAAGGAGCGCAAACAGTTCGGCCGTGCCACAACGGAATTCCAAGGGGTGTCGTTCATGCTCGCGGACATGGCGATGAAAATCCAGGCCGCGCGGCTCATGGTCTACGCGTCGGCCGAACGGGCCGAGCGCGGCGCGGCTGGCTCCACAGCGCTCTCCTCCGCCGCGAAATGCTTCGCCTCGGACGTCGCGATGGAAGTCACCACGAACGCGGTCCAGGTCCTCGGCGGCGCTGGGTACACGCGCGACTTCCCCGTGGAGCGCATGATGCGCGACGCGAAGATCACACAGATCTACGAGGGCACGAACCAGATCCAGCGGTTGGTGATGTCGCGGGCGTTGCTGCGCTGAGCGGCCTATGAGCGGGGCCTCCCCCTCCCTCGAAGGCTACCGGCGCGGGCTCTCAGTCCGAATGATCCGGATGATGGCCGTCGGCGGCGCCATCGGCACCGGGCTTTTCTACGGCACTGGGACCGCCATCCACGATGTCGGGCCCGCGCTGCTGCTGGTCTTCGCCGTCGCCGGGCTGGCGATCCTCGTCATCAGTCGCGCCCTCGGCGAACTGCTCGACTATCGGCCGACCTCCGGCAGCCTGTACGAGTACCCCAGGGAATTCCTGGGCGGGTTCGCCGGTTTTCTCAGCGGCTGGACCTACTGGGTCACAGTGTCGGTGGGGTGCGCGGCCGAGGCGACCGCTGCCGGGAAATACCTGCAATTGTGGTGGCCCGCGGTCCCGGTCTGGGCGGCAGCGTTCGGTTTCATCGCCGCGCTCGCGCTGGTGAACCTCGCCTCCGCCAAAGTGTACGGCGAGACGGAGTTCTGGTTCGCGGGTATGAAAGCGGCCACGATTCTCGCGCTCATCGTGTTCGGGGTCTGGGCGCTGCTGCCCGTCCCGCAGCTGCTGGCGGTGCCTGGCGCGAGCGTCGCGAACCTGTGGCGGGACGGCGGAATCTTCCCGAACGGGTCGTCCGTGGTGTTCGCCGCGTTGCCGTTGGCGCTTTTCGCGTACGCCGGGGTCGAACAGGTCGGACTGACCGCTGGCGAGGCGCGGGACGCGAAACGCACCTTGCGCAAGGCCGTGACCAGCATTCCTCTGCGCATTGCCCTGTTCTACCTCGGAGCCCTCGCCGTGCTCCTCTGCCTGCGCGGCTGGCGCTCGTACCAACCGGGGCAGAGCCCGTTCGTCGCCGTGTTCCTGGACGCGGGCGTGCCGTTCGCGGCGGGCGTGGTGAACTTCGTGGTGCTCACCGCCGCGGCGAGCTCCTGCAATGCCAGCATGTATTCGACGGCGCGCTTGCTCCGGGCCATCGCTCTGCGCGGGGAGGGGCCGCGTCCGCTGGGCGAGCTTTCCGCGCGCAGGGTGCCCGCCAAGGCGCTGGCCGTCTCCGCGCTCGTCATGGCACTGGCCGTCGGGGCGAACCTGTTCGCGCCGCAGGCGGCGTGGTCCGTGCTCATCTCGCTCGCCACGATCGGCATCGTCATCGTGTGGGGGTTGATCCTCGCCTCGCACCTGGGCTATCGGCGCGCGGTGGCAGCGCGCCGAGCGGCGGCGGCCGAATTCCGATTGCCGCTCGCCCCCTGGTCCACCGCCTTCGCGGGGCTCCTGCTGGCTTCAGTGCTCCTCGAGGAAGGCTGCTCCGAAGCTGGTCGCGCAGTGCTCGCTGTGGGCGTGGCATGGGTGGCGGCAGCAGCCCTCGGGTTCCGGTTGGTCCGGCGCAAAGCGGAGGAACACCCCCCGCGCGAGGCATGAGCCGCCCGCGGGCTAACGCGGAATGTGGAATTGCGCCACCTCGCCGCCGCGCACGGGCAGCTCGGCCCAACTGCCCGCGACGCGGATCACGGTGAGCGCGCTGGTCGGGTATTTTTCGAGCAGGCGCGCCAGGGCGGGGTTCCCCGCCCCGGCGGAACCGGCGTGGCGCGCGGCGAGCTCGTGCAACGCCTCGGCCGTCTGGGGCATGCCGGGGTGGTGGCCCACCACCAGAGCGGTGGCGACGCTCTCGGGAAGCTCCGCGACCAGCCCCACCACCTCGACATCGCTCGCCCCGTAGAGGCGCGGGTGGAATTGCGCCGCAGCCTTGACTTCGGTGGCTTGCAAGGTCTCCCGTGTGCGTCGGGCGGTCGAGCACAGCACCTGGTCGATGTCGAAGCCCTCGCCGCGCAGCCACGCGCCCGCCAGCCCCGCTTCCCGCCAGCCCCGATCGGCGAGCGGACGCTCGTGGTCCGCGGTCCCAGCGGGATAGCCGGATTTGCCGTGGCGGAGCAAGATGAGGGTTTTGGGCAGGACGAGGGTTTCGGGCGAACGCACAGTGGCCATTGTCCGTTAGGCTGCTGGTGTGAGAATCCGCGCCCCCCGAGCTCGCTGCCTCTTGTTGTCCTGCGCCCTGGCCATGTCCGGGGCGTTGCTGCCGCTCGGGTCCCGCGTTGCCTCGGCGGCGCCCGCGCCGGGCGCGGACACGGCAGGGGACCCGTATTTCCCCCAGGACGGCAACGGCGGCTACCGGGTCGGGCATTATGATCTGGCGTTGCGGCTCGACCCGGACTCCAAGCAGGTGGACGCAACGATGACGATCACCGCCGCCGCCACCCAAGAGCTGCGCTCCTTCGACCTCGATTTCGCCGATCTCGGCCCAGTTCAGGCCGTGGTCAATGGGAAACCCGCCGCGGCCGAGCCAGCGGAGCAGGCCAAGCTGGTCGTCACCCCGGACCGCCCCCTGCCGAGCGGCACGACGTTCACCGCGGCCATCACCTACTCCTTCAACGAGCAGGAGCAGGCGGCGGCGATGGGCAAATCGGAGCTTCCGGGCTGGGTTCAGACCTCCAGCGGCGGCGTTGCCAAGTTCGGCGAGCCGGACGGGGCCGAATACTGGTTCCCGTCGAACAACACCCCGGACAACAAGGCGCCCTTCACCCTCGCCCTCACCGTGCCGGAAGGCTGGGTCGGGATCGGCGGCGGCCTGGAGGCCCCCGCTGTCGTCAAGGACGGTTGGGCCACCTCGGTGTGGAAGGAGCCGAACCCCGTGGCGACTTACCTCGTGCCCATCGCCGTCGACCATTTCGACGTGCGCCGCTCGGTTCTGCCCACCGGGCAGCCTGTGGTGATCGCCCTCAATCCGGACCAGCCGGACTTCGTCCACGACGCGGCGGCGCGATACCCGGAGATCATGGCGTTCTTGCAGGAAAAGCTCGGCCCGTACCCGCATGTCGCCGCTGGTGGGATATTCATCGACCCTGGGCTGGGGAACAAGAATTTCGGCGGGGCTTTGGAGACGCAAACCCGTCCCGTCTACGTCTCGACGTGGGAAGATCCGGGCAAAGAGGTCAGTGTGATCGTCCATGAGAACACCCATGAGTGGTACGGAGACTCGGTTTCGGTGCGCCAATGGCGCGACATCTGTTTGAACGAATGCTTCGCCTCGTACCTGCAATGGATGTGGGAGGAGTCGGAAGAGGGCGCGGACCTGGACCAGAAATACCGCGACCATGTGCAGGAGCAGTGGGACGACCAAGCGTATTGGGGGCATCTGCTCACCGACATGTGCGACGGCAGGGAAGACGAGTGCACCGCCGGCGACATCATGAACGGGCAAGGCGTGTACGACAAAGGCCAACTCGCTCTGCATGCGCTGCGCAGGATGATCGGCGAAAAGGCGTTCAGTGACATTCTGCGCGGCTGGCCTGCGCGCCACAGGTTCGGCAACGCCTCGTGGGCGCAGTTCGAACAGTATGCGCAACAGACCGCCAAGAAGGATCTGGGCGGATTCTTCCAGGCCTGGTTCCACAGCGGCGAGCGGCCGAAAGACGAGTACTTGTTCCCTGGCAGTCTGGCGGGCTGATCCCGCCCCCGCCCTCGCCGCAGGCTTTAGGCTAGTTCCATGACCAACCACGACGAACGCAGTCTCGCGAGGGTCGCCGCGCTGCTGCGCCAAGCGGAAGGCACCGACAACGAGCACGAGGCGGAGGCTTTCCTCGCCGCCGCGCAGCGTTTGGCGACAGCGGCCTCGATCGACCTGGCCCTCGCTCGCACGCACAGCGCGGGACAGGCGAAGAGCGCCGCGCCGCAACAGCGAACGGTGCTGGTCGGGGAGCGCGGCTCGAAAGGGCTGCGCACCTATGTGGCCCTGTTCAGCAACATCGGGCGGGCGAACCGGGTGCAATGCGATGTCGCCCGCGATGCCACCTACCTGATCGCGTTCGGCTTCCCCGAGGACATTGACGCGACCGAGGCGCTTTACGCCAGTCTGATGGTGCAGATGGCGAAGTCCTGCGCGTCGTATCTGGCTTCTGGGGCGCACCACCCGACGCCGAAGATCACTGCGCGGCTGAATTTCCAGCTCGCTTTCGCGGACCGGATCGGGGCGCGCCTGATGGCGGCCCGAGAGGAGGCGGAGCGTCAGGCGCGCAAGGCCGAGCGGGCCGCGGGCGCCTCCCTGTTCGAACGCGGATTCCGCCGCGCCAGCTCCACCGAGCTGGCGCTGAGCAACAAGGAGCTGGAGCTCGCAGATTTCTATCGGCAGACTTCGAAAGCTCGGGGCAGTTGGCGGGCGGTCAGTTCGGGCAGCGCGTGGTGCGCGCGCTCGCAACGGGCTGGCGAGCGCGCCGGGTCGAGCGCGCGCATCGGGGCGCAGGCCGCTTTCGCCAGCGCGCGCCGCGCCCTTGGCAGGTGAGCGTGTTGGGATGACGCTGCGAGACGACGGGCGGGCGGGCGTGTACGCCGCGCAGCGGCTGGTGCATGCTCTTTTCGACAATGCCGAACGCGGAGGCTCACGCGAAGTGGTGTTCTTCGGCGCTCGGTTGACGCTTCCCCCGGAGGCGAAATTCGCATCCATCGAGTCCCTGCGCCGCTATGTCGGCGACGTCCTGGTGTTGCCTTCGCTGCGCGCGCGTTGGCCGGAGGCTGGCGCCTCGGTCGCGGTCCGCGAGCGCAAAGGCCACCGAGCCGCACATTACGAGCGCACTGAGGAAGGCGGGGTGCTCGCCGTCCCTGACAGCACATGGGCCATGCGCGAATTGGTGGTCCTGCACGAACTCGCGCACCACTTCGACTCGGGCGCCCCCGCGCACGGCCCGACGTTCCAGGGGACATACGCTGAGCTGGCCGGCATGGTGATGGGGGTTGAGGTCGCGCACCTGTTGCGGGTGGCGTTCGCGGGGGAGGCCAAGCGATGAGACCGGTGGCGGGCGTTGTCCGGCAACATCCCTTCCGCCCGTGTCGCCCGTCGCCTCGGGTTTCCTTTCGCCGGGTCCGAGACGACCGACGCGTGGCGTGGGGTGAGGAGGACGCTGTGGGCGGCGAGCCTCGCCCCCGACCAGTTGCGCAGAGCCGGCCAAGACCCGCTGCCGGACAACTGGCCGAGCCTCGTCCGCTGATAGACGGGATCCGCGCGGCCGCCGCAGGCGCTGTGCCGCAGGTTGTATTCGAGTGCCGCACCCGTGTTCTTGGGAGCACTGTTCGTGTTGCATGTGTCGTTCTGCCGCGTTTTTGTTCTGGCGGGGTTCGGAAAATATTCTCAAATAAATAAGTAAGGCTATCCAAAATCAGGTTTTACTTATTAAGGATAAGCTTATCCTTAGTAAGGCGATACTTGGATGACAGGCGCTCTGACCTGCGCTAAAGTGTTGGACATGAACGAATATGGCAACTCCCGATCAAAATTCAACGCCTTGTTGAACGAGCAGATTCGTCACGAATTCACGTCCTCGCACCAGTATGTCGCAATTGCGGTTTATTACGACGACCTTGATTTGCCGCAGCTTGCGAAATTCTTTTACCGGCAAGCTCTCGAAGAGCGCAACCACGCGTTGGCCGCGACCAAGTACCTCATCGACCGAGACGTGCATGTGGAGCTCGGCGGCGTGCAGGCGGTCAAGTCTGATTTCGAGAACTTCATGGAGCCGATCGAACTCCTCCTGGCGAACGAGAAAGAGGTCACCGAGCAGTGGGACCGGCTCTTCCGCACGGCCAAGGACGAGCACGACTCCCTTGGCGAGCAGTTCACCCACTGGTTCCTCAAAGAGCAGGTGGAGGAAGTCTCCACGGCGACCACGCTGCTGCGCATCGCCAAGCGCGCCAAAGACAACTGGTTCGACGTCGAGGAGTGGGTCGCCCGCGAACTGAGCGACCCGAAAACCTCGGACGACCATCCTCCTGTTGCTGGCGGACTCCTCTGAATCAAGCGTGAGTCTGGCGGAGCAAGGCTTGCGTCGGCGCCTTCGGAGCTGAGGCTGTCACCGTTGGTGGCGGACTGGGCGGAAGGCTTCGCGGCCGAGCGCCCTTCGCCGCGTCGCGAAGGGCGCTCGGCCCGCAGCATGTCATGGTGGACCGGCGAGGAGTTCCTTGGCGCGCCGCGGCCAGTTCGTCGCGACCCATCGCACGCCGAGCTCGCGGCACAGCAGCACATCTTCGGGTTGGTCTGCCGTCCAGCAATAGACAGCTTTTCCCCGTCCTGCGGCGCGCGCCACGAGTTCGGGAGCGTTTCGCAATAATCGGACGGATGGGCCCAGAATGTCCCCCTCGGCGAAATCGGCGCTCGGGCCGAGCAGTTGCAGGGTCGATTCGGCCAAGTGCGCGCGGGGCACATTCGGCGCCAATCGGCGCATTCGACGCACGGCGAGCGCCGAGAACGACATCATCACCACGCGCGTCCGGTTCGGCGGGGAGCTTTTCAAGAGGTCGAACCTGGCGAGTGTCTGGGCCAACGCACGTTCGAGCCCGCCCCCCTGACGGACCGGGTGCTTCGTCTCGATGAACACGGTGACTGGTCGGGACGTGTGCGACACCGCGAGTTCGATGAGCGCGTCCAAGGTGACAAGCTTCGCGGGCTGCCCGCTGGGGTGCCAGCTGCCGTAGTCGAGCTGATCCAGCTGTTCGAAGCCGGACGTGCTCACCACGAGATTTCCGGAGCCAGTTCGCGCCGTCGTTCTGTCGTGCACGCAGACAAGGACGCCGTCCGCGGTCAGCCGGATATCGCATTCAAGACCGTCCGCGCCCTGTTCGAGGGCTCGTTCGTACGCGGCCAAGGTGTGCTCGGGCAGCTCCCCGGACGCGCCTCGGTGCGCAACAACCTCGGGCATGCGCTGAGCCTTATTCGGCAGGAGCGGATTCGGGAGCCTTCGCCGCGCCGGCGGCGATGACCCATCGGACGGGCCGGTCTGCTTGGTCTGCGGCTGCGGGGTCGCTGCTCGAGTCGATCGCGACCACGAGCGCGCGAGTGCGCACAGCGAGGAAGACCAGCACGACGCCGACGACGGCTCCGAGCAGGAGCGCTTCCGTCCGCGCTTGGACGGACGTGTCGAAAAGCCACAGCGCGAGGCCCAAGACCGCCAGGTGCGCCCCGGCCCACCAGATCCACCACGACTGCAACGCGGACTGCCAAGCGCGCCTGCCGCCGCGCTCGTGCTCGGCCAGCAATTCTTTGAGCAACACCCCGAGCGTGACGACATTGACCGCGGGCGCTGCCGCGAGCAGGAGAATCTCCCACCAACGCCGGGGGTCGACGCGGTTGTTGGCGGTGTAGGCGATTTCGCGCTCCAGCCACAGCCACCAAGCAAGCGCGCCTTGAGTGGCGACGATCAGAACGAGCGAGGCCCAGAACGCGAAACCGAGGAGGGCGCCGGAGGCCGCGACGACCGGGCCGGGCAGCAGGTGCTCCCTGCCGTAGAAGGCGAGGGCGTAGCGCAATGCCTCGGAGAACGCGAACAGCCCGAGCAGCCCCGCGAGGGCCGCCAGCGCGGCCTCGATCAGGGCCGTGCGGGCCGGTTTCTCGTGCGCTGCCACGCCGGACGGGGTGTGCGGGAAATGTTGGACCAGGCCCCACCTGGGCGGCGAGGCGTACCGGGGCGTGGGCGAGGGGGGCCGGGGCGGCCGGGTTCGGGGCGGTATTGCGCTCGGCGGGCGCGACGCCTGCCAGCGGTAACCGGGAGGGATCACGGGGATGCGGGGATTGGGCCCGTGCGCGGGCTGGGTCGGCGTCCTGTCCGGTGGGATCGGCGGGGGCTGGCTGGGCCAATGCCCGGACAATCCGGGCAGGTGCGGGCGTTGGGGGCTCGGCGGGCCTGCCGGTTGCGGAAAAGTCATAGCCCGAACCTCGACCACATCGCCCGGCGCTCCACTGCGCACACGACCCCGTCCAACGCGCGCAACGTCATGTCTTCGACCGAGGCGGTGAGGCCGAGTCGCTGGAGCAACTGTTGTTTGGGCTTGATCTCATGCGGCTTCGCCTCGGGGAAGCGCTCGGCGAGGACGCTGTGCAAACTGCCGACCGCGTCCGCGACGCCCAGCTCGACCGCGCGCTTGCCGATCCACACGTCCGCGTTGAACAGCTCGTCGTCCTTCCCTGCGAGTTTCGCCCCGCGCCGCGTTTTCACCCAGTCGATGAACACTTGGTGGATGTCGGCCTGCATCCCCGACAGCCAGCTCACGTCCTCTTCTTTCTCCGGCAGGAACGGGTCCAAACGGACCTTGTTCGTCCCCGCGGCGTGGACGCGACGCTCCAATCCGAGCTTTTCGATGGCTTCGGTGAGCCCGAA
Source organism: Segniliparus rotundus DSM 44985 (assembly GCF_000092825.1). NCBI lineage: Bacteria > Bacillati > Actinomycetota > Actinomycetes > Mycobacteriales > Segniliparaceae > Segniliparus > Segniliparus rotundus. Next base: position 3,052,751 of record NC_014168.1, on the reverse strand, counting down.
GGAGGAGGACACGACCCCGATGGACCCGATGACAGTCCCGGGAGACACGAAGATCTCGTCCGCCGCGCAGGCCAACCAATAGCCGCCGGAAGCCGCCACGTCCTCGCAGAAGGCGAGGACGGGTTTCTCATGCTTGGCGGAAAGCTGGCGGATGCGGTCCCCCACGAGGGCCGACTGGGCGGGCGAGCCTCCGGGCGAGTTAATCACGATGGCCACGGCGACTGCCTCGGACGCGCTGAACGCGTCCACGAGCGGCGCCTCCAAGTTCTGCGCGTTCAGGGCTCCGCGCCCGAACGGGCCGCCGCCGGCACGGATGACCCCTTCGAGCCGCACGACGCTGACAGTTTTCCCGGCGGGCTTCTTGCGCAGGCGGATCCGTCCGCCGCCGAGGCGCGGCTTGCCCTCGAAGATCTTCGCCATGCCCACAGCCCTTTCTCGCAGAGAACCCACCATAACGGCCAGCAATCGCATCATGCAGCCAGCATACAGCACAACAGGGAGAACATTTCGAACATGTTTTCGAGAGAAGCGTTCGCTCCGCGCGTCGCCGGGCGGGGCGCCCGGTTCGGGACGGACCCGCCTGTTATTGGGCCGCGGGGCCGCGCGCGCCGGAGCCGAGGCCGACCGGGCAGGAAACGCCGGTGCCGCCGTGCCCGCAATATCCCCAGGGGTTCTTCGCCAAATACTGCTGATGGTCTTGTTCTGCGAAATAGAAGCCGCAGTCCGAGTCGGACGGGGCGCGCAGGGGCCGGATCTCCGTGCTGATCGGGCCGTACCCCTCCTTGTTGAGCTCCTGCTGGTAAGCGGCCCGGCTCTGTTCGGCGAGCTCCTGTTGGCGCGGGGCGACAGTCAGGACGACAGAGCGGTACTGCGTGCCTATGTCGGCGCCTTGCCGCATCCCTTGGGTGGGGTCGTGCGACTCCCAGAACGTCGCCAACAGCTCCGAGTAGGAGATCTGATCCGGGTGGAAGGCGACGAGCACGACTTCGGCGTGGCCGGTGCGGCCGGAGCAGACCTCCTTGTAGGTGGGGTTGGCGGTCGTGCCGCCCGCGTAGCCCACCGCCGTGGTGAACACCCCGGGCAGCTGCCAGAAGGCTTTTTCCATGCCCCAGAAGCAGCCGCCGCCGAAGACCGCGGTCTCGACGTCCGTCGGCCATTGGGGATTGCGCGGACCGTGATCGGAAGCCGTGAGCGGGTCCAGGGGCGTTCCGCCGAAAAAGCTCCTCCCGCCCCGCAAGACGGGGAGGTCGCGACCGGGGAGGGCGTCTTCTGGCGAGATCACAGTCAGTTTCGCGTTCACGCGCCAACCGGACAAAAGAGACATACGCATATCGTACGCCGAATCCAAGAGGCGGTTTTTCGGGCAGCCGAAGAAAAAAATTCGTCCGACCCTCGGTTTTTCGCGCCCCGCACGAGTGCGACTAAGTTGGAGAAAGACAAGCGGTGATCCACGTTCTGCGCGTGGGGACTTCGAGTCGGAACAACGTCACTCAGTGAGGAGAAAACTCATGGCAACGTACAGCTTGCCCGACCTGGACTACGACTACAGCGCTCTTGAGCCGCACATCAGCGGCCAGATCAACGAGATCCACCACACCAAGCACCATGCGGCGTATGTCGCTGGCGCCAACGCCGCGCTGGAGAAGTTGGAGGCGGCCCGCGAATCGGGCGACCACGCCGCCATTTTCTTGAACGAGAAAAACCTCGCGTTCCATTTGGGCGGCCACACCAACCACTCGATCTGGTGGAAGAACCTTTCCCCGAACGGCGGCGACAAGCCGACGGGCGAGCTTGCCTCGGCGATCGACGACCAGTTCGGCTCGTTCGACAAATTCCAGGCGCAGTTCTCCGCCGCGGCGAACGGCCTGCAGGGCTCTGGCTGGGCGTGGCTCGGCTACGACTCGATCGGCAAGAAGCTGCTGACTTTCCAGCTCTACGACCAGCAGGCCAACGTGCCGCTCGGCATCGTTCCGCTGCTCGGCGTCGACGTGTGGGAGCACGCGTTCTACTTGCAGTACAAGAACGTCAAGGCCGACTACATCAAAGCGGTGTGGAACGTTGTCAACTGGGAGGACGTCCAGTCCCGCTTCAGCAAGGCGCTGAGTTCCCCCGGAGTGTGAGACACGCCACGAAAGCCCTGTTCGGAGGTCTCCGAACAGGGCTTTCGTCGTTTAGCACTCGCAGGATCTTGTGTGCTAAAGGACGCTTCCCGCATCATTCCCCAATGGAAGACCCTGTCGAGATCGCCGCATTCGCAGCAGAGGGCGCGTTGCAAGGTTTCCTCGTGTCCGGCCGGTGGCCGCAGAACACGAAAGAATGGCTGCACTTGCTGACCATCGCTGTCAGGATCGCGAGCGTGCCTGGGCTGCTCGCCACAACCACTGTGTTCGGCGCGCGGGAGGAGCGCCCGGAAGAGGCGCAGGCCCCGAGTGGTTCGGACGGGGCGCCGGCGCAGAACGCGGTGGGCTTGTTGCTCGCCGAAGGCGGGCTGCTCGGCGACGGCGCGCTCGCCCCGGGGTGCCTCGCCGAACGCCGCCCGCCAGCGTTGCTGCTGCTGCACCCGCCTTCGGAGACCACCCCTTCGCTGCCGGAATGCGAGGGGGCGGCTTCGGGTTGCTTGCTTTTGCCGGGCCTGCCGTACCTCGGTTTGGAGCACCGTGCGGCGTGGGTGGAGGCGGACAGGGACGGCGCGGTCACTTCTCTCGTGAGCAAAATGGGCGACAAAGCGCTCGACGATCCGGACGCCGCCGTTCTCGCGATGCTCTTGGCCGCGTAATACTGGACGGATGCGCGCGAAGCGAATGACGACAATGCGAACGGCGACGGCAGTGTTCGTTCTGATGGGTTTGGCCCTCGCTGCCCCGTTCGCGGGGGCGGACCCCGCCCGCCCGAAAGGCTGTCTCGTGCTGGCGGCTGCCACGAAACGGTTCGAGGACCTCGACAACAAAGTCAAAGCGCTCAACGATCCCGAGGTCTCGTTCGACGAGGCGCGGGCGAACACCCGCCAACAGGTGGGGCTTTGGCGGCAGATGCAGGATTTGCTCGGCGAGGCGGCGAAGAACATCACCGACGCCCCGCGGCTCGCCGCCGCGGTGCGCGAGAACGGCGACGCCATCGGCCAGTACGCGGATGTGGTCGAAGAAATCCTGCCGCACACCCAAGAAAATCCGCCCCCGGCGGATGTGCGGGCGAATTACACGGCAGCTGGCAAGCGCAAGAACGCCGCGGGCAGGGCGATGACAGAGGCCGCGCGGGAAATCTGCGCGAAATAAAAAGCCCCGAATTATCGCACAGGGATGCTCAAAAGATATTGTTCCAGCTGTTCAGATAGAATAAAAAGGTGTTGGGAGAAAACATTTTCCGGAGTTGTGGAACAAGAGTTTCGGCGCGCCGAATTCTCGTGAATCAGCGTCCCGTATTCGTGATTTTTCTTTGAAATTCTCCGCCCCTTTCTTTATAGTTTTGGCATGCGAGAAATTCTTGAGGCTTTTCTTCTCTCCTTCGGCGTGGTCTTCCTCGCCGAGTTGGGGGACAAGTCGCAGTTGCTCGCATTGCTCTTCGCGACCCGGATGAGCTCTCGGGGAAAAGCGGGCCCGTGGCTCGTCATCCTCGGCATCACAATTGCCTCCGGCTTGGTGCATCTCGTCTCGGTCGGCGCGGGCAGCTACCTCGGCGACGTCGTCGACCCTCGGCTCACGACGCTGTTCGCTGGCGCCGCCCTGGTCGGCTGCGGGCTCTGGGGGTTGCGGGAGCGGGCGGCGGACCACGAGAACGCGGGCCCGGTCGCTGTCCCGGCCGGTTGGCTGTCCTCGGTCGCCACAGTCGTTTCCGCGTTCCTCCTCGCCGAACTCGGCGACAAGACCATGTTCGCCACCGTCGCGCTGGGGGCCGGGCATTCGTTCTTCGGCGTGTGGTCCGGCTCCACGGCGGGCATGGTGCTCGCCGACGCCCTCGCGATCCTCCTGGGCTTGGGCCTGGCCAAACGCGTCCCCCAGAGCAAGCTCACAGCCTGGGCGAACACGATGTTCCTCGCCCTCGGCGGCTGGTTCCTGGTGGAAGGTTTCTGGCGCTTCGCCCCCGCGGCGGGCATGGCTGCTGCGGCGGCGGCGCTGCTCGGCGGGGCGGCCCTGATCGCGCGGTCCAGGAACCGCAACCGCAAGAACCGGCAACTGCTAGGCTCGCAGCGGTAACTCGAATGTGAGCCGAGAAGGAGCAGACACATGGACATCGCTGGAGCTTCAGTGCTGGTGACGGGCGGGGCCTCTGGCCTCGGGGCGGCAACTGCCCGCAAATTCGCGCAGGCAGGGGCGAAAGTCTTCGGCGTTGACCTCCAGGCTTCCATCGACAAGGCCGAGCCGGTCGACGGCGTCAGCCTCATGGAGGCCGACGTGACCGACGAGGCGGGCGTCCACGCGGTGATCTCCACGATTGAAAGCTCGGCCCCGCCGCTGCGCGCTGTGGTGAACTGCGCGGGCGTCGGCTGGGCGCAGCGCATTCTGGGCAAAGAGGGCCCGCACTCGCTCGACCTGTTCCGCAAAATCATCGATATCAACCTGGTCGGCACCTTCAACGTGCTGCGCCTCGCCGCCCAGTCCATCGCGAAGAACGACCCGGTGGACGCGGAAGGCCAGCGCGGCGTGGTCATTAACACCGCCTCCGTCGCCGCGTTCGAAGGGCAGATCGGCCAGGCCGCCTACGCCGCCTCGAAGGGCGGGGTGCACGCGCTGACCATCAGCGCCGCCCGCGACCTCGCGCGCAGCGGCATCCGTGTGGCCACCATCGCGCCGGGCACCATCGAGACCCCCATGCTCGCCGGAGTGACCGAGGAGTTCCGCAAGACCCTGGCCGACGCGGTTGTCTTCCCGCAGCGTCTCGGCCGGCCTAGCGAGTACGCCGATCTCGCCGCGTTCATCGTCGCCCACGACTACATCAACGGCGAGACGATCCGCATGGACGGGGCCATCCGCATGGCGCCGCGCTGAGGCATCTCGAAACCTGTGCTCCGGGCGGGTCGCTTGTTTAGTCTGCCCCGGAGCCGGTTGGGGCGCGACGTTTCTTCGCCCCGGCGCTTATGCGTTGTGAGTGAATTCTCGGACTGCGTTGAGAGCTGCGGCGATGCCGGGGTCAGAGGTGAAGGGCTTCGCGATCTCTTGGGCGCGTCGTGAGGCGGTGTCGCGTGCCTCACGAATCGTTTGGAGCAGGAGCGACGCGAGGCTCGCTTCGCCGAGTGAGAGAGCTTGCGGCGACAGGCGAATGTCCGTCACCCGGCCTTGTGCGTCCACGTTGACTCCAACCTCGCCTTTCGCGGAGGACGCGCGCACATCGATGGCAGCGATCTCGGCTTGCAGTTTGTCGGCTTTGCGGCGCAGATCGGCTAAGTGCTCCAGCTGCTGACGGTTCCAGTTGTCGGGGTCGGTCATGGCTGCTCCTAGTTTCGAGAGGCTTCGCGCGGGCGGGACGGGCACGGGTGGTTTAGTCGTCTTCGAACGCTATTTTGTATTTGACGGAGTCGTCGAACTCGAACTCTCCTTCTATGTAGGAGGCGAAGACTTCGGTGGCGGTGTTGCTCGGAATTCTGTAGACGTAGTAGCGGAACTCGTCGCCCTCCTCTGTGATTCCGAGGACACGCCGCACCGTCTCGTCGTCGATGGTCGGCATCATGAGTTCGTACGCGAGGAACTCATCAGCCTTGCTGTAGGCTTCTATCCGCCACATTGACGGCTCTACCTTCCTGATTGAGGAGTCGAGGGTCTGACTCACTCGGTGTAGAATGTGATCTGATAATCGACGGAGTCGTCGAACTCGAACTCTCCGTCGATATAAGAGGCGAGTTCTTCAAGGGCGGTCTTGTTCGGAATGTCGTAGCCGTAGTAGATGTCTGGATCGTCTTCGGGGAGTCCGAGGATCCGCCGCACCGTCTCGTCAGTGATGGAGGGCAGCGCGAATTCGTAGGCTAGGGACTCAGTTGTTTTGTCAAATGCCTCGAGGTACCACATCTATTTCTCCACAGTCCTGCCGGGAACAGGCTTGCCCACTTGCTCTCCAGTTTTGGGATCGAACTCGCCCTCGTGAGTTTTTCCGTCCTTGCTGTATTTCTCGACTGTGCCTTTCTTTGAGTCCCATTCGTAGATTTTCCCTTTCTTGTCCTTCCATCGCGGGCGAAGCGAACCGCCCCCCCGAACGGGTGTTTTTTTCTTATCGGGCTTCGCATCGGGGAAGCCTTCGAGTGTTTTCGGTGCTGGTATCGGCTCATGCAGGCCGCTGCGCGGGTTGCTCCCGGCGGCTGTGGCCATGTAGACAGTCGCGGTGGAGTTGAGGAGGTCGTCGAGCGCGTGGCCGACGCCGCCGATGGCGCCGCCGACAACACTGCCGATGATTGCGCTGTCCGCGATGACGGCTGTGTCGAGCGTGATGAGGAACGGGAGGATCTCGGCCGCTGCTGAGGCGGCGAGCGCCCCGCCTCCTATAGAGGCTCCTTCCGCGCCGCCTCCGACTCCTCCGGCGATGGTTCCTCCTCCCGGCTCGACGACTGTTCCTGCGAGGCCGCCGAGGATGCCGCCGACGACTAAGCCGACGCCTGCGCAGATGGCGACGGTCTTGAGGGCGCTGCGGATTTTGTTCTGAGTGTCCTCGACATCCTGCGCGAAGCGGTCGCAGCCGCTCGCGAGCTTCTCGTACAGCGAGGCGGTGTCTTCGACGGTGTTGGAGACCAGCTCGACCTGCGCTGCTGCTTGGTCGATCTCGGGTGATTCTTGTTCGGTGATCTCGGTGCCCGCCGTGCAGGTGGCTGTGCTGGTGGCGCGCAGGCTGCTCGCTGCGGCCCGCCACGCCGTTCCGAGAGCGCGGAGCTTGGCGGGATCGCCGTCGGGCCAGTCGTGCCCGGTCAACAAGGGCGCGACGACAGACCATCCGGTCGGGGCGTCGATCCCCTGCCCGTAGGCGCCCCGGAACGCTGGCGGCGTGTAATGGCCGACGTTCGCTGGCGCGGAGACGTTCGCGCCGGGCGGCGTCTTGGCTGCGCTCTCCGCGTTCTGATGGTTCACAGCGGTGTGCGCGAGCAGGTCGTGCATCTTCCCGTAGGCGTTGGCGATGTTCGCGCCCGCTTTGACGGCTTCCGACGCGGCGGGGTCGTAATCCTTCGTGAACTTTTTGGCGATGTCGCACTTCCCCGCGCATCCCCAGTTCTCGTTCAAAGTGCTGACGAGGGCGCTGATCGCTTTGCCGGCGGAGTCATGCGCGGTGCTGTATGTCCCGGCGGCGCGGGAGAGCACGGTCCAGTCGACGGTGATCGGCGCCATTACGGCCACATTCCGACGTTGTGGGCGATGTTGTCCGAGTAAACCTGGTGCGCGTGGTTCACGTTCGTCTTCAGCTCCGTCAGCGCCTCGCGCATCTCGCGCGCGGCTTTCATCCAGGCTTGGTGCTTGGCCTCGTGCTGGGCCTTCGCGTTCCCGTGCCAGTGGACGTCGAGCGAGGCGACCTCGCGATCCACCGCCGCGAGGTGCTCGTCGACCCGCTTTCCCGTCGCCTCCGCCTCTTCGACCAGCTCGAGGATCTGTTGCAGATCCGCCTTGTAGCTTGTCATGTCCTCCTCCTAGAAATTGAACGAGCTGAGCTGGTCGGCCTGGTCTTGGTCCTCGCTCGTGTAGCTATTCGCGGCTTCGTGCAGCAGCGCGGAGTCCTCGCTCAACGCCGACGCCACCCGCTTCGCGGCTTCGGTCCATTCCTCCCAGGCGCTCGCGTGGGAGCGTGACGCTGTCCCCAGCCAGCCCGAGTCTGTCAACTCGGACATCTTCTTGGACAGTTTCTCCACCTCGTTCCACAGCTCATCGGCCCAGGAAGATTCCTGGCCCGCGACCGCACGAATCCGTTCAGGTTCGGCTTGCAATACCATTGAGTCTCCTCGCCTTCAATCTATAGCTGCCCTGAATTTGAATATGTGAAGATACTGTATATCCAGCGGTGCCGAAAATTCGAACAGTCAAGAGCTATGCGTCAAGCCTAGTGTGCTCGGAGCCGCATGGACGGCGCCATCCGCATGGCGCCGCGCTGAGAAGCTTTCCGGGCGGGGAAATTCCGCGCGTGCGGCACGCCCCCGCAATGGCTCAGGTTTCTTGTGTAGGTTGCCCTATGTGGCAGTAGACAGACGGACATTCCTGGTCGGCGGCGCCGCGTCCTTGGGCGTGGCGGCGTGCGCTCCTTCCCCCAGGCCGACGAGCGTTGCTGCGAGGCCGAACATCTTGGTGGTCCTTGTGGACGAGATGCGTTTCCCGATGTGGTTTCCCACGCAGGACCAGCTCGACACGCTCCTGCCGTCCCTGACAAGAATCCGCAAGAGCGCGGTCGCGTTCGAGCGGCATTACACCGCCGCGAACGTGTGCACCGCGGCGCGGGGCGCGCTGGTGACCGGGCTCTACTCTCATCAGACGGGTTGCCAGCTCGTCGGCATGTCCACGCTGTCGCCAAAGTTCCCGACCTGGGGTTCCATGCTCCGCGAGCATGGCTACGAGTCATGGTGGTACGGCAAATGGCACCTCGGGCACGCGCCCGACACCGACCCGGCGGCGCTGGCCGCCTACGGCTTCGCGGGCGGCACCTTCCCGTCGCCCGACGGAGCCCCGGGGGACGGCCTTGCCCACGACGGGGCGATCGCCGACCAATTCGCGGTCTGGTTCCACGACAACGCCGGCAAAGGGCCCTGGTGCACCACGGTCTCGCTCGTCAACCCGCACGACATCATGTTCTGGCCGAAATGGCAGCCCCCGGCGCAGGCTCCCCGGCGCTTCAGCGGCCTGCCGGGGAATTTCGAGACCCCCGAGCAGTTGCGCGCGCGCAACAAGCCCCGCGCCCAGCTGAACCAGATCGAGGCGATGCAGCGGCACAGCGGCGAGTTGCCGTACTCGGGCGACGACGTGGCGGCGCGCTGGGCGCAGTACCGCGACCTGTATCTCTGGCTGCAACAACAAGTGGACGCCCAGATCGGCAAAATCCTCGACACGCTCGCGTCCCGCCCGGACGTCGACGCGAACACGGTCGTATTGTTCACCGCCGACCACGGCGAGTACGCGGGCTCGCACGGCATGCGCGCCAAAGGCTCCGGGCTGTACGAGGAGAACATCCGAATCCCGTTGTACGTCCGCGACCCGCGCAAGGCGCTCACCCCGGACCCCGGCGGCACCAGGGGCCAGCTCACGTCGAGCGTGGATGTCGCAGCGTTCCTGCTCACAGTCGCCACCGGCGGCGACGAATGGCGCTCTGAACCCCGCTACCAGCACCTCGCCCGGCGCGCGGACCTCGCAGGGATCTGCCGCGACCGACGCGGCCCAGGCCGGGAGTGGATCGCCCACACGACCGACGAGATCGGCGGCAACCACAGCGGCGACGCGCCCGGCCACATTGTCGGCGTGCGCACGCCAGACGCAAAAGCGGGGCTGTACTCGTCCTGGAAGGACGGCGCCGCGCAGATCGACCCGAACGGCCCCCAGGACCGAGAGTTTTACGACTACACCACAGAAGACGGCCGCCTGGAGCTCACCGCCCAAACCGGTCAGGGCCCGAAAGAGCAGCAGCATCACGACCTTTTGCAGAAAGTCCTCGCCGAAGAGATCAGCCAACCCCTGCCCGCTTTCCTGAAGGCGGCCCAAGAAGAAGGCATGGCCGACCTCATGGCGCAGACCGCGAAAGGCTCGCGGCTTTATTGACCGAAGATCGGTCCCGCATGGGCGGCGCCATCCGCTCCCGCGCTATGCTGAGCACGTCAGCGAAAGTTTGCAAGCTGGAAGAAAGCAACGGAGGTCGGCCCAAGTGGCGGTATTCGGCGACAAACGCAAACGGGCCGCGAACCGCGCCAAATCACGCGCGGAGCGGGTGGAGCGGCTCCTCGCTTCGGCGCTTTCGGCCGTGGGCGAGGACGCGGAGGCGAGCAAGAAGCTCGCGAAGTTGCGCGCGAAGACCTCCAAGCGCCACGACCAGGCGGCAGTCCGGCTCGCCGAGCTCGAGCTCGCCAAAGCCCGAGAAGGCAGGCTCTTGTCCACGAAAAAGGTCAAACGGGCTTTGTCTGTGGCGCGTTTGCTCGCGCCGGTCGCTGTGCCGCTCGCGTATCGCGCGGCGACGGGAGCCCGGTCGCTGTACGACAATTACCAATCGGCCAAGGCGAACCGGCTCGCGTCCCCGCAGCCCTCGCGCGCCGACCGGCTCGCGGCGCTCTCGGAGCGCATCGAACTGACCCGCTCCGACACGGCCGCGCTCGTCGCGCGGGCTTCCGACGACACGGCGCTCGCGCAGTTCCAAGCGCACGCCGAAAGGCGGCTCAAGGAGCTCGCCGAGGCGGTGGCGACGGCTCGTCGTCTCTCCGCGCCCCGCCGGGTCAGCGCGCAACGCAACATCGTCCGTGAACTGGACGAGCTCGACACGAAGCTGTTGGAGTTTCGGAACGTACCGTTGTGACGGCGTCTGTGTCGCGGCGCAGAAAACGCACCCGGCGGATCGTCTCTGCGGGCGTGGTCGTCGTTCTCGTGTGTTCGCTGGCAGTCGCCGCGGGAAGCCCGCTCCGCCGCCAGCCCCCGGACCCCGCCGCCGCTGCGCGCGCCTCGGCGGCGGCGGAAAAGAAGACCGCCGACTATTTCTTCGGCGGCAAGCCTGAGAACTACGGATTCCCCCTCGACCTGAAAATGCGCCGCAAGTTGCTCGTGCTGCGCGCGCATCGGCGCCTGAACCCGTGCGGTTTGGTGGACCCGGTGAAGCTGGTCGCCGCAGACCCAGGCTTCCAGCAGTACGGCGTCGACAGCGACCTTTCGGTGTGCTCGCTCGAATTCCTCGGGGACGAACCGTCGGTGGTGGCGTTGAAAATCTCGCAGAACCCGCCGACGATGCGGCTCCTCGAAACATTCTCGGTGGGTCCGATCACTGTGCGCCGCCACGCCCCAGCCGAGCCCGGCACCTGCTTGTACGTTTTCAACCTCGGCATTTCCGACCTTCCTGGGGCCCCTGAGCGGCTCGCGGACTTCCAGGCGCAGATCACCGCGCCGGAGGATTCCAGCGAGGGCGCCTGCGCGCGGGGGCGCGCGGTCGCTGTTGCCGCAGCCGCCCGCCTCGCCGCCAAAGGCGCCCCCAAATGGCTCCCGTCGGACCCGCTCGCACGAGTCGGCGAAGCGGACCCGTGCCTGCCCGCCCGCCGTGTGCACGGCATGGCCGGCTTCTCGGACACCGATGTCGGGACGCACTGGTGCGCCTTCTTGTACCGGCCCGCCGCCGCCCGTCCGGACCCGAAGACCGCGCCCGCCGTGGTCAAACTGAACGTGCAACTGCGCCCTGCCGCCTTCGCGAACCAGCAAGGCGACTCGTGGAACATCACCGAGTCGCAGACCACCCAACGCGGCGACAAACTGCTCTTGGTGTACAGCGGCGCCTTCGACCCCGCCACAGGCTCCTACCGTCCGCCGTCCGACAAGGCGCATTGCTCCGTGTACCTCATGGCCAAAGAACGGCTTGTGCCCCGAGCAGTGGACGCGACCGAGTTGGACGAGTCGCAGACCAGGCTGCCGACTGTCGAAGTCCGAGGCGACCAAGCGCCCTGCTCGGTCAACCGCGACATCGCGACCGCCTGGGCTAGCCAGCTCGGCTGAGCAGCTGCGCGCAGCGCAACAAGCCGATGTGGGAGTACGCCTGGGGGTGGTTGCCGAGGGCGCGTTCCGCGAGCGGGTCGTACTCTTCGCTGAGCAACCCCGTCGGCCCCGCCGAGCGCACCAATTGGTCGAACAGGGCCTCGGCGGATTCGCGCCGCCCCACAAGCAGATACGCCTCGACCAGCCATGCGGCGCACAGGTGGAAACCGCCCTCGCCGCCAGGCAGGCCGTCGTCGTGGTGGTACCGGTACACCGTCGCGCCGCTGCGCAGCTCCGTCTCGGTCGCGACCACCGTCGCCTTGAACCGTTCGTCATGCGGGTCCAGCAGGCCCGAGAGCCCGATGTGCAAAGTCGCCGCGTCCAGATCGCTCCCGTCGTAGGCGGCCGTGTAGGACTGCACGGCCTCGTTCCAGCCTTCGCGCAGCACTTCCTCGCGGATCTGTTCGCGCAGATGAAGCCATTGCTCTGCCGCCGCGCGGCCATGCTGTTCGGCGAGCGTGATCGCCCGGTCCACCGTCACCCAGCACATCACCTTCGAGTACACATGGTGCCGAGGGTTGCCTCGAATCTCCCAGATCCCCTGGTCGGGTTCTTTCCAGCGCTTTTCGACCGCCGTGACCATCGCGACGACCAGGTCCCAATCCGTGTCCGTGAGCGCCTGGCCGCCGGGGCGCGCGCGTGCCCGCGCCGCCGCCAGCGCCGCGACGAGCTCGACCACGGGGCCGAACACGTCCAGCTGCACCTGGTGGTCCGCCGCGTTGCCCACTCGCACCGGCCGTGATCCCGCGTACCCCGGCAGCACGTCGATCACCGCCTCGGCGGGAATCGGGCCGCCGTGGATCGTGTACAACGGGTGCAGGCGCTCTGGGTGCGCCACGCTCTCCAACACCTTGTGCAGCCAGTCGAGGTACCCCTCAGCTTCGCCCAGGGAGCCCAGGGAGACCAGCGCTGACGCGGTCATCGCGGCGTCGCGCAGCCAGCAGTAGCGGTAATCCCAGTTCCGGACCCCGCCGACCTCCTCGGGCAGCGACGTCGTCGCGGCGGCGAGGATCGCCCCGGAGTCCGCGTGCACCAAGCCCCGCAAGGTGAGGGCGGAGCGTTTCATCAGGTCTCGCTTCACCGGCGGCAGCGCAAGGCCTTCCGCCCAGTCGCGCCAGTAGCTTTCCGCAGCTCGCCGCCGCTCCGGCTCCGGCACGGGGTGCGGCCCCAGGTCCTCCGAGCCGCAGCGCAGTTCGAGCACCACAGGCCCGTTCGACGGGTCCACCTCCGCGTAGGCGGTCGCTTGCGGGCCGCTCTCGTCCAAAGCCCACGCCACACCGGGCGAGCGCAGCACGAACGGGTCGTTCGTGCCGTGGACGCGGATGCCATCCTGCTCGATCTCCAACCAGATCCGGGCGGCGCTGAAATCCGGGCGGGGCGCGAAGCGCACCACAGCCTTCGCTGAGCCTTCGATCACCCTGGTCAGGTCGGTGCGCCCTGGCGGGGAGCCGTGTTCGAGGTAGTCGGTGACCTGCAGCGAAGCCCAACGGGTCCGCACGGTCATGGTGCCGTCGACGTACCGTTGCGAGAGCGGCAAGGCGGGCCGTGTCGGCGCGACGCTGAAATACCCCGCGCCCGGGCCGCCCAACAGGTGCGCGAACACCGCGCCCGAATCTGGCTCCGGATGGCACAGCCACGTCACCGTCGCGTCCGGGGTGACGAGTCCGACGGTGCGCGGATTCGCGAGCATGCTGAGCCGCTCGATGGGGCTGGCGTGGTCTCCGCGCAGCCAGAGCTTGCGCTCCTCGCACAGGAAGGCGAGCGCGGTGGCGACCCCCTCGGGGTCCCGCACACGGAATTTCGCCGCCGTGTCCGCGTCGCCGACCTTCACGCCCACGTCGGGGCCGTGCAGCCGGACGAAGGCCCGTTCGTCGGTCACGTCGTCGCCGAAGAACGCCGCGGCGGTCGCGCCGACCTGGTGGCGCAGGATATCGAGGGCTTCGCCCTTGTCCGTGTGCACCACCGACAGCTCGATCACCGCTTTCCCCTCGGTCACGGTGACCCCTTCCCAGGTCGCCGGGCCCTGCCGGACAAGGTCCAACGCGTCCGCGGCGTCGTCGTCCGCCATGCCGCGGACGTGGAACGCGGCGCTTGCGGGCTTGCGCTCGATCCGCGCCTCGGGGTGCTTCTCGCGGATGATCCGCTCCATCTCGGCGTTGACCTGGGCCAAAAGCGCCCGAGCCTGGTCGTCGACGGCGTTGACGAAACCAATGTCGAACTCGGAGCCGTGGCTGCCCACCAGGTACACCTCGGCGGGCATGCGGGACAGGGTCGCGAGGTCGCGCAACGCGCGGCCGGAGATAAGCGCGCCGGTCGTGGCCGGCAGCTCCGCGAGGGAGCGCAGCGCGCGCGCCCCTTCGGGCAGCGGCCGGGCGTCCTCCGGGCGCAGCACGATCGGCGCGAGCGTTCCGTCGTAATCGCAGGCCACAAGGAGCCTCGGTGTGCGGGCCAGGGAGATCAGCGCCTTGCGCAGCTCGGCGGAGAGGTCTTGGGCTGTCATGAAAACCACGGTACTCGAACCACCTCGCCGCGTCCGTGTTCCACCGCCCATTGCGGCCAGAGTCACGGGGCTGTCGGCCAGCGGGCGGCGGGTGTTCCACCGGGCCGCGCGCCGGACGGTTCTTTGGCGCGGAACGTGCGGTTTTACGCCTCCTGGCGCACGGTCGGCCATCCCAACGCCGCCGGGGCCCAGGCGGGCACTTGCGGGTTCTTCGGGGCCACCGGCTCGACGCGCCGGTAGAGCTGGCCCTGGGCGGGGCGGGGGTCTTCTTCGCCTTTGTTCGGCCACAGCGAGGCCGCGCGCTCGGCTTGGGCGGTGATCGACAAGGACGGGTTCACGCCGAGGTTCGCCGAGACGGCGGCTCCGTCCGTCACGAACAGCGTCGGATAGCCCCAGACGCGGTGATAGGGGTCGATCACGCCCTGCTGCGGGGTGTCCGAGATCGCGGCCCCGCCGATGAAGTGCGCCGTCATGGTCAGGTTGAAGACGTCCGGCCAGCACCCGAACGCGTCGCCGCCGATCTTGTCCGCGACCCGCCGCGCGGTCTCGTTGCCGACGGGAATCCAGGTCGGGTTGGGCAGGCCGTGGCCTTGCTTGGAGGACAGCCGCGTGCCGAAGAGGCCCTTTTTGACGAACGTCGTGAGCGAGTTGTCGAGGGTCTGCATGACGAGCACGACAATCGTCCGTTCGCTCATCCGGCGCAGGTTCAGCGTGCGCAGCAGCGCGCCGGGGCTGCGGGCCGCTTGCCGCAGGAACGTCAGCCAGCGCGGGCCGGGCCCGTCGCCGTGGGTGAGCAGGGTGCCGAGCGCGAACATGGCGTTCGCGCCCTTCCCGTAGCGGACCGGTTCGATGTGCGTGTTCTCCTCCGGGTGGAAGGAGGATGTGATCGCCACGCCCTGGCTGAGGTTGTCGTCCTCGGCCACCGCGCGCCGCGCCGCGCCCAGGATGGACTCCGAGTTGCTGCGGGTGAGCTCGCCGAGACGGTCCGACAGCTTCGGCAGCACGCCCTCGGCCTTCATCCGGTGCAGGAGCTGCTGGGTGCCCCAGGTGCCAGCCGCGACCACGACGTTGCGCGCGGTGAACACACTCGTGGCTGTGCCGAACCACGCGCTAGGATGCCGGGCGCGCGCCTCCCACGTCCCGTCCTGTCTTTGGCGCACTTCGCGGACCTCGGTGAGCGGGAAGACTTTCGCGCCGGCCTGCTCGGCGAGGGCGAGGTAGTTTTTCACCAGGGTGTTCTTCGCGCCGACACGGCAGCCGGTCATGCACGAGCCGCACTCGGTGCAGCCGGTGCGCTCCGGTCCCGCGCCGCCGAAGAAGGGATCGGGCACGCGGACGCCCGGCTTGTCGAAGAAGACCCCCACCGGGGTGGGGACGAAGGTGTCGCCGACCCCCATGTCCTCGGCCACGGCCCGCATGTGGCGGTCCGAGTTCGTCGGCTTTGGGTTGCGCGTCACGCCGAGCATCTTCTTCGCCTGCTCGTAATGCGGGGCCAGCTCGGACTTCCAGTCGGTGATGTGCGCCCACTGCGGGTCGTTGAAGAACGCGTCCTTCGGGACGTACAGCGTGTTGGCGTAGTTCAACGAGCCGCCGCCCACCCCGGCCCCGGCGAGCACCGTGCAGTCGGGCAGGAAGTGGATGCGTTGCACGCCGAACGCGCCGAGTTTGGGGGCCCAGAGGAACTTGCGGACGTTCCAGTTCGTCTTCGGCAGCTCATTGTCGGCGAACCGTCTGCCCGCTTCGAGAACGGCCACGCTGTAGCCCTTCTCCGCGAGCCGCAGCGCGGTGACGCTGCCTCCGAATCCAGAACCGATGACGAGCACGTCGAAATCACGGTTTTCCGGCATGGCTGGTGGCGCCTTTCTTGCTCAGCGGCAGCGCGGTGGCGTCGCCGCCACGGAGCCCGGCGTTTTCGGCGGGCGCGCTGGTGTGACAACCGGGGCTGTGGTCGTCATGTGAGCTATCTTACGCCTGCTCAGACTCGGACGGAGAGGCCCACCTTCTGGAATTCCTTGATGTCGCTGTAGCCGGATTTCGCCATCGCCCGCCGCAGGCCGCCGACCAGGTTCGTTGTGCCGAACGGGTCCTCGGAGGGGCCGAAGAGGACCTGTTCGAGCGTCGGGCGGTCCTCTTGCTCCGCGACGTCGACCGGAGCGACCGCGCCCCTCGGCACCGACGGGTGCGCGACCGCCGACGGCCAGTACCAGCCCAGGCCGGGGGCCTGCGCGGCGGCGGCGAACGGGACTCCGAGCATGGCGGCGTCGGCCCCGCAGGCGATGGCTTTGGCGAGTTGGCCGGAGCTGGTGATGTCGCCGTCGGCGATGACGTGCACATACCGGCCGCCGGTCTCGTCGAGGTAGTCGCGCCGGGCTGCGGCCGCGTCCGCGACAGCAGTCGCCATCGGCACACTGATGCCGAGGACGTCCTCGCTGGTGGTGACGCCTTCGGTCGAGCCGTAGCCGACGATCACCCCGGCTGCTCCGGTCCGCATCAGATGCAGGGCGGTGCGGTAGTCGCTCACGCCGCCCGCGATGACCGGCACGTCGAGCTCGCCGATGAACGTCTTGAGGTTGATCGGTTCCGCCGCGTCCTGCGTGACATGCTCGGCGGAGATGATCGTGCCTTGGATGACCAGCAGGTCGATCCCGGCGCTCACGAGCACGGGGGTGAGCTCTCGCGCGTTCTGCGGGCTGACCCGCACGGCGGTGATGACGCCGGAGTCCTTGATGGTTTTCACCGCGAGGGTCAACAGGTCGTGCCGGATCGGCGCGCTGTGCAGCTCCTGCAGCAGCCGCACTGCCTGACGCGAGTCGGCGTCGCCGCCCGCGACTTCGGCCACCTGTTGGAAGAGTTTTTCCACGTCCTGGTGCCGCGCCCACAGCCCTTCCCCGTTGAGCACGCCGAGGCCGCCGAGCGCGCCGAGCCGCACAGCGGTCTCGGGGGAGACCACGGCGTCGGTGGGGTGCGCCATGAGCGGGAACTCGAATCCGTAGGCGTCGAGCCGCCATGACGTGGACACATGCTTTGAGGATCTGGTCCGACGAGACGGCACGATGCTGATGTCTTCGAGCTGATAGGTGCGGCGAGCGGTTCGGCCCTTGCCGATCTCGACGAGTTGGTCCATGCGGGTAGCTTACCTGTGCCGGGGGTAGGCTCCCCGCTGTGCCGCGGCGCGGAGAACGCCGCTCACCGCTGCGCGTAGTTGGGCGCCTCCGCGGTCATGGTGATGTCGTGCGGGTGGCTTTCGCGCAGCCCGGCGGCGGTGATCCGGACGAACCTCGCGCGTTGGAGCTCTTCGATGGTGCTCGCCCCGGTGTAGCCCATCGCGGCGCGCAGCCCGCCGGTCAGCTGGTGGATCACGCTGGGCAGCGGGCCTTTGAACGGCACCCTACCTTCCACGCCCTCCGGCACGAGTTTGTCCTCGGCGAGCTCGTCGTCTTGGAAATATCGGTCGCGGGAGTACGACCTGGCCTTGCCCCGGCTCGACATCGCGCCGAGCGAGCCCATGCCCCGGTAGCTTTTGTACTGTTTGCCGCCGATGAAAATCACCTCGCCGGGGGATTCGCTCGTGCCCGCCAGAAGCGAGCCGACCATGACGGTGGAGGCGCCTGCCGCGAGCGCCTTCGCGATGTCGCCGGAAGACTGCAGGCCGCCGTCCGCGATGACTGGCACACCAGCTTTGGCGCAGGCCGCCGCGGCTTCCAGGATGGCGCTGATCTGCGGAGCCCCGACGCCGGCGACCACGCGTGTGGTGCAGATGGAGCCCGGCCCGACGCCGACTTTGACTGCTTTTGCCCCTGCGGCGACCAGCGCGGCGGCGGCTTCCCTGGTGGCGATGTTGCCGCCGATGACCTCGACCCGGTCGCCGAGTTCGGCGACCAGTTTGGCGACCATTTCGAGCACCTTGCGGCTGTGGCCGTGCGCGGTGTCCACGAACAGCACGTCCACGCCCGCGTCCGCCAGCGCCATAGCGCGCTCCCACGCTTCGTCGCCGACGCCGACCGCCGCGCCCACCAGCAGCCGCCCGTCCTCGTCCTTCGTCGCGTTCGGGTATTGCTCCGTCTTCGCGAAATCTTTGACGGTGATGAGGCCCGTGAGGGCGCCGTTGCCCGACACCACCGGCAGTTTCTCGATCTTGTGCCTGCGCAAGATCCCGAGCGCGGCCGCCGCTGTGACCCCTTGTGGCGCGGTGACGAGCGGCTGTTTGGTCATCACTTCCGAGACGGTGCGGTCCTGGTCCACCTCGAAGCGCATGTCGCGGTTGGTGATAATGCCCACGAGCTGGCCGTCGCTCGCGACGACCGGCAGCCCGCTGATCCGGTACCGGGCGCAGAGCGCGTCCACCTCGGCGAGGGTCATGTCCGGGCTGCAGGTCACCGGGTCGGTCACCATGCCTGCCTCGGAGCGCTTGACCGTCTCCACCGCCTGAGCCTGCTCCGCGGCGGAGAGATTGCGGTGCAGCACCCCCAACCCGCCCGCGCGCGCCATCGCGATCGCCATCCTCGCCTCGGTCACGGTGTCCATCGCCGAGCTCACCAGCGGCACTTTCAGCCGGATTTTCGCCGTCAATTGACTCGAAGTGTCTGCCTCTGCGGGCATCACGTCCGACTCGGACGGCAACAGAAGAACATCGTCGAAGGTCAACCCGAGCATGGCAATCTTGTTCGGGTCGTCTCCGCCGGTCCGGGTGGGCGCTTCGGGCAGTGCGGTGTTCACGCTCCTCATGGTAATCGGTGGAAGAAGAAGGGTAGTGTGGTAGCTGTGCAAGAAGACCTGCCCCCGGACCCGTTCGACCGCGATGTGCCGTTCCACCGTCTGGGCGCTTCGGGGTGGGAGGAATTCGAGGACGAGGACGTGCTGACCCCGATTGATGAGCAAGAGCGGGAGGCGATCGAAGAAGACTTGCTCGATCTGGGGGCCTTCGAGCAGTTGTTGCGGCCCAGGGGCGTGAGGGGTTTGGTCGTTCTCTGTGACGAATGCCATGAGGAGCATTACCACGATTGGGACATGCTCCGGTCCAATCTCACACAGCTTCTGCGCTCGGGCACGACCGCCCCGCATGAGCCGCCGTTTCAACCGGACCCAAGGGATTATGTGAGCTGGGATTACTGCCGAGGGTACCGGGACGCCCATTTGCACGAGTCCTGGGGCGCCCGGCGCCGGCGCCGGGGATGAGGCTCTGACTGCCAGACCGAGGGTCTTCGGCGCTGGCCGCGCGGTCCGGGCTCTGGCTCAGTCCAACGGCTCGTCGGACTCGAAGGGGGCGGTGTCGTCGATCTGCCCGGCGAGGGCGTCGAGGAATGAGCGCGCCCAGCGTCCCACGTCGTGCGCGAGCACTTGGCGGCGCATAGCCCGCATCCGTCTGCGGCCCTCCGTCGAGCTTTGCTCGATCGCGGCGACGATGTTGTCCTTCACGCCGTTCAAATGGAACGGGTTGACGAGATAGCACTGCCGCAGTTCGGCCGCCGCTCCCGCGAACTCGCTGAGCACCAGCGACCCGCCCAAATCGCTCCGGCAGGCGATGTACTCCTTCGCGACCAGGTTCATGCCGTCTGCCAGCGGGGTCACGAGCATGACGTCCGCCGCGACATAGAACGCCAGCAGCTCTTCCCTGGCGACCGGGCGATGCAGATAATGCACGATCGGGCGGCCCACCTGGCCGTACTCGCCGTTGATCTTGCCCACCTCGCGCTCGATCTCCGCCCGCAGCGCCTGGTAGCTCTCGACCCGTTCCCGGCTCGGGGTGGCGAGCTGCACGAACACTGTGCGCTCGGGGTCGATCCGCCGTTCCTTGAGCAGCTCTTCGACCGCCCGCATGCGCACATCGATGCCCTTGGTGTAGTCGAGCCGGTCCACGCCCAGCAGGATGTGGTCCGGGTTGCCCAGCTCGTCGCGGATCGCGAGGGCGCGGGTGCGCACCGCGCGGCTCTTGGACTGCTGGTCGATCTCCGCGGAGGCGATGGAGATGGGGAACGCCCCGACCCTGACCGAGCGGAAACCTGTTCGGACCACGCCGAAGCGGCCGCGCACGCCCACGGAGCTGCGCGACGTCTCCTGGCCGGTGAGCTCCTTGGCCAGCCACATGAAGTTCTGCGCGGCTTGCGGACGTTGGAACCCGATGAGGTCCGCGCCCAGCAGCCCTTCCACGATCTCCCGCCGCCACGGCAGCTGCATGAACAGCTCCACCGGAGGAAAGGGGATGTGCAGGAAAAAGCCGATGGTCACATCCGGGCGCAGCATCCGCAGCATTTTCGGCACCAGCTGCAACTGGTAGTCCTGCACCCAGACCGTCGCCCCCGGGGCCGCCGACTCGCTCGCGATCTGCGCGAACCGGCGGTTGATCTCCACGTACGAGAGCCACCACTGCCGCCGGAACTCCGGTTTCACGATGAGGTTGTGGTACAGCGGCCACAACGTGGCGTTCGAGAAGCCCTCGTAATAGTCGGCGACTTCCTGGCTTGTCAGCCGCACCGGCCGCATGGACAGCCCGTCCTCGAACACGATGGGTGTCTCGCCCACCCTCGGGTCGGTCGTGCCGGGCCAGCCCACCCACGCGCCGCCGCGTTCGCGCAGCAGCGGCTCGAGCGCTGTGACCAGGCCTCCGGGACTGCGCCGCCACTTTCCCGACCCGTCGGGCGTGCGCTCCCAGTCCACGGGCAAACGGTTGGCGACGATGACGAACTGCCCGTCGCCCGTCTTGTCGAGAGCGGGCGCCGGGCTGTGCGGCGCCGCGCCGTCCGATGCCGTGCCGTCAGACATCGGCGCGCTGCGTCGGCCCAATCCCGAGCATCGCCAGCAGGGTGCGGCACTCGTCGACGTCTTGCGCGTAGGCCGCGACCACGCGACGCGCCTGCAGCGCCGTCTCGTCGGGCAAGGGCTCGATGTCCTCGTCGAGGTCGAGCTCCTCCTCGGGAAGCACGTTCGATTCCTTCGTGGGCATGCTTGGCCTTTCTCCGCTTGAGGCTGTCGACAGTCCATTCTACCCGGTGGCGCTCTGTCAGTTATGCTGGACGTCCCTCCTCGGAGGCGTGCCGGAGTAGCTCAGAGGCAGAGCACCTGTCTTGTAAACAGGCGGTCGTGGGTTCAATTCCCACCTTCGGCTCACCAGGGCTGACACCCCGAATCAGGGCGCTTCCTGCTGGGATTCTCACCCGGCCTTGCGCCCGCCACCCGCCGGTCCTTGCGGCGCGGGAGGCTCGTTGTCACAGAATGTCACAACTCGCCCGTAACTCTCCGCGACCTGTTCGATGGCCCCGGCGCTGGGATGGGTGTAGATCCGCATGGTGATGGCGGGGTTGGCGTGGCCGAGCCAGGCGCAGACCGAGGCCGCGGGCACGCCTTGGTAGTGCATGATCGTGGCGCAGGTGTGCCGCGCGTCGTGCAGGCGGATCACGTTCTTCGTCCCGGCCCTTTTCTGGAGCTTGGCGAATTTGCGGGTGAGGGTGTCGGGGCGGTAGGGGTTGCCGCGCTCGTCGCAGGCGACCCAGCCGCCGTCATTGTAGTCCTCGCCGTGGGCGAGCCTCTCGGCGGCCTGCCGGGCCTTCGCGGCGCGCAGCTCTGCCATGAGCACGGGGGTGCCTTTCAGCGTGCGCTTGGACGAGCGGGATTTGAGGCTGTCCTGTTCGATGACTTTCCCGCCCACGCACACCCTGCTGGAGCGCACGGCGACCTCTTGCGCTTCGAAGTCCACGTCGCCCCATGTCAGGCCGGATATCTCGCCGCGCCGCAGCCCGTGGTAGGCGAGGTGCCAGATGTGGCGGTCGCGGCCGTCTTTGGCGGCGGCGAGGACCGCGCGCATCTCCTCGACGGTGTGGGCGCGCTCTGCGGCGCCTTTGGCCTCGTTGGGGACGCGCCCCACGAGCTGTGCGGGGTTGCGGGCGAGGACGCCCTGCTCGACCAGGCCCTCCAGGACCCGTTGGCAGGTGTTGAGCATGCCGTTCACGCTGCGCGCGCCCCACTTCTTCCGGTTGCCTTCGCGGGTGTTGCGGTTGCGGTGCGCGCGGGTGAGCGTGCCCGACTGCACTTGCCTGACGATGTTGTCGAAGTGCTGTTTGGCGAGCTGCTGCACGGACAGGCGCCCGAGGAGCTGGCGGGGCACGGCGAGGTCGAATCGGTAGCCGTCGAGCGTGGTGGGCTTCAGGCCGTGCAGGCCGTTCAGGAAGTCCTCGCAGGCTTGGTCGAAGGTCAGCTCGTTCTTGTGGACGTAGGCGCCTTGGGCGACTTTCGCCTGGGTGTCGGCGAGGTGCTGGCGGGCCTCCTTCTCCGTGGCGAAGCGTCGTTTGGACTGGGACCTGCGTCCGGTGCGGGGGTCGGCCCCGGTCTCGACGACAACCTCGTAGCGGGTCTCGTCTTTGCCGGTCTTGCGATTCTTGACGGTGGTTTTCTTGATCTGCGGGGGCAGTTGGCGCCGCGTCATCGCGTTCCTCTCTTCACAGGTTGATCGACCGTCTTCGCCCTGGTCCGCCTTGGTCCGGGACGTTGTTGTCAGATGGTCGGGCTCGAACCGTATCCGAACATTGGTTCGACTTCAAGCGGATGTGCGGCTTGTGGATAGAGAAGTTGAAAAGGCCAGCTCAGGCCGGTGTGCCGGGCGGGCGGTTTCGGGCTCATTCGCAGGCCGCGTGGACGATGTCGGTCGGCCATGAAGCGCCTACCCCCCGATTTTGGTAGAAAATGAGACAAAGCCCACATTCTAAGTGCAACACGCCGATAAACCATTGACAAAACGTTGATACTCTAGGCTGAGCGAGATCGCCTATGTTACCGTTTCGTTATCTTAGGTCTGGCCTTCGCGTCGAAAGCCCAGGACGTCCCATGCACATGTTTGTTTCTTAAATGTTAAATACCGTCCTTGATTCAGGATTTCGTTATGAAAGCGATATTTTTCGTGAAACGGCGTGTGTGACCCCGCTCGCCCGCCGCGTCGGCTTGGCGTCTACGGTTCTGCACCAAGCCGATTGGGCCGCAGATCAGCGGCCTTTTCAGCGCCGAACGCAAAGACGCGGCATTTTTCGAGCAGACAGAGGAAGCGCTATGACCGAGCACGAGGGCTTCGGCCCGGATTGGCTCACAGTGGAGCCTGAGACGGCGAGGCTGGAACTCGCGAAAGCGGGCGAGCTGGCCAGGCAGACGCGCGAGGCTGTCGCCGAACGGGTGGCCCGCGTCCCCGATCCCCCGGCAGGCGCGGTTGATTTGGTTTCCGCCGCAGCGGCCCGCTGGCAGGAGGGCGTGTTCGCGCCGTTCCTCGCCGAGCTGGACAGGGCCACGGGAAAGCTCGCCGAATTCTCCGACGAGGCCGTGTCGGACTTGGGCCGCGTCGAGGAGACCGAGCGGGACAACGCCGAGGACGTGCGGCGCGCGACGAGGCATTTGGAGGATCGAGCATGACCATCGCCCGTGAGCCATACGAGGCCGACTTAGCTGAGAAAGCGGTCCAGGTGCGCGAGGCGTTGCTCAAACAGGCCGACGATGAGCGCGAGAAAGCCGGGTGGCACGCTGGGCGTGACGAAGAGAATCTGGCGGCGCACGCCGCGTTCGACAGCTACGCCTTGGAGACGGAGCAGACGAGCAGGTTCGTGGCTATGGCGAAGTTCGAGGCGCGCTCGGAGAACCCTGTGGCATGGCTGACCGTGGACTCGCAAGGCTACCCGGTCAAACTCAGCCTCGGACACCAGTCCGGCACAAGCACGGCCAACATGGTGATCGCCTGCCAGCGCGAGGCCAGGGCGGAACGCGACTGGCGAGTGCGCGCGGTGCTGCGCCGACGCGGCGAGCTGGCGGAAAAGGATCAGCAGGGCGCCGATGAGCGCGACTTGGGCTCGATCCCCGACGACGACATGCGCGACGCGCTCATGGCGGATCGCGAGATTTTCGAGAAGTGGCTTAGGATCGCGGGCGACTCCTCGCACGCCGACCACGCGCTGGCAGTCGCCAAGCTCCACGCCTATCTGGACGGGAGCGCCAAGGTCCACTGGATCGCGAACGCGAGCGGCAGCGGGGCGTGCTGCGCGACGGTGGACGGCACCGGGCTCGTGACGAGCGTCGACGTCTCGGGGTTCTCGTCAATGGAATCCCTCAAGCTCGGGTGGCTGATGCGGTGGACGGGGTTCCGGGCCAGGGAATGGCGCGCTGCCCGCGTCAAACCATTGCGCGGCAAGCTCGCCAATCTCGGCGCCGGGGCGCAAACCGACCTCTCGTTGCTGGACGTCCCCGAGCCGCCCTTATGGCCCGAACGCGAGGAGGAAGGCATGTATGAGGCGCGCGACCGCTGGTTGGCGGCGGCGCGGTTCGACGTGCAACCGGATTACAGCAGGGGGTACGGGTTCTGATGACGCACGCAGACATCGTGAGGCCGTCGAGCGCGAACGCGGACGTGTTCCTGTTGGATCACTGGCCGGTGGACTCAGTGGGCCGCTGGGAGCAGATGCGGCAGTTGATGGGCTCGGCGGCGGACATCCTCGACGAGAAGGCAGACGAGGAGCTGGACGCTTTGCGGCGAAGGCTCAAGGAGCATGTGCGCGGCGACAAGCTGGACGCAATGCACCAGGAGTACGCCGCGCGGGCGCGAGACCTCTCGGACCTCGCCGAGAAGGCGAAGAGGATCGCCGCCGCGTGCGGCGAGGTCGCCGCCGAGCTGCACCGGGCGAAGTCTCAGATGGATCAGACCGTGCTAGAGGGCGAAGCGCTCGTCAAGCAGTGGGACGCCGAGCGCGAGGGACGCGCGTGCGCGCCGAACCGAGCCCGCATCGTCGCGAGCATCCAAGCGAAGATCCGAGAGATCGCCGAAAGCTTCGCCGACAGCCCCGCGCTGCGCCTGCCCGAACTCGACGCCCCAGCGCCGAGCGCGACGGCTGAACCGCGCGAGCGCGCGGCCCAAACCCCCGTGCTCGCCGGGGAAGCGCACCAGCCCCGCCACGGCGACAACGCCGCTGCCGAGGCGACCGGCCCGCACAGCGCCCCCGGCCCTGTCAGCGCCGCATTGCACGGGCACAGCACGAACGACAGCGGGCACGGCACCCACGCGCCGAAACACGGCGAGAGCGTACCGGGAGGGTCGAGCGGGCACGACCCGTTCGCGGCGCACGCCGATCTCTGGCCCGGTCACGAGCAGCAAAGCCACCAGGCGCACGCCGAGCCCGAGCGCGCGGCACCGGAGACAGGCGAGGAGCGTCACGCCGAAACCGGGCCGGACGCGGCCACCGGCCCGCAATCCGCCAGCGCCCCTGCCTCCGAGGCCAGCACCCACGCCCAAGGCGCCAGCGCGGCAGAGGGCGTGACGATGAATTTCGACTACGCCGAGACCACGGCCAGCGCCGGGGGCATCGCCTTCGCTGGATTCCCGCTCCGCGGCCCCGAGCCGGGCGAATGGAAGCCCCGCAACGGGTGGAAAGGCGGGATGCTCTTCGGCCAGACCTTCACCGCAGCCAGAGCCAACCTAGACGTGCGCGGCTGGCTGCGCTACTACGGCATGTGGCTGCGTTTCCAGACCGACCGCATACCGGACGCGGCTCGGGCATTGGCCATCGGCGGACGGCCCGGATTCGCCGTCGCCCTGCACCTGCGCCACGATCCTTTGACGGGCGACCACATCCCCGAATGGTGGCTCTACACGAACTTCGGCCCGCACGCCGTGCTGCCCCCGGACATCGGCCTGCCCCACAATCTGAAACTGGGCTGGGACTGGGCGAGCAAGACCGTCAAAGCCAGGATGCTCAACGGCGCCGACCCCCTCGCCTCGGCGTGGGAGCACTACAAAGACCGCGCCCGCGAGCACACCGAGCACGGCTACCCCTACGGCATGATCGGCGTCGTCACCAACCTAGAGGCCAACCCCGACATCCACGCCCAATACCGGACGGCGAACGACCACCTCAAAGGCGTTCTCAGCATCGAAGCGCCAATGGTCGAGCAAGCCCAAACAGCACAGCACGTCCCAGCCCCGGACCAGACCGGGCACGCCCTCGCGCTCACGCAGCCGGAACTGTACCGGCGCCTGGACCGGCTCCTGCGAACCGGCCACGGCGAAGAAGTGCGCTCGCTGGTGCCCGGATGGATCGAGCGCTGCATGAGCGCTCCAGGCGCGCGGGGCAAAGAGGGCTACGAGGCTGCCGCCGCCGCGATCCGCGCGGGCGAGCACATCAGCGACCCCCTACACTTGGCCGCAGAGGCAGACGCGCACGAGGCGGCAGTGAGAATGGAGCAGGCGCTGGAAACCGCCCTGACCAAGCCCGAGGCCACCCGGCCCAACCACCTGAGAACGTACCTGGTGAACTATCACCTGCTCCTCGCCCAGCTCGCCCTGAGAACATGGCTCCACACACGAGCATGGACATCACAAAGCAACCCCTTATGGATCTACGACATCGCCTACTACGCCGTCAAAATCTTCGAGGACGACCACGCATTCCTCTACCACGGCCTGCCCCCCGACCCCATCGAGCAACAATGAGAACAACCATGCGGCAATATAGGCACTGTCCGTTCAACGACGAAGGAGCATGACGATTATGGGCGATAAAGTCGAGATCACCGAGGATGACGCCGCGCGGATCATCAGCAACTACAGGAACACCATCACAGCGCTTAAGTCGCTCATTAAGGAGGCTACCCCTAAAATTGTGAACTTAGACTACTGGGGCGACGGCGCAGGGTTCGTGGTGGACGGCCAGGATTTGAAAAAAAAATTCAGCGAGCGCGGCGAAATCCATGTCAAAGTCTACGAGGACGCCCTAGAAGCCGAGCAAGCCGCACTGGCGGCAGACATGGCGAGGTTGCGCGCGATATTCGGCGCCGATTTCGACAGCAAAATCAACATCGACAAAGTAAAAGCACAGATCGACGGGATCGGTCACTGACATGAACCGGAGATACCGCCTCGCCATCCCCGCCTTGCTCGCCGTCGCCGCTGCCCTCGCAAGCTGCCAACGCGGTGTCGAGCAGCCCACCCCGACGAGCACCGCATTGGCATCGTCCACCGCAAGCCCTGTGCCGAGCGCGGCGAGCCCGCCGAACCTCGTCACACCGGACACGGCGAACAAGCCCATACTGCGGTTGAAGCTTGGCGACTCGGCGTCCTTCCGCAAAGGAGGGGTCACCGTCACCGTGACCCCCGGCAAAGCCGAAAAACTGGACGCCCCCCCTAAAGTCGGGAAAATCGACGGAAAAGATCCCTACGGCAATTGCGGCTCATGGATCGCCCTGCCCGTCCATATTGTGGTCGATGCCGAAGCACGCGCCGAATGGGATGGTTGGTACGAATACGTAGAGGCACCGGATGGACTGTACGACGAACGAACGTTCGGCGAGGGCGACGAGGTGCAGTACGCTGAAACAGCAGATACAGCAGGGACGACAGAACCTGACGACGTTAACGGCAATATCTATAAAACCGGCACCCAGTGGATCGGAAAGGGAAAGCCTCTGCATTGGGATTTCACCGGCAGAAA
Organism: Segniliparus rotundus DSM 44985; assembly: GCF_000092825.1. Taxonomy (NCBI): domain Bacteria; kingdom Bacillati; phylum Actinomycetota; class Actinomycetes; order Mycobacteriales; family Segniliparaceae; genus Segniliparus; species Segniliparus rotundus. The sequence continues at coordinate 3,025,143 of NC_014168.1, read as the reverse complement.
CTACCTTATGGCATGCAAAGCAGTTCCAGAGGAAAGCAGTAATTACGTGCCGACCGATCAGCCTTTGACCGGCTACGTGTGGCAAATGGACATCGGTAAAAACCCTTCGGGCAACACACCGATAGCCATATGGAGCCTTTAGGCGAACATCGAACGATTAGTAAAGGAGTTACCTAGTGGGGCAAGAGGACTTTATGTCAAACGCGGTCGATGACTTCCCTCGGAACATGGAACTCATTGAAGGACTGCAACCAGAAGTAGTAGCTACAACGAATGGACATTGGCACGAGCTGTCAGACAAGTTCGCGCACATCATCGCAGAGGGCCACAGGGCTCACGAGTCGATCCTTTGGATCGGCGAGGCAGGCGAAGCGTCCCGGCATGAGTCGTTGCAGCGGAAGAACAAGGCCAACCACCAGCGCGAAGAGTTGCAGAGCTACGCGAAAGAGAATATCCGGTCCCTCGCCGAAGACCTTGAGACGACCAAGACGCGAGGCGAAAAACTCATGCTCAGCAACATCTTCTCATCGAGCAGCGCCTTAGAGGAGGAAGCCGCGAGGCTTTTGCAGAACCTCTACGGCCAGGTGGGATCGTCCCGAGTGGGCGGGCTGCTGTATCCGGGCGCCACGTTCGACCGGAGCGGGCTGCACGACCGTGGGGCGACGCCGAGCGGGCCGTCCAGCGCCCAACCGGCCAGCCGTGGCACTGGCGGGGCGCCGCACGCCGCCGGGGACTCGGCGTTCGCCGGTTCCAGCCCGCAGAGCGGCGACGACCCGCAAGAGACGCAAAACCCGAGCGGCGGGAAACCGGACGGCAAAGGCGACAGTCTCGGCGGCGCCCCGTCAGGCGAGGGGGCAGGCGGGAAAGGCTCGGGCGCCGGTCCTGACGGCGGGGGTCCGGGCGGACCCCCGCCAGGCGGTCCCAGCCCGTCCGGGTTCGGCGACCCGGACACCGACGACCTCGCCGAGAATAGCGCGGCGAGCGGAATCGGCTCTTCCGGCAGCGGAATCGGATTCGCCGGAACAGGCGGCTTCGGAGCTGGCGAGCGCGAGCGCTCGTTGACGCAGAATCCGGCCACAGGCGGCGTGGGCAAACCAGTCGTGAACTTCAACGCTGCCAAGCCAGCGGCGTCAAGCCCTTCGGTGATCGGCGGGGGCGGCGCGACGCCCGGCCCGCTCGGCAGGAAAGACGAGAAGGAGCGCAAGTCAGCCGCGTTCCTGTCGAACCAGAAGAACACCGACGCCCTGCTCGGACCCGATCAGTCGGTCGCCGCCGACGTCCTCGGCTCCCCGGTCGCCGCCGAGTCCAAGCCCGCCGAGCAGACGCCAACGGAAGAGAACACCACGCCGCCGAACGGCGAGCAGCGCCAACCCGAGGAGGAGAAAACCGTGACCGTGGTCAGACGAAGAACCCTGAGCACCGAGGCGGCGCAATGAGCCAGCTCGAAGACCTCACCCATGACGAGTTGCGCTCGATCCTGGACAAAAGCCAATCGCAGATCACAGCGGTCCTCGACAACCTCGAACGAATCCGGCTCGGCATGACCCAAGAGGGTTTCGAGGCCGAGGACGCCAGGGGCGAAGTGACCGCCGTCGTCAACGGCATCGGCGTGTTGATGAGCCTGACATACAGCTCGGAGGAAGACCTCAAAGACCGGGAGGGCGGCATGAACCGCGACCTGTACCAGCGGCTCGCGGAAGGAACGATGGAGACCGTGAACGCGGGGCGGCACGACGCGATGGTCGAGTGGTACGACCGCGTGAAATCCGCGTACCCGAAAGCGTTCAAGCGGAACTGACACGAGACGGGAGCAACCTATGTCCGCATACGACGAGATCTACGCCTACCTGCGCGAGCTGGAACGCGACAAAGAACGCGAACTCGCCGCCCACCACGCCGAGCGGGAACAGCGCCGACGCCTCGCCCTGCTCTGCGCCATCGAGCCAGATCCGGGCGAGCTGGCCGCGGAGCTGGGCAACATCACCATCGACGCGCGGGGCGAGCTGCGCCGGGTCGAGTTCACCGACGACGCGAGCGACATCGACCTTCCCTCGCTCGCCCGCTACAGCCTGTCCGCCATCAATGACGGGTTCAACCAACTGGTGAAACAGCAACTGACGGAACAACTGGCGGAACAACCATGACCCGACACAGCTTGCGGCGCACGCCCGCAAAGACGAGGAGGAACACACGATGAGCGGCTTCGAAGTCCTGCCCGCAGTGCTCAGAGCTGAAGCGACGACCTTGCAGCAGTCGGCGCAAAGCTGGGCGAAGGCGAAAACCACCGCGCGGGCCACGAAGATGCACGGGATACAGACGCTCGGATACATCGGCGGAACGGTCCTGCCGGGAATCTTCAACGAGACAATGGACGTCCTGGCCGACCGGCTCGGCGAAGGCGAGCGGTCGATCCAAGGCGCGGCGAGCGCGCTCGCCGGGGTCGCGGACGTCTACGAGGGCAAAGACGAAGAATACTACCGAGAATTCGGCTACATCTACTAGACCAGGACGGGGACAATGACCCAAGCAATCGAACTCTTCCCGCAAGCCGCCGCCGACAAAGTGCTCGAATGGGCGCGCAAGCTCGGCGTGTCGGGCGTGGACACCACCCTGAACATCATCAGGACGATGGTCGGCGACCCGAACGCGCTCATGCACATGGCGACCGACTTGCGGAACAACAGCGCGGGGCAATTGCACCACGCCACCCACAACCTCGAAAGCGCGACGCACGACCTCGCCAGCTCGTGGACCGGAGCGGGAAGCGACGCCGCGCAAACCCGGATCAACAAATACATCGCCGTCTCAGGCGACGGTGCGGCGGCATTGAACGACATCGCGGGCCATGTGGACGCACTGCTGAAAATCCTCACCGACTCCTACAAAGAGGGCGTCGCGCACATCGTGAACTGCGCGACGGCGCTGGTCGACTTCGAAAGCTCAACCGCCAGCCTCGCGTTCGACTTCCTCGACAAAGCAAGTCTCGGCGATATCGGCAAAGCGTTCGTCGGAAAAGCCGCCGAAGCGCTCAACAAGTTCATCAAAGAATTCGGGAAACTGTTCGATGAGACCGTGGACCACTTCACCCGCATCAGCGGCGAGATAAAAGCCGTCCAAGAAAAAATCGCGCTCTTCGAAATCCCCGATGACATCGGCGCCATCGCCACCGAAGCGGCAACGTGGGAGCCAATGCCCAAAACTCACGGAAAGCACCAAGGATGATGCCGCAACGAGCCGCAACAGCCCTCGCGCTGTTCGCGGCCACCACAGCGCTGCCCGCGTGCGGGCTCTCGCAACGAGACACGGGAAAATTCGCGTCGCTGCCCGCAAGCTGCGAAGAAGCCCTCAGCGCTCCGGCTGTCCAAGCAGCCTTGCGCCAGGCGTTCGCGCCGTTCGCGGGAGCCTACACGGTCACGCGCCGAAGCATGCTGCTCCACGACCCCACAGCGAGCGGCCAGGCTGCGAAACCCGAGGCCGTGGACTTAGACCACACCCAGCTCACGGACACCATGACCTGCCTCGCCGAAGGCAAAAACGACAGTCGGACCAGCGCGGGCGGACAACCGCAAAACCGCACCGTCGAGGTGCATTTCGACCGCAGTTCCACCAACGGGCTCCTGCGGAAGGACTCGGCGAAGCAAGCCCACGAGCTAATCGAACCCACCCAAGCCCTCGACCCGATCAGCTCGGCGCAAAACGAGCCGGGAATCGGCGAGGAAGCACGCTCATGGTGGACGCGATCCACCGCCCTCGGCAGCGACCGGCACATCAAATTCCGCATCAGCAACGTCCTAGTCGAAGTGCAGGCATGGGGCGAGAACCACCCCGCAAACCCGAGTTCCACAGACGGAGGGAAAGACTCCCCGGACCTGCGATCCGAGCTGGAAACGACCACGCAAACCGTCGCCAAGTCCATCGCGCACTGGTTGCAGAACGAATGGAAGAAATGACCACAACCCCATAAGCGGACGGCCCGCCCCTACCGCGCGATACCCTCCCGCGCGGTCCCTCACGCGACACACTCCGGCTCCGGTGTCGCGGGGGCGGGTCTGTCCTTGAACGGCGGCCCGTCCGTCCTGCCGTGCTGAACGAGGAGCAGCGCAGAGGCGGCGGGCGGGCCGCCCCTACCATCATCGCACGCGGCGCGAGCCGCTCCCCGAACTCTGTGCAGACAGGGGCACGTTCGACCTACCGGAAGTGATTACTGAGGCAGGGCCGCAGTAAGGACGCGGACAAGCCAGTGGATAGAGGCGTGCCAGCTCCAGGCTGGCGCGCTTTTTCGTTTCTGAGCGCACCGTAGCCGCAGCGGAGAGGGGGCTAGCACGGCTGGATGGCGCCGCGCGCCCGTGTTTTTTCGGGGAGCGGCCAGCGTCACTCGTTCAAGTCCCGGCTCGTCCTTGAAGTCGAACAATTGTTCGCATATGTTCGAGCAGTGCCGAACGGCACGGAACATGAAAGGGAGAAGACATGGGAGCTGTGGAAGCGCGCCGGATGCGCGAGCAGATGCGCCAGAGGGCGGAGGCGTTGGAGCGGGCGCGGATCGGGCGGGGGTCGAGCAACGATGATCTGTCAACGGTTTTCCGGACGGTTATGCCACGCTCTCGGTGAGGGCGGGCAGGTTCTCGTAGGCGGCGGGGCTGTGGTAGCCGATGCCGCTGTGGCGTCTGAGGGGGTTGTACCAGGCTTCGATGTATTCGAATATGGCGTTGGCGAGCTCCGCTCGGGTGGCCCACTCTCTGCGGTCGAGGAGTTCGACCTGCATGGACGAGAAGAACGACTCCATCATGGCGTTGTCCAGGGCGCAGGCGACTTTTCCCATCGACCCGAGCAGGCCGGCCTCTCTGAGCCGGTGGCCGAAGATCCACGACACATATTGCCCGCCCCTGTCCGAATGGACGACCGTGCCGCGGGGCTTGCGCCGCCAGCGGGCCATGTCCAGGGCGTCGACCACCAGCTCGGCGCGCAGGTGGTCGGCTATCGACCAGCCCACGACCCGGCGGGAGAACACGTCCAGGACCGCGGCGCAGTAGACCTTGCCCTCGTCCGTGGCGTGCTCGGTGATGTCGGTGACCCACAGCTTGTCCGGGCGGTCGGCGGTGAACTTGCGGGCGACCAGGTCCGGGTGGACCGCTTGGGCGGGCTTGTTCCCGCGCCGCCTGCGGCGGTGGACCCCGGCGATCCCGGCCAGGCGCATCAGGCGCCCGACCCGGCGCAGCCCGACCCGAAGGCCCAGGCCCATGCGCAGCTCCGCATGGACCCGCCGGACCCCGTAGGTCTGCCGCGAGCCCGACCAGACGGTTCGGATCACGCCGGTCAGCGCCTCGTCCGCCACCTCTCTGACGCTCGGCGGGCGCGACGCCCAGTCGTAATAGCCCGAGCGGGAGACGCCCAGGACCCGGCAGGCCGCCGCGACGGGGAAACCGTCGTCGGCCAGCTCGTGGACCAGCCGGAAGATCATTTTGGGGTTGGGAGGCTCTCCCTCGCGAAGATCGCCGAGGCCCGTTTGAGGATCTCGACCTCCATCGCCAACACCCGGTTCTCCCGGCGCAGGCGGACCAGCTCGGCCCGCTCGTCGCCCGCGATCCCCTCGTGCCCTCCCTCGCGGACCACGCGCTTGCCCTCCACGCCGTCGGCCTGGGCCAGCCACTTGCGCAACGTCTTCGCGTCCACGCCCAGCTCCTTCGCTGCCCAGGCCACAGGCCGCCCGCCCTCGCGGGCGGCGCGGGCCGCCTCTGTCGCCCTGCGGCGGAACTCCTCCGGATGCGCGGCCATCCGCACTCCCTTCCCGAGGCCCGAGGCCCCGACTCAAAGTGTCCGGAAAAGCGTAACCAGATCAGGGGGCGCCTGGTGAGCGCATCGTGCTGCCGCGGCCTCGGCGGGCAAGTCCCGGCAGCGCGCGATCGCGGTGCAGGCGCGCCGCGTGGTCAGTTCACGCGGTCCGCGTACCCGGAGGGCAGTTCGGCGGGGGCGCAGGAGATGACGGTTTGGTCGTCGCGCCCGCAGTCCTCGAGGAACGTGATCTTGGCGAACTCCTCGATCACGAGTTTCGGGTAGGTCGGCCCCTCGTCCCGGTAGGCCCGCATCTGCTCCAAGTGGTCGTTCTGGTACAGAACCGTGCGTTCGGGGTGCTCGCCCACCCATGCGGGGAAAAAGATCACCCCGTGCAGGCGGCGACGGGTGAAATCGACGGTCAGCGCGACGTTGGTGCCGGTGGGCTCGTCCCAGGAGACGAGATAGACGCCGGGCTCGAACTGCACGATGGCCGCCTTTTGGTCGCGCACCCATCTGCCGCCCACCATGCCGTGGTGGATGCGGTAGTCGATCGCGGTCTCGTTCTTGTAGTACACCTCGTACTTCCACCCGTTCGCGTAGGTGTAGATGATGTGTTTCCCCACGATGCCGGACAGGTCTTGGGTCGGGGTGATGTCGTCGGGCATGTTGGCCTCCTCGCTCATTGGTTCTGGGAACAAAAAGCTGATTTGTTTTGTAAACAAAAGTAAATCTACAGCTTTGCCCGATAGAGTGCAAGCCATGGATATCGGCTTCGAGCTCTCCCGACTGCTCGGGCCGCTGCGGAGAACGGTGCTCAGGGCCGCGCGCGCCGACGCGGCTCTGCCGGACCTTCCGGAGTCGTCTATCGAGCTGCTCCGTGAAATCGAGGCGCGGGGCAGATCGCAGCCCTCCGACCTTGCGGAGGGTCTGGGACTGGCGCCTTCGACCATCAGCAATCTGCTCAAAGCCCTCACGGAATCAGGGCTCATCACCCGCGAGACCGTGGCGTCAGACCGCCGCTCTGCTGTGGTCTCCCTCACGGAGCGCTCGCGCCAACTGCTAGAACGGTACGACCAGACCAGCTCTCAGCTCATCAACGCGGCAACCGGCGCGCTGCCCGAAAGCGATCAGCGAGCCCTCGCCGCCGCGATGCCAGCCCTGCGTCGCCTCTTGGACATCCTGCCCAAGACGCAGCCCGACGGTCCCCCTGGGCTGGCGTGAGCCACCTCCAGGCCGTCTGGCGTCCGCACGCAGCGGCTGTCAGGAGCGGGGGAGCGGCGTCGGTCCTCCCCGGGGCGCGATCCCGTGCCGGAAGAGGGATTGCGAGCCGCTGAGCACAGGGCAGACGGTTGTCTCTTCGTGGCGGGGCAGCGCTCTTCAGCCCGCGCGTGTTGCCTTCCGGCCGGCTCGCGCCGCCGCGCGCCGCCAGCTCGAGACGAGGCCTCCGCGGGCGCGCACGAGCAAAGACGAGACCGAGAGCACTGCGACAGGTGCTGCGGCGAGGCGCGAACGCGCACGTTTTTCGGCTATCCTTGACAACCGTCTGCCGCCGCCCGGTGCGCGGACGCGAGAGCATGCTCCCAGTTCGAGCGCCCGTTTTGCCAGCAAGCGGCCGTGGGCGTGAAGCCCGCCCGGGGGGTATGTGCCGCCCGAACCGAGACTGAGTGAAAGAACGACCGTCGAATGCAAGGTGCCCGTACCAGGCGAACGGTTGTCCTGATTCTGGTCTTGGCCCTCGTCGTCGCGGCCACGGTCACCACGCTCCTTCTCTGGGTCCGTTCCGCCCAGGACGCGCCCGCGCAAGAGTTGCCGATTCAGCCGATCCAGGGCAGCCGGATCGGAACGACAATCCTCGGCGCGGACGGCTGGCAGGTGCGCAGCAGCGCTGACACGAAGGACCGCCCGTCGCAGATCTCCAGCGCTGCGCATGTGGACAAGGGCTGGCTGGTGGTGAAGCCGGACGACGCCGGGGCCCCGGGGACGCTCATCGGCGCTCTTGTGCAGAACAAGGAATGCCCGAACGTCTTTTATTCGCAGAACATGCGGGACTGCTTCGGCTATGTGACCGCGCCGGGGCCGGTCGAGGCGCCGAGGTTCGCCGTGCCGTGGTGGTACCGGACCGACTTCGACATCGGCCCAGGGCTGGCGCCGGGCCAGCGCGCCCAAATCGAGATCCCTGGCGTGATGGGCGAGGCGGATGTGTGGCTGAACGGGAAAGAGATCGCCACGCGCGAGGTCGTCAGCGGCGCGTACGCGAAGCACGTCCTGGATGTGACCGAGCTTTTGCGACCGGGCAAGAACTCGTTCGCGCTGATGCTGTACCCGAACGATCCGGCGGGCATGTTCACCACGTCCAGCGCGGATTGGAGCCAGATCCCGCCGGACAACAACACGGGTGTGCAGTATCCGATCAGCCTGCGGGTCACCGGCGCGCTCGGCCAGACGAACACCCACGTCATGCAGAAGAACGCGCCGGATCTTTCCAGGAGCGAGCTGACGGTCAAGACGCGGGTGCTCAAGCACGGCGACCAGCCGCAGCACGGCGAGGTCCACGCCAAGATCACCCCGCCGGACGGCGGCCCCCCCGTCGAACTGCGGACCTCGGTGGACCTGCTGGCGGACCAGAACTTCAAGGACGTGGTCTTCGACCCGACGACGATCCAGCACCCGAAAGTCTGGTGGCCGTACTCGATGGGGGACCAGCCCCTGTACACCCTCGACGTGACGGTCGTCCAGAACGGTGTGACAACGGACTCCTACCAGGAGAGTTTCGGGATCAGGACGGTCCAGTCCCGGTTGGTCGGCGAGGCGACCGAGACGCCGGGCGGTTGGCGCCAGTTCAGCGTCAACGGCAAAGACGTGCTGATCCGGGGCGGCGAGTCGGCGCCCGATCTCTTCCTGCGGTATTCGAAGGCGCAGACGGCCCGCTTGGTGGCGATGGTGCGCAATATGGGTTTGAACGCGGTCCGGTTGGAGGGCCACGACGAGCCGGACGATTTCTATCAGCAGATGGACAAGGCCGGGATCTTGGTGCTCGGCGGGTTCATGTGCTGCAACGCGTGGCAGCCGCCGAGCGATTCGATCCTCACCGACCGGGACGAGCGGATCATCTACGAGTCGTCGCGCTCGATCGGGGAGCGCGAACGCGACCATCCGAGCGTCATCTCGTACGGGTGGAGCGACAACGAGCCGACGCCCAAACAGGAGCGGGCCACCTTGCGCGGTTTCAACGAGGCGGATTTCGACGTCCCGGTCATCGCCGCGGCCATGTACAAGAACACCCCGACTTTGGAGTGGTCCGGGGAACGGGAAGGCCCGTACGACTGGGTTCCGCCGTCTTTCTGGTACGAGGACGGACATTCGGGGCCGGCCAATGAGACGTTGACGAACATCAGCGGGTCGAGGGGCTTCGGCAGCGAGCAGGGGGCGGGGGACAGCATTCCGACACTGGCCTCGCTCAAACGTTTCTTGTCCCCCGAGGAGCTGGACAAGTTGTGGCGCGACCCGAACTACAACCAGTACCACACCAATTTCCAGCCCGCCAGGGGCGGGAAAAACCTGCATGGGCCCGCTACGGGCGACGGCTACGCGTTCGGGACGCTGTACAACTTCTCGACGGCGCTCGCGCATCGCTACGGGCCGTGGTCCGACCTTGAGAGCTACGTGCAGTTGGCGCAGCTCGCGAATTACGAGAGCGTCCGCGCGCAGTTCGAGGCGTTCATCCGGTATTCGACCGACCCGGTGAACCCTTCGACGGGCCTCGTGTATTTCATGATCAACCAGGGCTGGCCGTCGCTTTTGTGGAATCTCTACGGTTCGGACGGGGACCAGCCGGGCTCGTATTTCGGCGCCGCGGAGGCCAATCGGCCGGTGCACGCGCTGCTCAGCTATGACGACAACACGGTCACGGTGGCGAATTTCGGCATCGGCTCCCAAGACCACCTGATGGTGCAGACCAAGGTGGTCGGCGTTGACGGGAAGGTGCTCGACGACCAGACGGCCCCAGTCGGGCCGCTCGCGAGCCAGGAGGTGAGGAACGGCTTGTTGTCGCCGAATGTTCCCGCCGAAGGCCCCGCGTATTTCGTGGAAGTTCTGCTCAAACGCGGCGACGATGTGGTGGACCGCAATGTGTACTGGCGTTCCACGGTTGCGGAATTGGTGGATTGGGACGCGAACGGCGGCAATCGGGTGAATTTCCCCAACGCCCCGATGCGCCAGTACGCGGATTTCACGGCGTTGCGCTCGTTGCCGCCCGCCCAGGTGGCGGTCACGGTCGGCGCGCCGACCGCGGGGAAGGTCTCGGTGCGGCTCACCAACTCCTCGGATTCGGTCGCGTTCTTCTTGCGGGCCGACGCCCCTGCGGCCCAGTCCGTCATGTGGGACCAGAACGACATCACATTGCTCCCCGGCGAGACGCAGACCATCACCGCCACCTATGACGCGCCGCCGGGCAACAGCGGGAAACCGCAGATCACGGTGTCGGGTGTGAATATGGCAGAAGTGACCGTCAAGTAGGCGTTCTCAGCCTGGCCGGCCGGAGCCTCGCTCGGCGCGGACGCTCAGCGGAACCCTTTGCGCTGGCGCCAGCGCAACGTGAAGGCGTCGAGTTTGCGGTAGCCGCGGACTTGCAGCGGACGGCGCAAGGGTTTGATTTGCAGGTCGCCCTCCTCGACGACCTCCTCGGCCAATCCCGCGTCGATGAGGACGCTGCCGGGTTTGGCCGAGGTGGTCAAACGCGAGGCGATGTTCACGGTCGGCCCGTAGAGGTCCCCGAAGCGGGTGAGCACTCGCCCGTAAGCGACGCCGACCCGCAGTTCCGGCACCTCCTCGCCGTCGGGCACGAAGTCGAGCAGGGTGAGCGCTATCCGGGCCGCGGCCTGCGGGGAAGCCGAGGCGAACATGACCTCGTCGCCCAGGGTTTTCACCAACCAGCCGCCTTCCTGGGTGATGACTGTGGTCGCCGTGGACTCGAATGATTCCAGCAAACGGTCGAGTTCGGGCTCGTCCAGGCTGCGGGTGAGCCGGGTGTAGCCGACCATGTCGGCGAATCCGACGGCGAATTTGTGCTCGCCCTGGCCGCCGACCCGTTGCGCGTTCGCGGCCAGGTGCCGCCGCCAAAGATAGCTTTGCACGAAGTCGAAGGCAGGCAGGACCTCGTCCAAGAGCGCGCCCGCGAGCGTGCCGGACAACGCCACCACATCCGCCTCGGCTCCCTCGGGCATGCGTTTGACGGCCTCGGCCCGGATCCGCTCGTAGGCGGTCTCGGCCTGCCACTCCGCGATGCGGGCGAAGCTCTGCCCCAAATTGCGGGCCACCGTGTATTCCATATCGGGGTCGAGCAGGCCCCGGTCCACCAGTGTGGTGAACAAGCGCAGCGCCTGCAGGTCGCCGTCGGTGAACATCTTCATCTCGGGGTCGGGGTCGGTGGCGAACCCGAAAGCGACCCACAGCCGCGCGATGCGGTACGGCTCCACGCCGATGAGCTCAGCGATTTCCCGCCGGTTGTATTTGTGCTCGCCGCCGAGCAGGCGGTCTCGGACCCTCTCGCGCAGTCGGGCTCGTTCTGGCCGGGCCCCGGTCTCGTCCTCGTTGGCGGTCTCGTCCTCGCCCGTCTCGCTCCAGCCCTCGCCGCGTTCTTCTCCGACGCGGGCCGGGTCTTCGCCGAGCTCTTCCATAGGCTCAGCCTATCCTGCTGCGCGGCAGGCGATGGTGCCGCTGTGCCCAACGGATTCTTCGCGGCATCGGCGGCCGGGCCGCGTCTGGCTCAGACGGCCACGGCGCGCCAGCGCACTTTGCCCCCCTTGTGCTCTGTGGCGATCTCCTCGAATCCCGCTGCGGCCAGCCGGTCCTGCAAAGTCTCCGGCGGCACGGGGTTGTAGGTGTCGCCGATGTGCAGGGCGCGCATGAGCAGGCTGTCCGTGGAGTCGCATCCGGCGAAGACCCCGCCCGAGGACAGGACGCGGCGCGCTTCGGAGAAAAGCGCGTCCTGTCCCCCCGCCGTGGGGACGTGGTGGAGCATCGTGAAGCAGACGACCGAGCTGAACTCCTCGTCGGGCAGCGCGAGCGAGGCGCCGTCGCCCTGGAGGATTTTCGCGCGGGAACCGTGCTCGCGCCGCAGGTCCGCGGCCATCGCCGGGTCGATCTCCACGGCGGTGAGGTCCGGGGTCTTCTCGACCAGCACCTTGAGGTTCGCGCCGTAGCCCGGCCCGATTTCCAGCGTGCGCTCGCCGAGGTCCACCTCGTCGAGCACCCACGGCAGCGTGCTTTCTCGGACCAGCCGGGCCCATTGCTTCGAGCTGCAGATGCGTTGATGTATCCAGTTCATAGCCATGCGCTCGACGGTAACGAAGCCCGCCGTTGTCCGAAAGGCGATAATCTGACAAATTATGTCGCAAACAGCCAAATCCCTTCGCGTGCAGCCGGTGTGGACGACCTGCTGGCCGCCAGCCGGGGCGCGATGGTGCTGGGCGATGTGCGGTTGCCGTCTGGGCATTGGTTCCCCGAGCACGTCCATGCGGACCACCATCAATTGGTGTGGGCTGCGCGGGGGGTGGTCGCGGTGGCGGTCGGCGGCGCGCGCTGGGTGCTGCCCACGACCAGGGCGCTGTGGCTGCCCGCCGGGACCGTCCACCGGACCGGCGCGATGGGCGGCGCGGTGCTGCGCGGGGTCTTCTGCCCCGCCCAGCACGCCTCGCGGGCCTGCTCGCCGCTGGATTGGCGGACTCCGCAGCTGGTCAAGGTCGGCTCGCTCTTACGCGAACTGCTGGGCTATTTGCTGCGCGCCGATCTTGCCGCGGACGCTCGGGAGCGCGCCGAGTCTGTGCTCTTCGATCTGCTCGAACCGATGGCCGTGATCCCAGTCCGAGCCCCCATGCCGCGCGAGCCCAGGGCGGCGCGGCTCGCGAAACGGTTGGTCGCGCACCCCTCGCGCGCCGCCACGCTTCGAGATCTCGCGGGCGAGTGCGGCCTGTCCGAGCGGACCCTCGCCCGGATTTGGGCCGCCGAGACCGGGCTCAGCTTCGGCCAGTGGCGCGCGCAGGCCCGATTGCGCGCCGCGCTGCCGCTCCTGGCGGAGGGCGCCACTGTCGAGCGCGTCGCCGAGCGAATCGGATACTCCTCAGCCAGCGCTTTCGCCGCTGCGTTCCGCCGAGCTGTCGGCGTGTCTCCGGGCCAGTATTTCTCGTGAAAACGGGTGACCTATGCTGAACCAATGGTTCGCCAGATCACACTCGAGCAGGATGTGTTGCAAGAAGGCAGGCCCCCACTCGGCAGGGTGGTCGTTGTCTCCGCCTCGGCCGCGATGAGCGGCTTCCTCTTCGGGTACGACACAGCAGTGATGAACGGGGCCGTCCAAGGCGTGAAGGACTACTTCGCCATCGGCGACATCGCAGTCGGGTTCATCGTCTCTGTGGCCCTGCTCGGTTGCGCGTTCGGCGCCATGGTCGCCGGTTGGCTCGCCGACCAGTTCGGGCGGCGCGCGGTCATGCGGGTCGCCGCGGTGCTCTTCCTGGTCGGAGCCATCGGCTCGATGTACCCCTCCGCCCCTTGGATGCTCGCGCTCTGGCGGGCTGTCGGCGGCTTGGCCATCGGTTTCGCCTCGGTGATCGGTCCCCTGTACATCGCAGAGGTGTCGCCGCCCGCGTACCGGGGCAGGCTCTCCTCGCTCCAGCAGTTGGCCATCGTCGTCGGCCTCGCGGTCTCGCAATTGGCCAACTATCTGATCGCGGCCGCCGCGGGCGGCTCCGCCCGCGGCGTGATGGCCGGGTTTGAGGCGTGGCAGTGGATGCTGGGAGCCTGCGCCGTGCCCGCCGTCCTGTACTTCCTGCTCGCCTCCACCATCCCTGAGTCGCCGAGATACCTCGTCGCGAGCGGGCAGGACGAGCAGGCTCGGGCGGTGTTCGCCGAACTCGAAGGCCCCGGCGCCGACGTCGACGGCTGTGTCCGCGATGTCCGCTCCGCCCTCTCCTGCGACCGCAAGCCGCGTCTGACAGACCTGCTCGACCGCAAGTCCCTTTTCCCCCCGGTCGTCTGGGTCGGCATCGGCATGGCGATGTTCCAGCAGCTCGTCGGCATCAACGCCGTCTTCTACTACTCCGCGACGCTCTGGCAGTCCGTCGGCTCGAACCAGTCCGATTCGCTGCTGCGCAGTTTTTCCACCTCGGTCATCAACATCGTCGGCACGCTCGTCGCCATCGCCCTGATCGACAAGATCGGCCGAAAGGCGCTGCTGCTGATCGGTTCTGCGGGCATGACCGTCGCCCTGGGCGTCGAAGCCTGGGCGTTCAGTTTTCTGCTGCGTCAGGACGGCCACGTCTTCCTCCCGCACGACGCGGGCCTCGCGGCGCTGCTCGCGGCGCATGTCTTCGTGTTCTTCTTCGCGATTTCTTGGGGCGTGGTCTTGTGGGTGGTCCTCGGCGAGATATTCCCCGCCCGCATCCGCGCCGCCGCGATTTCGCTCGCCACCGCCTGCAGCTGGATCGCGAACTGGATGGTCACCGTCTCATTCCCGAGTTTGTCCACCTGGAACCTCTCGCTCACGTATGCGGGATACGCGCTCTTCGCCGCCATGTCCTTCTTCTTCGTGCGGTTCCTGGTGCGGGAGACCAAGGGCAAAACCCTGGAAGGTGCTTGAGGCCACCCGGCGAGAGAGCGCCTTCGCCGCGGCGTGGGGCATGATGGACGCATGGCGACTTCCTGGGACCCGAAGGTCTACCACAGGTTCAGCGATCAGCGGGACCGAGCGTACTTCGACCTTCTCGGCCGCGTCCCGGACATCGCGCCGAAAACGATCGTGGACCTCGGCTGCGCCACCGGCAAGCTCACCGCAGCGCTCGGTGAGCGCTGGCCGGACGCCCATGTGACAGGCATTGACTCGTCCCCGGCGATGGTGGCCGCCGCGCCCCACGATCTTCCGGCGAACGTGCGCGTCGAACTCGGCGACATCGCAGAGTTTTCGGCAGCAGGGGTCGACCTCGTGTTCACCAACGCTGCGCTGCAATGGCTGCCGCAGCACCGGGAGCTGCTCACCGCCTGGGCCGGGCAATTGCGCCCCGGCGGGGCCATCGCCTGGCAGGTGCCGGGGAACTTCCTCGCCCCGTCGCATGTGCTCATGCGGACCCTCGCGCAGGCTCCGGCGTGGAAAGGGAAGCTGGGCGGCGCGCTGCGCGGCGGGGACAGCACCGACACCCCAGAGCAATACGCCCGGCTCGCCCTTGGCTCCGGTCTGATCCCGGACGCGTGGGAGACCACCTACCTGCACCTGCTTGAGGGCGAGAACCCGGTGCTCGATTGGGTGCGCGGAACAGGTTTGCGGCCAGTGCTCGACCTGCTCAGCCCGCAGGAGGCCGAGCGTTTCGAACGGGAGTACGCGGGTCTGCTGCGCGTGGCGTATCCGAAAGCGGGCGAGCGGACGCCGTTCCCGTTCCGCAGGGTCTTCTGCGTCGCGGTCAAACCGTGACAACGCGCGCGGCAGCCGAGCACACCGGGCTGACCGGGCAGGGGCCGGTTCGCGCGGGGCTCGTCCTCGTCATTTGCTGCGCGAGCATTTTCGTCGTCGTCCTCGACGCGAGCATCGTCAATGTGGCGCTCCCCGCGATCGGCCGCGACCTCAAGGCCGGCGCGCAGTCCATGCAGTGGGTCGTCGACGGGTACACGCTCACCTTGGGAAGTTTTTTGATCTCCAGCGGCGTGCTCGCCGACCGGGGCGGCAGGCGGCGCTTCTTCCGGTACGGGCTCGCGCTGTTCGGGTCGAGCTCGCTGTTGTGCGGTTTCGCCCCGACGGTCCATGTGCTGCTCGCGGCGCGGGTGCTGCAAGGGGTCGGCGGGTCCATGCTGAACCCGGTCGCGCTCGGCATCATCACCAACGCGTACACCGACCCGGCCAAGCGCGCGCGGGCCCTGGGGGTGTGGGGCGCGGTCCTCGGCGTCGCGATGGCGCTCGGCCCCGGCCTCGGCGGGGTCTTGGTCGACAACATCGGCTGGCAGGCTATTTTCTGGGTCAACGTCCCGGTCTGCGCCGTGGTCCTCTGGGCGACGCGGTTTCTGCCGGAGTCCTTCGGCGACCGCAGCCGCCGCCTCGACGTCCTCGGCCAAGGGCTCGTGGTCGTCTCCATGTTCTTGCTGGTGCTGGCCATCACCCAACTGCCGAATCTCGGGTTCCGCTCGCTGTGGACCGGAGCGGCTTTCGGGTTGTTCCTCCTGTGCGCGGCGGCGGCGGGGCTGTGCATGGCCCGGTCGCCGCAGCCATTCGTCGACCTGCGCGCTTTCCGCAGCCCGCCTTACGCCGCCGCGAACCTCTGCGGCGCCTGCGCCTCCCTGGGGCTGGGGGCGCTCGTCTTCACCGTGTCGCTCTACTTGCAGGGCTGCGTCGGCGAATCCGCTTCCTTGGCGGGCTCGCACCTGCTGCTCATGGCGACCGGCACGTTCCTCTCCTCGTCGCTCAGCAGCAGGGCGGTGGTCCGGTTCGGGCCGAGCGCGCCGCTGTTCGTGGGCGGGGTCGGCGTCCTGCTCGCAGGGCTCGTCATGCTCGCGCAGGAGCCGCCTTCGCCGGGGCGCGTCCTCGCGGGCGCGGGCGCGTTCGGCGTCGGCATAGGCCTGGTGAACGCCCCCGTCGCGGGGATGGCGGTGACCGGCATGGGCGCGAACACCGGGGCGGCCGCAGGCGTGGTGTCCACCTGCAGGCAGCTCGGCATGAGCATCGGCGTCGCCCTGGCCGGTTCCGTCTCCGACGCGCCGCGTGGGCATGTCGCGCCGTCGTGGATCACCCTGTGCGCGTGCGGCGCGCTCATCTGCGCGGCCGCGGCGTGGCTGTGGGCGCGTCCGGGTGCCTAGTCGAGTTCTCCGGCGGCGAGCCTGCCGACCACTTCGGTGAGCACGCCCAGTCCGGCCAGCAAATCGTGGTCCTCGGTGTGTTCGCGCTCGTTGTGCGAGACGCCGCCGACGCTGGGGACGAACAGCATGACTGTGGGCACGAGGTCTTTCATGTTCGTGGAGTCGTGCCCGGCCACGGTCATGATGGTCCGTCGGGGCAGGTGCAGCTGGTCTGCGACGTCCAACGCGAGTTTCACGCCTTCGGACTGATAGGCGAGGTTGCCCCATTCGTGCGCCGCGACCTGCTCGATCTTCACCCGGGCGCGCTCCTCGATCTCGCGGAACGACGCGAACAGGTCCGCTTTCGCCTGCTCCAGCACCCGCTCGTCCGCGCAGCGGCTGTCCACATGCAGCCGCACCTCGCGGGCAGTGGTGACAGGGGAGTTCGGCTCCAAAGTCAGGTAGCTGACACAGGCGTGCAACGGCACGTCGGCGTGCTGGTCGGCTTGGTCGCGCACCGCCGCGATCACCAGGGCCGCGCCGAGCAGCGCGTCATGGCGGAACTCCATGGGCGTCGAGCCGGTGTGCGACTGCTCGCCCCGGACGACGAGTTCGAATTTCTTCGCCGCCCAGGTCGCGTCCACCACGCCGATGGCCAGTCCGTCGCGTTCGAGTTCTGGGCCCTGCTCGATGTGGATTTCGGCGTACGCCGCCGCGGCCGGGGCTTCGCCGTCCGGGTCGATCGTCCCGATGTCGGCGAGCGCTTGGGCGACGGTGATCCCGGCTTCGTCTGTGATCGCGAGAGTGGCTTCGAGGTCGAATTTGCCGGTCAGCACGCCCGATCCCATGAGGCTCGGGCGGAACCGGCAGCCTTCCTCGTTGAACCAGTTCACCACGGCGAGGTTGTGTTTCGGGGCCGCTGCCCCCGCCTGCCACCGCTGCTTGAGCCGCCACGCGGCGTGCGCCCCTGCCAACACGCCGTAGGCCCCGTCGAACCGCCCGCCGAGGGGCTGGCTGTCCAGATGCGAGCCGACGAGCACGTACGGCGCGCCTGGAACCACTTCGAGCAGGCCGAACTGGTTGCCGATCTTGTCGTATCGGACGGTGAAACCGCGCTGCTCGAGCCAGTTCGCGAACCAATGCCGTTGCTCCCCGTCCGCCGCCGTTGCGGCTTGGCGGTCCACCCCCTTGCCGGGGGTGGCCCCGAACGTGGAAAGTGTTGCGAAATCGTCCAGGAAAGCCTGGTCGGGCTGCGAGGTCGGCATACCGTATTCTCGCACGTCGCGCTGCGGCCCCTCTGTTGCGATTGCCACATTTCTTATCGTGCGGCTGTCTTTTCCCTAGCCACGGAGGGCGCTGAGAAGGTAAGATCATGCGGGTGATTCATCCTCGCGAGTTTTTCAACCGCAAGAGGAGTGTCGTCGTAGCCCTTGTCGTGACACTCTTCTGGAGCGGTCAGTCGGCAATGGGCCCGAGCGGTTCCGACAACAGCCCGCTCAACGAGCCCCTGCTCACCGGCCAGGTGCATGAGGCAGCCGCAGAGCTGGACGGCGAGTTGGATTTCGCCAAACGCTACCCGGAGCTGATCGGGAATCGGGACGGCGTCACCGCGAGCGCCAGGGACCAGGCGAACCGCTCGCTGATCCCCAAGCGCCGAGACGAGCTGCTGGCCGAGCGCGACCGCATCCAGCGCGAGTTGTCCGCCGACAAGTTCCACGGAGCTTTCAACGACAAGGCCGCCGCCCTGTTCTCCGCAGAACGCAAGATCGAAGGCCTCGAGGCGGTGCAGCGCGCGCTCGCCGCGCATCCGGACGCGAAGCTCTTGCTGTTGGACATGGGCGCGGGGGAGCGCGGCCGGGCGGCCATCGCCATTGGCGACCCGGACACCGCCGAGCACCTCTCGATCACCACGCCGGGGATCAATTCCTCGCCGGGGCAGACCCTGACCGGCATGGTGGACGAGGCCGCGAAGCTCAAAAGCGAGGGCGAAGCCATCCTGCGCAAACAAGGCTCCCCCGGATCGGTCGCCTCCGTCGCTTGGATCGGCTACGACCCGCCCCAGTTCAAATGGGAGGGCTCCAACCCCGGCCCCGGTTGGGCGGACGAGCTCAAAGGCCTGTTCGAACTGAGCCAAGACACCCGCGCGCGGCGCGGGTCGGAGAGTTTCGCCCGGTTCTGCCAGGGGCTTGCGGCGGTGTGGCGCCCGGCCCCCGACTCCTCGGCGATGCGCCCGAACATCACCGTGCTCGGCCACTCCTATGGCTCCCTCGTCGTTTCCCTCGCGTTGCAGCAGCTGCCAAAAGGGGTCGTCGACAACGCTGTCTTTTACGGCTCGCCCGGCATCGACATGACGGAGACCGGCAACGCCGGCCAGCTCGGCCTCGGGCCTGGCCACGCGTTCGTGCTCCAATCCGACGACGATCCCATCCAGCGCATCCCCGGCTGGGGGCCCATGATCGCGTACGGCGGTTTCCCGACTGCGTTCCCGTGGGTCGTGCGGCTGTCCACGCACGCGGGCGAGGGGCCGGGCGACGGTGTGTTCCACGACGCGGCGCGGGGGCATGCGGATTACCCGCGCTCCGGGGCCAACGGCGAGCTGCGGATGAGCGGCTACAACATGGCCGCAGTGCTCGTGGGACGGCCTGACCTCGCGGTGAGAGGGCACTAGCAGGAGCTGGCAGCCTGCGCGGCCGTCAGCGAGCGTTCCTTGGCGGTGCGCGCAGCATGGTCGCGAAAGAGCTGGTGGCGACCGCTTGCGCGTGAACGCGCCGCAGCGCCGCCCTAGCGTCGCGAGAGCGTCGAGCGCATGTGCTCCTTGTCGAGCTGGCCTTCCCAGTTCGCCACCACGAACGTGGCGACACAGTTGCCGAGCAGGTTGACCGACACCCGCATCGAGTCCATGATCCGATCCGCTCCCAACAGCAGCGCCACCGCTGCCACGGGGATCGCGCCATGGCCGATGGCCTCGACTGTGGCCGAGAGCGCGAGGAAGGAGGAGCCGGGCACGCCCGCCATGCCTTTCGAAGTGAGCATGAGGACCAGCACGGCCGTGATCTGCTCGCCGAGGGTGAGGTCTACCCCGAGGGCTTGCGCCAGGAACAGCACACAGAGCGATAGGTACAGTGTTGCGCCGTCCAGGTTGAACGAGTACCCCGTGGGGACCACCAGGCCAGTCGTGGCGCGCGAACACCCTGCTTCTTCGAGCTTCACCATGATCCGAGGGAGGACGACCTCCGTGGACGCGGTGCCCAGCGCCAGGAACAGCTCGTCTTTGGCGTAGACCACGAACCGCCACAGGCTCACGCCCGCGCCGCATTTCGCGATCGCCGCGAGGACGAGCAGGAACAAGGCTGCCGCGAGATAGCAGCAGGCGATGAGCTTGGCGTACCCGCCGAGGGAGGAGATCCCGTACTGGCCGATGATGAAGGCCATCGCGCCGAAAGCGCCGAGAGGGGCAAGGCGCATCACCCAGCCCATGATCGTGAAAAAGAGCTTGCTCAGCTGATCCACCAGGTCCAAAACGACCGGCGGGCCGCTCTCGCCGAGCTTCGCGAGCGCCAGGCCGAACAGCACTGAGAAAAAGAGCACCTGCAGCAGGGCGTTCTCCGCGAACGCGCCGATGACGGAGGCCGGTATGACCCCGAGCAGGAACTCGACCGCGTGCGGCAGCTGGCTGTGCTGGGTCTTCTGCGCGAGAACGTCCGCGCCGGCGGCGAGGGCCGCCGGATCGACGCGGAAGCCGGAGCCTGGCCGTGCGAGGTTGCCGATCACCAGGCCGAACACCAAGGCGAACGTGGTGACCGCCTCGAAGTAGACCAAGGCTTTGACGCCGATCCTGCCGACTGACTTGAGATCGCCCGCGCTCGCGACGCCGAGCACCACGGTGCAGAACACTATGGGGGCGATGAGCATCTTGATGAGCTTGATGAACGCGTCCGCGACCGGTTTGAGGTCTGCCCCCAGCGCTGGCCACAGCCATCCGACCACGACGCCCAAGACGATGGCTGCGGACAATTGAAGGAACAAGGAAGAGCGTTTTTCCCGCTTGCCGGACATTGGAGCAATGTACGGGAGGCGCGTTTCGCGAAGATCAACGAGGTGTTTCCCGCTCTCCTGGGCGCGCGCCGCGCTTGACCTGGAGCGCGCTCCAGGTTTTAGCCTTGTGCTATGACCACAGCGCAGCGCCGGGAGCTCACCATTGGCGAAGTCTCCGCCGAGACCGGACTTTCCATTGACTCGCTGCGCTGGTTCGAACGCGAGGGCCTTTTCCCCGCCATCCGGCGCAATGCGGGCGGCCAGCGCCGATTCTCCGAATCTGATGTGGAGCGCATCGTCCTCATGCTGCGGCTGCGCCGCACCGGGATGCCGGTCAAGGACATGCGCCGGTTCATCGAGCTGCTCCAAGGCGGGGAGGAGACGCACGCGGAGCGGTTGCGGCTGCTGCTCGCGCAGCGCGCGCGGATCCAAGCCGAGCAACAGCAGCTCGCCGAGGATCTCGCCGTTGTGGATTACAAGGTCGCGTACTACACGGGCAAGATCAGCGCGTCCGAGTGCGAGGCAGTCTCCAGTAACATCGGGCGGAAGGCACCCTGACCGTCCTGTTTCCCCAAGGGCACGGCTGCAGAAGAGTGGGAGTAAGCGCTCGTCTTGGCCTTCGGGGTCGGGTCCGAATAAGTTGAGTCCGACGAAAAGGACGATGAAAGGACAGCAATGGGCAGCGGCGCGGATCGGGCGAAGCTTTTTTTCCAAAAGATCGAGGAGCTGACCGCGGCGGACCCCCAGTTCGCGGCGGCAGTGCCGGACCAGGAGGTCGTGGCGGCGGTTTCTGATCCCACGCTCTCGTTCACCCGCTACCTGGACACGCTCATGCGGGGCTATGCGGACCGCCCCGCCCTCGCCCACCGGGTCGGCGATGGTTACGCGACGATCAGCTACGGGGAGCTGTGGTCGCGCGTCGGGGCGATCGCGGCGGCTTGGAGCGCGGATGGCCTCGAACCCGGAGATTTCGTCGCCACCATCGGCTTCACGAGCCCCGATTACACCGCTCTCGACTTGGCGGCGACCAGGTCCGGCCTGGTGTCCGTGCCGTTGCAGGCAGGAGCTTCTGTCGCGCAGCTGTCCGCGATCCTCGAAGAAACCGCGCCGAAGGTCTTCGCGGCGAGCGCCGAAAGCCTCGAAGGGGCGGTGGACTGCGTGCTGCGGACCCCGAGCGTCCAGCGGCTCGTCATCTTCGATCTGCGGGACGACTCGCCCGAGCACCGGGCGGCCCTCGCGGCGGCGAAAGCCAAGCTCGCGCAGCCCCAGAATCCCGAACAGGCGCGAGGACCCGTGGCCGTGGAGACGCTCGACGAGCTGGTCGCGCGCGGCGCGGCGCTGCCCGAGCCGCCTGTGTTCGAACCCGCCGAGGGCGAGGACCCGTTGGCCCTGTTGATTTACACGTCAGGCTCGACCGGCACCCCCAAGGGGGCCATGTACTCGCAGCGCCTCGTGTCCCGGTTCTGGCCCAGGACCCCGGTCGTCGCCCAACTCCCGAGTATTTCGCTGCACTACATGCCCCTCAGCCACTCCTATGGCCGGGCGGTCCTGTGCGGGACGCTCGCCGCTGGCGGGACCGCGCATTTCACCGCCCACAGCGACCTTTCGACCCTCTTCGAGGACATCGCGCTCGCCCGCCCCACGTTCCTCGCGCTGGTTCCCAGGGTGTGCGAGATGCTGTTGCACGAGAGCCGTCGGGCGCGGGACCTCGCTGAACTGCGCGAACGGGTGCTCGGCGAGCGGCTGTTGGTGGCGGTGTGCGGCTCCGCGCCGTTGGCGCCCGAGACGCGGGCCTTCATGGAGGAGCTGCTCGGCTTCCCCTTGCTCGACGGTTACGGTTCGACCGAGGCGCTGTCGCTCATGCGGGACGGGGTGATCCAACGCCCGCCGGTCATCGATTACAAACTGGTCGACGTGCCCGAGCTCGGCTATTTCACCACCGACAAGCCGCACCCCCGGGGGGAGCTGCTCATCCGCTCCGAAAGCCTCGTCTCCGGCTACTACAAGCGCCCCGAGCTGACAGCGGAGATGTTCGACGAGCAGGGCTACTACAAAACCGGCGACGTGATGGCCGAGATCGCGCCGGACCGCCTCGTCTACGTGGACCGGAGCAAAAACGTCCTCAAGCTCTCCCAGGGCGAGTTCGTCGCGGTCGCGAAGCTGGAGGCCGCCTTCGGCGCGAGCCCGTATGTCAAGCAGATCTTCGTCTACGGCAACAGCGAGCGCTCGTTCCTGCTCGCGGTGGTCGTGCCGAACGCCGAACTCGTCGGCCGGCTCGACACCGTCCAGGCGCTGGCCGAAGTGAAGCCGCTCATCGCGGACTCGCTCGCCGCGATCGCCAAAGAGTCTGGCCTGCAGTCCTATGAGGTCCCGCGCGACTTCATCGTCGAGACCGAGCCGTTCACCACCGGCAACGGACTGCTCTCCGAAGTCGGCAAGC
Source organism: Segniliparus rotundus DSM 44985 (assembly GCF_000092825.1). Classification (NCBI taxonomy): domain Bacteria; kingdom Bacillati; phylum Actinomycetota; class Actinomycetes; order Mycobacteriales; family Segniliparaceae; genus Segniliparus; species Segniliparus rotundus. The sequence goes on along the minus strand of NC_014168.1, from coordinate 3,002,087 downwards.
TTTTGCGCCCGAAGCTCAAGGAGCGGTACGGCGAACGGCTCGAAGCGCTCTACGACCAGATCGCGCAGGGCCAGGCGGATGAACTGCGCGCGTTGCGCGAGCAGGCGGGGGAGCGCCCGGTGATCGACACAGTCCGCAAAGCCGCCGCAGCAGTGGTGGGCTCCAGCGGCGCGGACTTTCGGCCTGACGCGAATTTCGCCGACCTCGGCGGAGACTCGCTCTCCGCGTTGGGTTTCGCGAACCTTTTGCAGGACGTGTTCGGGGTCGAGACGCCCGTTCGGATCATCATCGGCCCGACCGCGTCGCTCGCCGGGATCGCCGAGCACATCGAGCGCGCGTTGGGCGGTCGCCCGGGCGAGGCGGCGCCGAACTCGGCCTCGGTGCACGGCGCCGGGGCCGAGGTGATCCGCGCGAGCGATCTGACGTTGGACAAATTCCTGGACGCGCAGGCGCTCGAAGCTGCGCAGAGCCTGCCCAGGCCCACCGGCTCCCATCGCACCGTGCTGCTCACCGGCGCGAACGGCTGGCTCGGACGGTTTCTCGCGCTCGAGCAGCTTCAGCGGCTCGAAGCCACCGGCGGGAAGCTGATCTGCTTGGTCAGGGGCAAAGACGCGGCCTCGGCGCGCGCGCGGGTCGAAGAAGCGCTCGGCACCGACCCGGCGCTCGCGGCCCGGTTCGCCGAACTCGCCGCAGACCGGCTCGAAGTGGTTCCCGGCGACGTCGGCGAGCCGAAGTTCGGCCTGGACGATCGCACCTGGGACCGGCTTGCGGGCGAGGTGGACGCTGTGGTGCACTCCGGCGCCTTGGTGAACCACGTTCTGCCGTACCACCAGCTCTTCGGGTCGAACGTGGTCGGCGTCGCCGAGATCATCCGCTTCGCCGTCGCCTCGAAGCTCAAACCTGTCGCCTACCTCTCCACCGTCGCCGTCGCGGCAGGCGCCGACCCCGCCGCATTCGACGAGGACGGCGACATCCGCGAAGTCGTGCCCCAACGACCTGTCGACGACAGCTACGCCAACGGCTACGGCAACAGCAAATGGGCCGGCGAGGTCCTGCTCCGCGAAGCGCACGAGCGCACCGGCCTGCCTGTGCGCGTCTTCCGCTCCGACATGATCCTCGCCCACCGGCAACACACCGGCCAGCTCAACGCCACCGACCAATTCACACGGCTCATCCTCAGCCTCCTCGCCACCGGCCTCGCCCCGAAGTCCTTCTACCAACTCGACCCCCAAGGCAGACGGCAACGGGCCCACTACGACGGCATTCCCGTGGACTTCACCGCCGAGGCCATCGTCGCCCTCGCCGCCGAAGGCAACAACGGCCACCGCAGCTACAACGTCTTCAACCCCCACCACGACGGCGTCGGCTTGGACGAGTTCGTCGACTGGCTCATCGAAGCCGGACATCCCATCACCCGCATCGAAGACCACGCGACATGGTTCGCCCGTTTCACGACCGCGCTCCGCGCCCTCCCGGAAAAACAACGCCAGCTGTCGCTGTTGCCGCTTGCGCAGGTGTACTCGTTCCCGCATCCGGCTGTTGACGGCTCGCCGTTCCGGAACGCCGTGTTCCGGGCCGATGTGCAGAGGGCGAGGATCGGCAAGGACCACGATATTCCGCATCTGACGCGGGAGCTGATCCTGAAATACGCCGCCGACCTGGCAGCGCTCGGCTTGTTGTAGCGCGCGCCACAGTGGAGGCGCGTCTGTGATGGATCGATTTTCTGTGACCTGTGGCATAACAATGGTTTAGGATGGTCGGTGCAGCGCAGAAAGAGGTCAGCCCATGCCCGAAGCCGTTCCGTCCAGTGCCACCGGGTTTGACGTCATCATCAAAAACGGCTTGTGGTTCGACGGCTCCGGCTCCGAACCGGCGCGCGCCAACCTCGGGGTGCGCGACGGGAAGGTGGCGGCGGTGTCCGTCGTGGAACTGGACGAAAACGGTTGCCCAGAGGTGATCGACGCCTCGGGGAAATGGGTCCTGCCCGGTTTCATCGACATGCACACCCACTACGACGCGGAGGTGCTGCTCAACCCCGGCCTCGGCGAGTCGGTCCGGCACGGCGTCACCACCGCGGTCCTCGGCTGTTGCTCGATGTCGACCGTCTTCGCTTCGAACGAGGACGCGGCGGACCTGTTCAGCAGGGTCGAAGCGGTGCCCCGCGAGTACGTCGTCAAGGCGCTGCAAGAGTTTCGGACCTGGGAGAACGCCGAAGGCTACGTGAAGGCCATCGACGCGATGCCGCTCGGCCCCAACGTCAGTTCCTTCGTCGGGCACTCCGAGCTGCGCGCGGCGGCGATGGGCCTCGGCCGTGCGACCAACAAACGAACCCTGCCCAAGCGCAAGGAACTCGACACGATGGCGGAGCTGCTCGAAGAGGCGTTGGACGCGGGGATGCTCGGCATGTCGGGGATGGACGCCCCGCTCGACAAGCTCGACGGCACCCGGTACCGCTCTCGGGCGCTGCCGTCCACGTACGCGTGGTGGCATGAGCGGTGGCGGCTCGTCTCCGTGCTGCGCCGGCGGGGGCGGATGCTCCAGAGCGCGCCCAACTCGAAGAACCCGATCATGGCCCCGATGTTCTTCCTCGCCTCCAGCGGCCTGTTCGGCCGCCGCCAGGTACCGGTGAGCCTGCTGGTCGCGGCCGACGCCAAGTCGATGCGCCTCGCGCACCTGCTGTTTCGGACCGTGGCGCGGCTCGGCAACTTCTTCTTGAACGCGAAGGTGCGTTTCCAGCACCTCCCGGTCCCGTTCGAGCTGTACTCGGACGGGATCGACCTGCCGGTCTTCGAGGAATTCGGGGCGGGCACGGCGGCGCTGCACATCCGGGACCAGCTCGAGCGCAACAAACTCCTGGCCGACCAAGGCTACCGGCGCGCATTCCGCCGCCAATTCCTCATCAAGCGCCGCGTGCCGGGGCTGTGGCACAAGGACTTCAACGACGCGGTCATCGTCGAATGCCCGGACCGCGGCCTCGTCGGCAAGAGTTTCGCCGACATCGCCCGCGAACGCTCCGAACGCGACGGCCGGGCCCTGCGCCACCTCGACGCCTTCCTGGACGTGTTGGTCGAGCACGGCGAGAAGAACGTCCGGTGGACGACCGTGGTCGCGAACGACCGCCCTGCCCAGCTCGACGCGATGGCCAAAGACCCGAATGTGCATTTGGGCTTCTCGGACGCGGGCGCGCACCTGCGCAACATGGCTTTCTACAACTTCCATCTGCGCTTCCTCAAGCGGATGCGCGACGCGCAGCTGGCGGGCAAGCCCGTGCTGCCCATGGGGCAGGCGGTGCACCGCCTCACCGGCGAGCTCGCGGACTTCTTCGGTCTCGACGCCGGGCGCCTCAGGCTTGGGGACCGCGCGGATTTCGTGGTGGTGGACCCCGAACGGCTGGACGATTCACTGGCGGAGTACCACGAAGCCCCCGCTGAGTTCTTCGGCGGCTTGCGTCGGATGGTCCGGCGCAACGACGCCACGGTGCCAGTCGTCGCAGTCGGAGGAAGGGTGGTGTGCCGCGCGGGCGAGTTCATCGAGGGCTACGGCCAGAGCACACAGACCGGCCAGTACTTGCGCGCCGCCCGATGATCGAGCCGGCGCGGCCTGCGCGGATGACGCAGTTCCAGAACGACGGCCTGGTCTTCGACGTGCGCGACGAAGGCCCGTCAAACGGGCCGGTGGTCATCGCGCTGCACGGCTTTCCGCAGACCAGCGCCTCGTGGCGCGGCGTTGCTCCGCTGCTCGCCTCCGCGGGGTACCGCGTGCTCGCCCCGGACCAGCGCGGGTACTCGCCTCAGGCGCGGCCCAAGGCGGTCAAGAGCTACGTCCTCGACAAGCTCGCCGCCGATGTCGTCGCGCTCGCCGACCAGGCGGGCGCGGAACGTTTCGACTTGCTCGGCCACGACTGGGGGGCCGCTGTCGCATGGCATGTCGCCGCGAACCACCCGCGCCGGGTCCGCGCGGTGACGGCCCTTTCGGTGCCGCACCCGCGCGCTTTCACAGCCGCAATGGCGCGCGGGACGCAGCTGCTGCGCTCGTGGTACATGCTCTTCTTCCAGATCCCGTGGCTGCCCGAGCGGTTGGCTCGCAAAGAGAACAGCCTGTTGCTCACGGCGTTGCAGCGGTATGTGTCCACGCCGGAGCCGCTGCGCGCGCAGATGTCCGACCTGATGCGCGATCCCAGGACGGCCCGAGGGGCTATCAACTGGTATCGGGCGATGCGCTACCCGGCCCGCCCGACCGGTCGCGTGGCGGTCCCAGCCCTGTTCGTCTGGAGCGACAAGGACAACGCGATCACCCGCAAAGCGGCCGAGCTTTGCGGCGACCACGTCGATGCGCCGTACCGGTTCGAAACCATCGCGGGGGCCGGGCACTGGATCCCCCACGAGCATGCCGAGCAGGTCGCCGGGCTGATGCTCGAACACCTCGCCGCGCGCGCCGCCGAGCGGAGCTGAACGGCCGCCGCGCAGCGGAGCGGGAGCCCCTGCCTTCGGGTCAACTGCCTTGGGCGAGTTTGTGGGCCAGTCGCGAGATCTTCACGCCGCGCGCGACTCGAAGGGCCACCCCGGCCCGGTCGCCGACGTCGTTCCACACCAGCGCGAATGACAGCCCCGAGTCCTGGTCGGCCCATGCGGTCGATCCGCCGATGCCGTCGTGCCCGAACGCGCCGGGGCTCGGCGTGCCGGAAGCTTGGTGGTAGCCCAGGCGCCAGCGCATCTTCGCCCCGAGGCTCACCCGGTCTCGTGTGGCGGTCTGCACGTCGCGGAGCATGTGCGCGCGTTGCGGCGACAGCAAGACGCGGCCGCCGAAGCCGCCGCCGTTCGCCAGGGCCGCGTACATGGCGGCGAGCCCGCGTGCGGTCACCATGCCATTGCTGGAGGGCATCTCGGTGTCGAGGATGCGGCCGGTGGCGATATGGCGGTCGAGCCCAGGGAGGTACAGCGCGGAGAGGAAAGCTGGCTGGTACGGCAACTTCGACCAGATCGGCTCGCGCCGGACGATCGTGTCGGCGAGCGTGGGCATGGCGCCGATGGTGTCCGCGATCGGCGCGTCGGTCTCCGGTCTGCCGATGTCGAGCCCCCCGGGCGCCCAGCGGCGCCGCGATTTCCTCTTGGACGAGCTGGCGCATGCCTTTCCCGGTCAGGCGACGCGCCAAACCCGCGGCGAGCCAGCCGTAAGAGACGGCGTGGTAGCCAGGTGCGTCGCTCGTCGAAACGGCCGGAGCCGCCGCGAGCCGCTCCTCCATGAGGAGATGGTCGAGCCAGTCGTCGGGTTCGAGCACCAGTCGGCGGATCCCCCAGAGCCCTGCGCGGTGCGACATCAGCTGACGCACCGTGATGCGCTGTTTGCCCGCTTGGCCGAACTCCGGCCAGTACGCGGCCACGGGGGCGTCGTATTCCAGCAGACCTCGGTCGGCGAGACGGTGCAGCACCGTCGAGGCCATGCCTTTGGCCACGGAAAAGCCGAGTCCCGCGGTGTCGTGCGTCCACGGCCGCGTTTGGGCGGCGTCCGCCCATCCGGCGCAGATGTCGACGAGCGCCCGTTCGCCGCGGCGCAGGGTCAGCGCCCCGCCGCCGCGCCCGAGCGAGCCGCTGAAGAGCGCGGCGAGCGGTTCGAAACCTGGTGACACCAGCCCTGAGCAGGCGGGGGAGATGGGCATCACGCCAATCTAACACTGGGCGCAGCTTCGCCGGATCGAATTTCGGCGCGCTGCGTCTCTCGTGTCCTGGTTAGGGCCGCTGTCCCGGGGAGGCCCGGACAGCGGGACAGGTTCGCGCAGAGCAGGGGAGGCAGGGCGAGCCGCCCGAAAAGTCATCGTCCCTTTCGCTGCTGGTGGTCTTCTGCGGGGTGTGCGGCAAGCCGATGTACCGGCTCAAGTGCGGGCCTGGCCGCTCTGCATGCTGATGAAAGGCGAATCCGACGTCGAGGTTCCGACATCGAGGTTCATGGGGCCGAGGCATCGCCCGTCGTCTAGGCCGGTGTGCCAGGGGGGCGGTCCCTTGCCCGCTGCCACGCAGCAATCACTTCCGAGATGCTCACGTCGAGCAGCGGGGCGAGGGCTTGCGCCCTCTGCTCGGTGAATGGCGCTCCGCCACGTTCCAGGGTGGACAAGGCCGTCGTGCTCATACCGGCTGCCTTCGCCAACTGGGGCTGGGTGTATCCGGCCAGGACGCGCAAGTCAGCCAAGGTGCGCTTCTCTTCGGGGATGACGACGACTCGGCTGATCGGAACTCCGAGCGTGGCCAAGACCGCTCCCAGCTTGTCGATGGACGGCAGCGCTTCGCCGCTCTGCCATCTCCGCAACGTCGATTCACCGACCCCGGAGAGCCTTGCCAGGTCGTGATTGCTGATGCCTTTGCGCTTGTAGCCGAGTCGGACTTTGGCAAGCTCGCGACGGCGAAACCCGCGCAAGACGCGGCGGCTCACGCGCTGCGGCCCTTTTCGTCCGGTCCCATGCTTCTATGCTGCGCGGGCTGTATATGGTCGTCATGTTCGGCAGAAATGGATGGCTGGTATGCATGGTTGAACAATTCGTGACAGAAGCCGAGCGGGCATGTATGATCGAGCCCACAACAGCGCCGAATCGCCATGTGGCGGTGTCGAGCATGGAGAGGAGACGGGCGTATGGCGGTGCATCGCGGGCAGTGGCGCGGGTATCAGGATGTCGGGCCTGCTGTGAAGCGTTTCGAGTACATGGACCGCATGGACGTGGAGGAGGCCGACCAGTTCGCGGCGGCGCGGCAACGCGCGGAGGCGTACCAGCAGAGCCTGCCTCCGATTGAGCCTGACCGTGTGGTGGAGATGGACGGGAGGCAGGTCAAGGTGTACGAGAACGAGAAGGCGCGGGAGATGGCGCGGCGGGACTTGGAGGCGAAGGCGATCCGGGGAGGTCGGCGGTGAGGCTGGATGTGGACAAGGCCCGTCAGGCGGGCCGGGAGGTGTTGCGAGCGGGCTCCGAGCTGGCTTCTAACCCCGTGGCGGCTGCGTTGCGGGCGGCTGCGGACGGCCTGGAAGGGCTCGGTTCTGCGGGGGACAGCCTGCGCGAGGCCGCGGACGTCTACGGGGCGTATGCGCGGCGTTTCGCGGACGAGCACGAATGGCTCGGTGACGCGGTGATCTCTGCGGCGAACCAGGTGGAGGCGACCGACGAGAGCGCGAAAGCGGACATCGAGAAGCTGGGCATCCCCGGATGAGCGGCAAGCTCACACGATCCTTGCTGGGCAAGCTCAACCCTGGCGTGTTCGGGGCGGTGGCGCAGGCGATGCGCGAACAGGCCCAGAAGATCGAGCCCGAGCAGTCGCGATTCTCGCATCGGTTGCGCTTCCCCGGAGGCGGCGGCGAGTGGACCGGCTCGGCCTCCGACGCTTTGCAGTCGCGGGCGGACTGGTTCAGGAAGACGTACGCCGAGGACCACACGCGGCTGCTCGACGCGGCGAGGGACTGCGACCAGGCGAAGGACTACCTTTTCGAGGGCAAGCGCGCCGCGCAGTCGCAGATCGAGAAGACCGAGGCGGAGCACCGGGGCTACGGGGTGGACGGCAAGTACTGGGACTGCGGGCAGCCCTTCACAGTCGCGGACGACTTCACCGTCCAGGTCAAACCCGGAGCGCTGCCCTCCGGCGCTCCCGTTGGCCTCTACAACCTGCTGCTGATCGAGGCGGGCACCGAGGAGGAGGGCGTGAAAAGGGCGGTCGCCCAGCTCGAAGATCTCGGCAACACATGGGGCGCGAAAGTCCAGCAGGCCATCGACGTATCCCACATGGCGCTCGACTCGCACGGGCAGCCGTTCCCGGCGAGCCCCCACGCGCACGACATGGCCAAGGGCATCGCGGACGGCACGATCCCGCTGCCCAAAGACCCGAAAGCCATGGAAGAGCTGTGGGACAGGCTCCTCCCGGAGGAGAAGGACAAGATTTTCGGGCGCTACCCGCACGTCTGCGACATGGACGGCATCCCTGCCGCAGACAAGGACCACTACAACCGCGTCACTCTCGACAACGAGGTCGCCGACAAGCAGCACGCGTTGCAGCGGGTCCAAGACGAGCACAAGGATTGGAGCGCGGAGCGGGCACCGGACAGGCTCACCGTCGGGGAGATGCGCGCCTGGGAGGCGTGGAGCGCGCGGGTGAAGGCGGCGCAGCAGAGCTTGCAGCAGGACGTGGACTTCCGCAACACACTCGCGCCGAGGCGCGACGGCGCGGGGAACGTGATGCCCGGAGGCGAGCGGTACCTGTTGATGCACGACGGTAAGGGGCACGCGAGCGTGGCCACCGGCAACCCGGACACCGCGAAGAACACCACCGTCTACGTGCCGGGGACCCAGGCGCACCTGAACGACTTCGGCGGCGGCATGGGCCGCTGCGAGGACATGCAGGACTCCGCAGTGTTCGCCGGATCGCCTCGGGAGAAGACGTCGGTGATCAACTGGTACGGGTACGACGCGCCGGACTGGGTGGCCGAGAACAACCCCTCGTCCAGCGAGGCGGCGCAGGCCGCGGCTCCGGCGTTGGACAGCTTCCTGGACGGGCTGCGGGCCACGCACGAGGGCGACCCCTCGCACACCACCGTGGTCGCCCACTCCTACGGCACAGACGTGGTGGGGCAAGCCGCCACCCACGGGAACACCCTGAATGCGGACGAGGTGATCTACGCGGGCTCGCCTGGCTCGGATGTGGCCCATGTGACCGACATGAGCCTGACCGGGGTGAGCCGCGAGCAGGTGGCAGCGCATATTTTCGCGGCCGCGGACATCTCCGACCCGGTGCCCAGAACTGCTGGAGTTCCCGTCATCCATGGGCCGTTCGGGGTGCCGATCCCGGTTCCTCCGGGGGGGATTCCTCGGCCCGTTCGGGGCGCCTGCGCACGGACCCGCGCCCACGGACCCCGCCTTCGGCCTCCCGCGAAGCCAGATCATTGACGTGGACCCGCACCCTGGGGGCCACGCCCACAGCGAGTATTGGGACAGGACCCCTGGCAAGGACTCCGCTTGGAAAGAAATGGGCAAGATCATCGCCCAAGGGAGGAAGTGAGCGCGATGAGAACGCGACACGCTCTGTTGGCGCTGCTGCTGGTCCTGCCGGTGGGCGGTTGCGCGTGGGCGAACAAGCAGATTGGGTATGTGATGAGCGGAGAAGCGATGTCGGACAAGAAGCCCCTCCCCGGCTTGACGGAGGCCAAGGCGAAAGAGCACATCGCCAGCATCATCAAGGACTCGCTGCAAGACATGCCAGAAGGCTTCTACTACGCGTATTACGGGCCGGGCGGCAAGCCCGGCGACGCGGGATTCAGCGGGGGGGCGAGTGTGCCGGTGTTCGGGGACGACGCGCCGAACCAGCTCTACTCCTTCTCGGTGAGCTACTGGGCGCAATACCCCCCTGGCTCGCCCCCCGTCGAGGAACTGTACGACAAAGCCGCCGCGTACTGGTCGGCGCACGCCCAACACCTGGATGCGAGAAAAGTTTTCCCACGAGACGACTCCTTCATCACGCAAGACGGCTACGGCGTGGGGTTGGCTATCAACGACAACCATGAGTTCGCCATTCATTGCACGAGCCCCTATTACGGTCGCGACGGGCTGGGCGCAGGCTATCCCGTGGCCGACATCATCACCCGCAACGGCGACACCCTTGCTGGCAAACCCCCGAAATAGGGGCTTTGCATTCTGCCTCCTGCCCGTGTCGCCTTTGAGCTTGGGAAAGGCTCTCAGGTCGTCGCAGGGCCGCGAACGTGGCCTTGGTGGTGTCCTTGGCACCCCCTTGGTGTGTGGATGGTGCGGCCCCTTGGGCGAGTAGCAATCTCATTTCGGGTTCGCCCCGAAGGACGGCCCGTCGAGACCGGCTGCCGCCGTGTCCGTGTCTGGTGCTGGTCCGGTGCAGGAAGACGAATGTGCCGCCCGTCTTTGCTCGGACGGGCGTGAGCGTCTAGCGGCGACGTTTCGGGTTCGGCGGGAACATGAGTTCGGAGGGGCTGATGTCGAGCCAGGCCGCGACGGTCTTCACCTCGTCTATGCGCCAGGGCCGCTTTCCCGCGAGCAGGTCGTCTGCTGTTCGGACGCTCACGTTGAGCGCGTATGCGAGGTGGCGCCGATAGTGTTGGCGATCAGCACGTCGGGGCCATGCCTTTCGCCACCGAAAAGCCGGGGCACACAGTGTCGGGTGTCCACGGCAGCGTTTGGGCGGCGTCCGCCTATCCCGCGCGGGGCCGCTCTCCCTGGGAGGCCCGGACGGCGCGCGATTTGCGCCCGCAGCACGTATCCGGTAGCCTTGCCTAGCTGTCTTGAACAGACCTCGGCCGGTTCCACGGCCCTGCGTGTTCATGACGACAGAAGCCATATGTTTCGCACCGATCGTCTCGACGGGGTGGGGCGTGGGCTGCACTCGATGGAAAACAGTCCAGGAGAGAAGTACGTGATTCAACAAGAGAGCCGGCTGCGCGTCGCAGACAACACCGGTGCCAAGCAGATCTTGTGCATCCGGGTGCTCGGCGGCTCCGGCCGCCGGTACGCCGGGATCGGCGACACCATTGTCGCCACCGTCAAGGACGCGATTCCCGGCGGCAATGTCAAGAGCGGCGATGTGGTCAAGGCCGTCATCGTCCGCACGGTCAAGGAGCGTCGCCGCGCTGACGGCTCCTACATCAAATTCGACGAGAACGCCGCCGTCATCGTGAAGAACGACGGCGAGCCGCGCGGCACCCGCATCTTCGGCCCGGTCGGGCGCGAGCTGCGCGAGAAGCGCTTCATGAAGATCGTCTCGCTCGCCCCGGAGGTGCTGTAGTCCATGGCTGCGAAGCTGAAAGTGCAGAAAGGCGACACCGTTCTGGTGATCGCGGGCAAAGACGCCGGCGCGAAGGGCAAGGTCCTCCAGGCCTACCCCGCAGAGCAGCGCGTCCTTGTCGAAGGCGTGAACCGGGTCAAGAAGCACACCGCTGTCTCGCGCACCGAGCGCGGCGCTTCCTCCGGCGGCATTGTGACCCAGGAGGCGCCGATCCATATTTCCAACGTGCTGGTCGTCGGTTCCGACGGGAAGCCGACCAAGGTCGGCGTGCGCGTCGACGAGGACGGCAAGAAGGTCCGCGTCTCGCGCAAGACCGGAAAGGACATCTGACCATGACGGACACTGTGCAAGAGAAGATCCAGCCTCGGCTCAAGCTGCGCTACCGCGAGGAAATCCGCGACGCGCTCCTCAAGGAGTTCGGCTACGACAACGTCATGCGCATCCCGGGCGTCACCAAAGTCGTGGTGAACATGGGCGTCGGCGACGCAGCCCGTGACGGCAAGCTCATCAACGGCGCTGTTCGGGACCTGTCCCTCATCACCGGCCAGAAGCCGGAGATCCGCCGGGCCACGAAGTCCATCGCGCAGTTCAAGCTGCGCGAGGGCATGCCCATCGGCGCTCGGGTGACCCTCCGGGGCGACCGCATGTGGGAGTTCCTCGACCGGCTCATCTCCATCGCCCTCCCGCGTATCCGCGACTTCCGCGGTCTTTCGGACCGGCAGTTCGACGGCCGGGGCAACTACACGTTCGGCCTGAACGAGCAGTCGATGTTCCACGAGATCGACATCGACTCGATCGACCGCCCGCGCGGTATGGACATCACCATCGTGACCACCGCGAACAACAACGACGAAGGCCGCGCTCTTCTGCGCGAGCTCGGCATGCCCTTCAAGGCGAACAGCTGAGGCCGCCGATGAGACAAATCGACCGCAGGACGCTCTTTCGAGGGGCCAAGGCTCCGAGCTACGTGGGCGCCAGGAAACAACTTATGACCAGAAACAACATCGCCAAAGGCCCCTCCGCCGAGGGGAACCGCGGTGAGAAAGGCAAAGAGGTCAGCGCATGACCATGACTGATCCGATCGCGGACTTCCTGACGCGGTTGCGCAACGGGCAGACGGCGTACCACGACCAGGTGGCCGCGCCGCACTCGAAGATCAAGGAGAACATCGCCGAGATCCTCGTCAAAGAGGGCTACATCTCGGGGTACCGGGTCGAAGAGAAGTCCCCTGGCAAGAGTCTTGTCGTGGATCTCAAGTACACCCCCTCCCGTGAGCGCGGCATTGAGGGCATCAAGCGTGTGTCGAAGCCAGGTCTTCGCGTCTACGCCAAGTCCAACCAGCTGCCGAGGGTCCTTGGCGGCCTCGGCATCGCGATCATTTCCACCTCCGCAGGCTTGCTCACGGACAAGCAGGCGGCCAAGCAAGGAGTGGGCGGGGAAGTCCTCGCCTACGTCTGGTAGGAGGAAGCGCAGATGTCTCGTATTGGTAGAGCGCCGATTCAGGTCCCGCCCGGTGTGGACGTGACCATCGACGGCCAAAACGTCAAGGTCAAAGGCCCGAAGGGCGAGCTTGGGCTCACCCTGGTCGAGCCGATCAAAGTCGAGCGCGGCGACGACGGGGTCCTCTCCGTCACCCGCCCGGACGACGAGCGGCGCAACCGCTCCCTGCACGGCCTGTCCCGCACGCTGGTGAACAACCTCGTCGTCGGGGTCACCGAGGGCTACACGAAGCAGTTGGAGATCGTCGGCGTCGGTTACCGCGTCCAGCAGAAGGGCAAGGACCTCGAGTTCGCCCTCGGGTTCAGCCACTCGGTGCCTGTGCAGGCCCCGGAGGGCGTCACCTTCGCGGTGGAGAGCCCGACGAAGTTCTCGGTGTCCGGCATCGACAAGCAGAAGGTCGGCGAGGTCGCGGCCAACATCCGCAAGCTCAAGAAGCCAGAGCCGTACAAAGGCAAGGGTATTCGCTACGCGGGCGAGGTTGTCCGCCGCAAGGCCGGTAAGGCAGGGAAGAAGTAATGGCTAAGGCACAGAAGACCGCATCGAAGGCCGGCGGCAAAAAAGGCGCTCCGATCCGGTCCAAGAAGAAGAAGGTCGCCGTCGAGGTTGTTGGCGTCATCGGTGTCGGCAGGCCGACCGAGCGTCGCCGCTTGCGCGCTTCGCGCCACGACCGTATCCGCAAGCGCATCGAAGGCTCTCCGTCGCAGCCCCGCCTCGCGGTGCACCGTTCTGCCCGCCACATCCACGTCCAGCTCATCGATGACAAAGCGGGCGTGACCCTTGCGGCAGCCTCCTCCGTCGAGGCGGACGTGCAGGCGGTGGACGGCGACAAGAAGGCGAAGGCGGCCAAGGTCGGCGAGCTCATCGCGCAGCGGGCGAAGGCCGCTGGCGTGGACGCCGTGGTCTTCGACCGTGGCGGCCACGTCTACCATGGCCGAGTTGCCGCTTTGGCGGACGCCGCCCGCGCCGGAGGCTTGGAATTCTGATGACGCAGACGTTCAACATAGGAAAGGTTTCGTGATGGCAGGAAGGCCACGCAGTGGGAGCCCCACCTCGGGCGGGCAGCCCGGCGATTCGGGCTCGAACGAGCGTCGGGACCGTCGGGAACGGCGGGACTCCGAGGTTCCCCAGGAAAAAGAGAAGAAAGACCATATCGAGCGCCTCGTCGCGGTGAACCGCGTCGCCAAGGTGGTCAAGGGCGGTCGTCGGTTCAGCTTCACGGCCCTCGTGATCGTCGGCGACGGCAAGGGCCACGTCGGCGCGGGCTACGGCAAGGCGAAAGAGGTTCCGGCCGCCATCGCGAAAGGCGTCGAGGAGGCGCGGAAGAACTTCTTCCGCGTGCCCCTCATCGGCGCGACCATCCCGCACCCCACCCAGGGTGAGGCCGCTGCGGGCGTCGTGATGCTCCGTCCGGCCAGCCCTGGTACCGGTGTCATCGCCGGTGGCGCCGCTCGCGCGGTGCTGGAGTGCGCTGGCGTGCACGACGTGCTCGCCAAGTCCATGGGCACGGACAACGCGATCAACGTGGTGCATGCCACGATCGCCGCGCTCAAGAGCCTGAAGCGTCCGGAAGAGGTCGCGGCCCGTCGCGGCCTTCCGTTGGAGGACGTCGCCCCCGCTGGCCTGCTCAGGGCCCGCGAGCGAGCATTGCAGGAGGCCGCGCACTCATGAGCGAGCTGAAAGTCACTCAGATCAAGAGCACGATCGGGGTCAAGCCCAAGACGCGCGAGGCGTTGCGCACGCTCGGCCTCAAGCGCATCCGCCACAGCGTGGTGCGCCCTGACGACGCCCAGAACCGCGGCCTGCTGCAGGTTGTGCGCCACCTTGTGGTGGTGGAGCCTGCCGATGGCGCGGAGCCCGCTGGCTCTGGAAGCAAAGCCAAGCCCGCGAGCAAAGCAAAGCCCGCGAGCGATGCGAGCAAAACATCCAAGGAGAAGAAATGAGCGAGCAGGAGTCGAGCGTTATCAAGCTGCACGACCTGCGCCCGGCCCCCGGAGCCAAGAAGGCGAAGACCCGTGTGGGCCGCGGTGAAGGCTCGAAGGGCAAGACCGCTGGACGTGGCACTAAGGGAACCAAGGCTCGGTACCAGGTTCCGCAGTGGCTCGAAGGCGGCGGCGTCCCGCTGCACATGCGCATGCCGAAGCTCAAGGGCTTCAAGAACCCGTTCCGGGTGGAGTACCAGATCGTCAATGTCGGCGACATCGCGGAGCTCTTCCCCAAGGGCGGGCAGATCGGCCCCGAGGAATTCGTGGCCGCTGGCGCGGTGCGCAAGGGCCAGCTGGTCAAGGTGCTCGGCGACGGCGAGCTTTCGGTCGCCGTCCAGGTGACTGCCGACAAGTTCTCCGGTTCGGCGAAGGAGAAGATCCTCGCTGCCGGCGGCACTGTCACCGAGCGCTAATCTAGGACAGGCTGGGTTCTAGGATAGGATCGGGGCAATACCCCCGTCCGGCCATGGCAAAGCATTGTCGTGGCCTGATCCAGAAGACCAGTAAGACCACGACACAGGAGTATTGTTGTTTTCCGCCTTCGTTTCGGCACTCCGAACGCCTGATTTGAGGCGGAAGATTTTTGTCTCCATCGGCATAGTCGTGCTGTACCGGCTCGGCGCGACCCTCCCGTCGCCCGGCGTGAACTACAAGAACGTCCACGAATGCCTCGACCAGGTGTCCAAGGGCGACAGCCAAGGCGTCTACTCCCTCATCAACCTGTTCTCCGGCGGCGCCCTGCTGCAGTTGTCGGTGTTCGCCATCGGCGTGGTCCCCTACATCACGGCGAGCATCATCGTCCAGCTGCTCACCGTGGTCATCCCCCGGTTCGAGCAGTTGCGCAAAGAGGGGCAGACCGGCCAGACCAAGATGACCCAGTACACGAGGTACTTGGCCATCGCCCTCGCCTTGCTGCAGTCGTCCGCTATCGTCGCGTTGGCGAGCCGCCACCAGTTGCTGCGCAGCTGCACCCGCGACATTCTCGACGGGCACGAGATCTTCCAGCTCATCGTGATCGTGCTCGTGATGACCGCGGGGGCGACGCTGGTGATGTGGTTCGGCGAGATCATCTCCGAGCGCGGCATCGGCAACGGCATGTCGTTGCTGATCTTCGCGGGCATCGCGGCCCGCATTCCCGCCGAAGGAAAACAGATCCTCCAGACCCGAGGCGGGCTCGTGTTCGCCCTCGTCTGCGTGGCCGCCGTGATCATCATGGCGAGCGTCATCTTCATCGAGCAAGGCCAACGCCGCATCCCGGTCCAGTACGCCAAACGCATGGTGGGCCGCAAAATGTACGGCGGATCGTCCACATACCTGCCGCTCAAGGTCAACCAGGCTGGTGTCATCCCGGTCATCTTCGCGTCCTCGCTGCTCTACATCCCGAACTTGATCATCGAGTTGCTCTCGAGCCGTGGGACGAGCGGATGGCAGCGGTGGATCCAGAACAACTTGGTGAACCCGTCCAGCTATGTGCACATCGCGGTCTACTTCTTCCTGATCCTCTTCTTCACCTTCTTCTATGTGGCGATCACCTTCAACCCCCAGGAGCGGGCCGAGGAGATGAAGAAATACGGCGGGTTCATCCCTGGCATCCGCCCAGGCGCCCCCACCGCCGAGTACTTGAACTTCGTTTTGACCCGCATCACTCTTCCCGGGTCCATCTATCTCGGCGTCATCGCCATCTTGCCGAACCTGTTCATGCAGATCGGCAATAGCGGCGGGGCCCCCAACCTCCCGTTCGGCGGGACGGCCGTGCTGATCCTCGTGAATGTTGGTCTCGACACGGTGAAACAAATCGAGAGCCAGCTCATGCAACGAAACTACGAAGGATTCTTGAAATGACGCGAGTGATCATGTTCGGCTACCCGGGAGCCGGCAAGGGAACCCAGTCCGCGCTCTTGTCGAAGGCCCTCGGCGTGCCGCACGTTTCCACCGGCGACCTGTTCCGCGCGAACATCGGCGAGAACACCCCGCTCGGCCAAGAGGCGAAGAAATACCTCGACGCCGGCAACCTCGTGCCCAGTTCGGTGACGAACGCCATGGTCAAAGACCGGCTGGCGCAGCCGGACGCGAAGGACGGCTTCGTGCTCGACGGCTACCCGCGCACGCTCGACCAGGCCGAGGCCCTCACGGCCATCCTCGCGGAGCTCGGCCAGCAGCTCGACACAGTGCTTTCCTTTGAGATTCCGGAAGAGGTCGTGGTCGAACGGATGCGCGCGCGGGGCCGTCAGGACGACACGGACGAGATCATCAAAGCCCGTCTTGAGATCCACCGCAAAGAGACCGAGCCGCTTCTGCAGTACTACGAGTCGTTGGTCGTCGCCATCAACGCGGTCGGGACCGTGGACGAGGTGCAGGCGCGGGCTTTGAAGGCGCTCGGGCGCTAGTGCTTCGCAAGAAGGCTCGCAAAGACCGCCTCGTCCCTGTTCGCAGTGTTGACGAGGTCGAGCTTATGGCGGCTGCGGGCGCGGTTGTCGCCCGCGCGCTGGTCGCGGTGCGGGCCGCCGCGGCTCCGGGCGTGAGCACGGCGAAACTCGACAAGGTCGCCGAAGACGTGATCCGGGGGAACAACGCAATCCCGTCTTTCCTCGGCTACCACGACTTCCCGGCCTCAACGTGCATCTCGGTGAACGACGCCGTGGTCCACGGCATTCCGTCCAAGACGTTCATCCTCGCCGAGGGCGATCTCGTCTCCGTCGACTGCGGCGCGATCCTCGCCGGGTGGCACGGCGATTCGGCGATCACCTTCGGGATCGGCGAGATCAGCCAGGAGGACGAGGATCTTTCGGCCGCGACGTGCGAGGCGTTGTGGGCGGGGATCGGCGCGATGCGCCCGGGGAACCGGCTCACGGACGTCTCGCACGCGATCGAGCGGTCTGTGGCCGAGTCCAGAACCAAATACGGCCGCCAATTCTCGATTGTCGCCAACTTCGGCGGCCACGGGATCGGGGACCAGATGCATCTGGACCCGTTCCTGCCGAACGAGGGCAAACCCGGCAAAGGCCCGTTGCTCGCCGTGGGCTCGACGTTGGCCATCGAGCCGATGGTCGCGCTCGGCGGGCGCAAAACGTTGACGTTGCCGGACGGGTGGACCGCGGTCACCAAAGACGGGGCTCGCGCGGCGCACTGGGAGCACACCGTCGCGGTGGGGCAGGACGGGCCGAGGGTGCTCACGCTGCGTCCTGACGAGAAGCCTCTGCTCTAGGGCGAAGAGCGCGGCAGCGCCCAGCCCGCCGCGTGGGGCGCAGTAAGCTCGGGGAGAGAGCCGGAAACGACATCATGAGGAGCTGTGCCGGATGCTGAGGACGCTATGCCGGGTGGCGGCGAGAACACCAGGACGGCGCTTCGGGCCATGCCTGGCAGTCCTGTCGCTCGCCCTCGTGTTCGCGGGCTGCGACGCGGGGCGACGGGTGCTGCCGCCGTTGCCGCAGCCGACTGCCGAGCCGATCGAGGGGCCGCCGTTGGTTTCTTCTTCGCCCGCGCAGGCCGCTGTGTTGCCCGCGACGGCGGTCGGGCGCGTCCCGCTGAGTCTGGACGAAGTCAACAGGCTCGCGGGGAAAGGACTGTACAAGAGCGGCGACGCGCCGCTGTCCGCTCCTGCGGACGCGAAGGGGACAGCGCAGCCGCAGGAATGCCTGCCGGTGCTGTCCGCCTTGCGGACCAAGGCGGTCTCTGGAACAGCGTTCAGCGCGTTCCAGTTCGTCGTCTTCCCCGCCGCTGACGCGTCGGGCGGCGTGTTCGAGCAAGCCGCCGCCGTGTACCCGGACGTCGCCCCGGCGAAAACTGTGTTCCAAAAAGTGGCTGACGCGCTCGGGTCCTGCGACGGGAAGAGCGTGGACGAGCGGCAGGACGAAGCCAGCCAGCCGATCACCTACGACATCCGGTCGGAGGAGTCCGAGGACGGCGCGTTGCGCTGGACCGAGCAACAGCAGGGCCAAGCGGGCGGCGCGTGCGTGTTCGAGGTGCGCAGGATCAAGAACCTCGTGTTCGAAGTGGTCGAGTGCGGGGACGAGGCGGGGGACTTGGCGGCGAAAGCGGCGGCCATGCTGGCTTCGAGAGCGGTCTGACGTGCGTCGCGTCGCGTTGACTGTGCTGGCCCTGCTGTTCGCGGGTTGCGCGCACGAGGAGGCTGGCCAGCGCGCACCGGTCCAGCCGGAAGGTGTGCCTTCGGCGCTGAGCACGATGACCGCCACGTTGCCGACCTCCTCGGCCCCTGCCGCGATCTCGGCGGATCAGATCGTGCTCAGTCTTGACGAGCTCAATGCTCTGACCGGTTTCGCGAAATACCGCGGCGGCGCAGACCTGAAGGACACGCGTTCGCCGTTGCCCGCCGAAGGCGAAGTCGATCCGAAGCAATGCCAGCCCGCCTTGCGCGGATTGCAGAGCGAACTGGTCGCAGGCGACGGGTTCGCTTCATTCCGCGCCGTGGAATCGGTGACTGTCGGCGATCCCGCGCTGCCGCAGGAGCAGCGCCGCAAAGACGACTTCGTGCAGGTGGCCGCCGTGTATCCGGGCGAGGGGGCGGCCAGCGAGGTCTTCGCGGCGCTCGCGGACGGCGTCGGGTCCTGCGGGAACCGCACGGCGGTCGACATCGCGCCGGGCGGCGCGGGGAAAACCGCGTACGACGTCACAGTCGCAGAACGATCTGCCGGCACAGTCCGATGGAGCCAGCATCAGGCGGAGTGGGGGGAGGCCCAGAAGTGCGTGCTCGAGGCCCGTTTGGTGAAAAACGTTGTCCTACAAGACATTGAGTGCGGGGTCTCGTCGCCCGAAGCCGCCGTTGGGGAACTCTTGTCGAGCGCGTTGTCCAAAGCGTCTGGCAGGATCCCATAACACGTTTACCTCGCCCAAGCTGTAGTATCGCAAAACGTGGAGAAAATCACTGTGCGCCCGCGCCGTTCGGCAGACGAGTTCCCGCTTGAACAGCACCTCGCTTGGAAAGTAGCCCAAGTCGCCGCCGATCCGGTCCCGGTGGACGCCGAAGTCGCCGAGATGATCATCAACCGGATCATCGACAACGCCTCTGTGAGCGCCGCCTCTTTTTCTCGTCGCCCGGTGTCGAGCGCACGCGCACAAGCCATCGCCCACCCGTATCAGCCAGGTTCCGGCGTCTTTGGCGTCCAGGGCCGGTTCAGCCCGGAATGGGCGGCTTGGGCGAACGGCGTCGCGGTTCGCGAACTCGACTTCCATGACACCTTCCTCGCCGCCGAGTACTCGCACCCCGGCGACAACATCCCGCCGATCGTCGCCGTGGCCCAGCACGCCGGGCGCTCCGGCGCGGCGTTGATCCGGGGCGTCGCGACCGGGTACGAGATCCAAATCGACCTCGTGAAAGCGATCTGCTTGCACAAGCACAAGATCGACCATGTGGCGCACCTCGGCCCGTCCGCGGCCGCGGGCATCGGAACCCTCCTCGGGCTCGACCCGAACGTCATCTATCAGGCTGTGGGCCAGGCCTTGCACACCACGACGGCCACCCGGCAGTCCCGCAAAGGCCAAATCTCCAGCTGGAAGGCCTACGCGCCCGCCCTCGCGGGCAAGGTCGCCGTGGAGGCCGTGGACCGGGCGATGCGCGGCGAAGGCGCCCCCGCGCCGATCTGGGAGGGCGAGGACGGCGTGATCGCGTGGCTCCTCGACGGGCCGGAAGCCGAATACCACGTCCCGCTGCCGGGCCCAGGCGAGCCGAAGCGGGCGATCTTGGACAGCTACACCAAGGCGCACTCCGCCGAGTACCAGAGCCAGGCGGTCATCGACCTCGCGTTCAAGCTGCGCTCGCAGATCGCGGACACGGGCGACATCGAGTCCGTCGTCTTGCACACCAGCCATCACACGCATTACGTCATCGGCACCGGCTCGAACGACCCGCAGAAGTTCGACCCTGCCGCGAGCCGGGAGACCCTCGACCACTCGGTGATGTATATCTTCGCGGTGGCGTTGCAAGACGGCTCCTGGCACCACGAGCGCTCCTACGCGCCGGAACGCGCCGCCCGCCCGGACACGGTGGCGCTCTGGAACAAGATCTCCACCGCGGAAGACCCGGAATGGACCCGCCGCTACCACGCCACCGACCCGAACGAGCTCGCGTTCGGCGCCCGCGCCGAGATCCGCCTCAAGGACGGCTCGAAGCTGGTGGACGAACTCGCCGTCGCGGACGCGCACACTCTCGGCGCGAAGCCTTTCGCCCGCGCCGACTACATCGAGAAGTTCCGCACCCTCGCGGAGGGCGTGATCGACGAGTCGGAGCAGAACCGCTTCCTCTCGGTCGTGCAGCGCCTGCCCGAGCTGTCGGCGGGCGAGCTGGGCGATCTGAACCTTATCGTGACCGAGGAGGCAGTCCGGCGAGCGCCGCAGGTGCCGAAAGGAGTGTTCTGATGGTGAGCGAGGCAGACGTGAAGCCCGAGATCCGCAAAGGCCTCATCGGCGTTGTCGCCGACGTGTCGGCGGTGTCGAAAGTGGTCCAAGAGACCAACACGTTGACGTATCGGGGGTATGGGGCCGACGATCTCGTCCAGAACTGCTCCTTCGAGGAGGTCGTGTTCTTGCTGTGGCACGGCGAACTGCCCAAGCCCAAGGAGCTTGAGCAGTTCCAGCTGGCCGAACGTGCTTTTCGCACGGTGGACCCCAGCCTTTTGCAGACCATCGCCAAACTGCCGACCAAAAGCCACCCGATGGATGTGGTGCGCACGGCGGTGAGCTTTTTCGGCGCGACCAATCTGTCCACGAACGACCCGTTCGTCCCTTCGGAGCACGTCAACCTCGCCCGCGCGTTGCAGCTGTTCGCGGTGACGCCGTCCCTGGTCGCGGCCGATCTGCGCCGCCGCCACGGTCGTTTGCCGTTGCCGCCGAACCCGGATTTGGGGTATAGCGAGAACTTCTTGTGGATGTGCTTCGGCCGCAAACCGAGCCCGGAGCATGTCCGGGCGTTCGAGACCACGATGATCCTCTACGCCGAGCACAGCTTCAACGCCTCCACGTTCACCGCCAGGGTCATCGCCTCGACCCTCTCGGACATCTACAGCGCGATCGCCGGAGCTATCGGCGCGTTGAAGGGGCCCCTGCACGGCGGTGCGAACGAAGCGGTCATGCACCACATGAACGAGATCGGCGACCCGGCCAAGGCGCGGGACTGGGTGAACGCCCGGTTCGCGAACAAAGAGAAGATCATGGGCTTCGGCCACCGGGTCTACAAAGACGGCGATTCCCGAGTGCCGTGCGCTTTCGCCGCCTTCAAAGCGATCGCCACGAGTGACGAGGGCAAACGCTACCTCGCCATCTACGAGGAGATGGAAGCGGCGGTCGCCGAGTCCAAAGGCATCAAGCCGAACCTGGACTTCCCTTCCGGTCCGCTGTACGCGCTGCTCGGCTTTGACGTGGAGTTTTTCACACCGCTCTTCGTGATGAGCCGGATCGCTGGCTGGACCGCGCATGTTATCGAGCAATATGCGGCGAACTCCCTGGTGCGACCGCTTTCCTCGTACACTGGCGTCCCGCAGCGGCCCGTGGTCAAACCAAAAGACTGACACGGCAGAGCCCTTTCTGCCGGATGTGTGTCAGAGAGGGCGGGTACAGTGCTTCCTGCATCTGCAGCCGTACCGCGACGAAGGAGCTAAGACATGCCGAAAATCGCACTTGCCGCCCTGTTCGCCGGTGCCGCGTTGGTTTCGGGGCCTGCCCTCGCCCTCGCCGACCCGGACACTGGCGGCGACGACGGCGGGGCGTACCCCTGCCCCAACAACCAGTTCTGGTACCCGCAATACAACCAGTGCGTGACGATGTGCCCGCCAGGATCTGACCACCTCAACGGCCCCGAAGCCTGCGACAAGATTCCGACCGCCTACCGGCAGTCCGAGCGTCCTGGTCTGGGCCGCCAGGCTCCCGCGGCCCTGTAGGAGCCCGATATGCGACGCCCCTTGCTGGTCCTGTCGGCGCTGGCTTTCGTCCTCGTTGGATGCGGCCAAGGCCGCGAAGCCCATCCGGCGACCCCGACGCGGCTCACCCCGGTCGCGACCAGCTCGGCTTCCCCGAAGGCCGCCGGACAGGCTTCGCCGAAGGCCACCGCCTCCACGAGCGCCAGCGCCACAGTGGCCACCTTTGTCGGCCACTGGAGAGGGCATGGCCGCTCCCTCGTCGTCGGCGCGGACGGCACCGGCAAAGTTGTGGCGCGGACCTATCAGAAATGCGGCGATCCTGGGGTGAGCGGGCCCTGTGACACGTTGGACGGCGACGAGATCAAACCGGGCGCTGTCACCCAGATCAAAATCACTGCGGTGCGCGAGGCCGTGGACGTCGTCATCGCGGACTTCACCGTCCAGGAGACCACGCTCGACGTGCCGCGGGGCAGCACCGGCACGCTCACCTTGAACCCGGTGCGCGACGCCCTGCAAATCGCGATCAACGGCACGCAGGGCGACGGTTACTACTGCGGGCCGAAAGCCGACCCAGGCTACTGCGGCGCCTGAGGGGTCGCGAGGTCGGCCGAAGCCCGTTCAGGACCCGGCGAGCGGACACGCGGGCGTCCGCCGCGGTGGTGTTTGCCTGGCGTTCATCCCTCGGGGCCACTATTCCCGCATGAGCACGCAGCAGATCGCGGCCTGGCCGCTCGCCCTCCTCGTGTCGGTCGCCGCGATGTCCGCCTGCGGCGGGCCTGCCGCAGGGCAGCCGAAACCTTTCGCGACGCTCGACGGTTCCAAACCTCTCGTCATCGCCCACCGAGGTCTGCCTGGGCTGCGCCCGGAAGAGACGCGGCCCGCGTACGAGCTGGCGGCGGATCTCGGCGCGGACGCGCTCGAAGAGGATCTGCACCTCACCAAGGACTGCGTCCTTATCGCTCGGCACAACCCCTGGATGTCGGACAACACCGATGTCGTGGAAGTCGCCAAGACGAATCCGGAAGTCGCCGCGCGCAAGCGGACCACCCCTGGCGTCGCGCGCCCTGCTCCTGCGGCGCAGGGGAGTCCGAAAACCTACCTCGTGGACCAGAGCGACCCGGACGATCCCAAATCGGTGCTGAAATCCCTCGTCGTCGACGGCGAGGACCATGTCGGAGGCTGGTCGGTCAGCGATTTCACGGCGGCCGAGCTGCAGCGATGGTTCCACGGCTCCACGTACGACGCCAAAGACGAGCGGCCGAGCGAGCACAACGGGAAATACCCGATCCTCACGTTCCAGCAGATCATCGACATCGCCAAGGCGAAAAGCGCCGCCACCGGCAGACAGATCGCGATCTACCCCGAGACGAAAAACCCGACCTGGAACAACGAGCAAGCGATCGCCAACGGCTGCGGCGCGACCGGCAGCCGCCCGCTGGAGGACGCGTACCTGAACATTTTGGAAAAGAACGGGCTCAACAACAGGGACGCGCCGGTGTTCGCGCAGAGCTTCGAGCCGTCGAGTCTGAAATACTTGCGCGAGCACGGCCTGAAAACCAAGGCTGTGCAGCTCGTGGGCGGGCACGACGTGGACTTTCGCACAGGCGAGGTGGTCTACGACGACATCACCAACAGCCGCCCCTACGACTGGACCCTGGCGGGGGACGCGCGCTGGTTCTCCGCGCTGCTCACACCGGAGGGGCTCGCCGAAGTCAGAACGTACGCCGATGGGATCGGGCCGTGGAAGCCGCAGCTTGTGCCGCTCACAATCCGCCCCTACCCGGCAGATCCGGCGTTCCGGCCCTCCACTGCCCAGGCAGCGGCGGGCCAGCCGGACTCTGTGGTCGCCGACGCGCACAAAGCGGGGCTCTTCGTGCATGTCTACACTTTCCGCGACGAGCGCAGGTACCTCGCCAGCAATTATCAGGGCGACCCGAAGGCTGAGTACGCGCAATTCTTCCGGCTCGGGGTGGACGGGGTGTTCACCGACTTCACGAACACGGCGGTGTCCGCGCGCCAGGCGTATCTGAAAGAGCTCGGCCGCTAGGGCGCGTCTCGGCCCGCCGCCCCCGCATGTTACAGTGTTATGTATCACAGAGCTAAAGAGGATTGGGCCTAGCGCATGACATTGTCCGAAGCCGATTCGAGCACGCCCATCGCCCAGGAGGGCTCGGCGCAGTTCACGCCGGTTCTGTTCGTCGCGGCCCTCGTGTCGCTGATCTCGTCACTCCTGTACGGCTACGACACGGGTGTCATTTCGGGCGCTCTGCTCCACATCCGCGAGCAATTCCGCACCGGAGCCGTCATGACGGAAGTGATCGCGGCTTCGATCCTGGTCGGCGCGATCATCGGGGCGCTGTGCTGCAGCAGGCTCAGCGAGCTCAAGGGGCGGCGCAAGACGGTGATGGCGCTCTCGGTGGTGTTCGCCGTCGGGTCCGTCGCGTCCGCGCTCGCCCCTGGGCCGTGGTCGCTGTCGGCGGCCAGGGTCGTGCTCGGCTTCGCGGTCGGCGGAGCGACCCAGACGGTGCCGATGTACATCGCAGAGCTCGCCCCGTCGCGCCACCGCGGCAGATTGGTGCTGATGTTCCAGGTCGGCATCGGGATCGGCATCGTCGTTTCGACCGTCATCGGCGCGAGCGAACGGGTGGGCTGGCGGTCGGCGATCGGATACGCGGCGTGCCCCGCCGCGCTCATGCTGCTCTTGGTGCTCAAGCTGCCGGAGAGCCCGAGGTGGCTGATCGCGCAGATGGCTCCTGATGACGTGGCACGCGAGGTCCTTCGCCGCCTACGGGGCCCGAACGCCGATATCGAGCCGGAATTGGCCAGCATTGTCGCTGTGCGGGACGCTGAGTCCCAGGCGGCGGCGCACGAAAGCGGATGGCGCGGGCTTCGGCAGCCGTGGGTGCGGCCCGCGTTGCTGGTCGGTTGCGGGATCGCAATGTCCACCCAGCTCAGCGGGATCGAGATGATCGTGTATTACACGCCGACGATCTTGACCGACACCGGGTTCCCGGCCTCGACCGCGCTGGACGTCAGCGTCGGGTTGGGTTTGACGTATCTCATCATGATGGTTGTCGGGCTCATGGTCGTGGATGTCGTCGGGCGCAGGCGGTTGGCCCTGTTCATGATCCCAGGAGCCGCGATCAGCCTTTTCGTTTTGGGCGCGCTCTTCGTCACCGGGCACAGCGGCCGCGACGACATGCCGTTCATCGTCGCCTGCCTCATCGTCTTCATGCTGTTCAACTCCGGCGGGCTCCAGCTCATGGGTTGGCTGACCGGCGCGGAGATCTACCCGCTCTCCGTGCGCGCGGCGGGGACCAGCGTGCAAGCGGCGGTCCTGTGGGGCACCAATGTGGGGGTCACCCTGACGTTGTTGTCGATCATCAACGCCGTCGGGGTCGGCCCGACCATGTGGTTGTACGGTCTCTTCAACGTGGCCGCCTGGGTTTTCGTGTTCTGGAAGATGCCCGAGCTGACCGGGCACAGCTTGGAGGACATCGAGCGGCATTTGCGCGCTCGCCGGTTCAGTCCGGGAGATTTCGCGCAATGAGCGTCCTCGTGTGCGGCGAGGCGTTGATCGACCTCGTTCCTGCTGAGAACGGTTTGCTTGCGCCGCTTCCGGGCGGAGGCCCGTTCAACGTCGCGGTCGCCCTCGGCAGGCTGGGCAGCGAGGTGCTCTTTCTGTCCCGCCTCTCGACGGACCCGTACGGGGAGCTGCTCATCTCCAGATTGCGGGACGCGGGGGTGGGCCTTTCCGTCGCGCAGCGCGGCCCGGAGCCGACAACGCTGGCGTTGACCGCGCTCGACGACGCGGGAGCCGCGCGGTACATCTTCTACGCGGACGGCACGGCGGACAGGCTCGTGAGCGCCCCCGGCCCACTGCCCGACACAGTGGCGGCAGTCTCGTTCGGCACCTTGTCCCTGGTCTACGAGCCGGGAGCGTCGGTCTACGAACGGTTGCTCGCGCGGGCACGCGCGGCGGGCAGGCTCACGATGCTCGACCCGAACATCCGCCCGTGCGCCATCGCCGACCCGGACGGCTATCGGGCGCGGTTCCAATCCTGGCTGGGATCGGTGGATGTTTTGAAGGTGTCCGAGGACGACGCGGAGTGGCTGGGCGGGACGCCCGACAGCTGGCTCGCAGCAGGGGTCGGGGCTGTCCTGCTCACCCAGGGGGGCTCTGGCCTCTCGGTGTTCACCGCTGAGACGAGCGTCCACGTCAAAGCCCCCCAGGTCGAGGTCGCCGACACGATCGGAGCGGGGGACACCGCACATGCCGCCCTGTTGCACTGGCTCGACCGCGCGGACGCGCTCTCCCCGCGGGCGGTGCGGGCGCTCCAGGAGGAGGATTGGCGCCGCGCGCTCGACCTGGTGGCGCGGGCGTCGGCCATCACGGTGTCGCGGCCTGGAGCCGATCCGCCGTGGGGACGAGAGCTCGCAGTGCCGCCCGAGCCCCGTCGCGGTGCAGCCGCTCCAGCGTTCGCAGATAGGGCCTGGTGAACCGGGGCTCGTCGACGAGGTCGCCGAACACGTCCCGGAAGGCGAGGAAGGCAAGGGGATCCTCCCGCCACGCCTTGGCTCGGTCCCCGAGCTCGCTCGCCAACCGGTCCGCCACGTCGATGGGCGCTCCCGCCTCGTCCGTCCCCTCGGCGTAGCGCGCCCAGCTGGCGACGAGCGCGGCGGCGAGGTCCGCCGGACGGCCAGCGCGCAGATTGTCCCGCGCGGCGGGCAGCACGAACTTCGGGATGCGGTCTGAAGCTTCTGCGGCCAGGCGCGCCACCGTGTCCGCTATGTGCGGATTCGCGAAGCGCTCCATGAGATCGCGCTTGTATTGGCCGAGGTCGACTCCCGGAACTGGGAGCAAGGTGGGGGTCGCCTCCTCCAGGTAGCGGCGCACGAAGCCGGCGCACAGCGGATCGCGGGCCGCCTCATGCACGAGGCGGTGCCCGGCGAGGGAGGCGAAGTAGCACAGGGCTTGGTGTCCGGCGTTGAGCAGGCGCAGCTTCATCAGCTCGTACGGAGCCACGTCCTGGACCAGTTGCACAGTGGCCTCCCCGAAGGGGAGGATCGCTTCCAGCGGGGGCCGTCCCGCCGCGAAATCGTCTTCGACCACCCATTGGGCGAAGGGTTCGGCGACGACCGGCCACAGGTCGCTGACGTGGAAGTCGCGCTCGATCTGCCGGATGGCCTCGGGCGTCGTCGCCGGCGTGATCCGATCCACCATGGAACTCGGGAAGGTGGTGTTCTCGCGGATCCATTGCGCCAAGGACGGGTCGTGCAGCTGCGCGTACGCGGTGAAGGCGCGCCGCGCGGTGTCGCCGTTGCCAGCGATGTTGTCGCAGGAAAGGATCGCCGGGGAGCCGAGCCCGCGTTGCCGGCGCCGTTCGAAGGCCGAGGCCACCAGGCCGAACACCGTCCTCGGCGGTCCGGTCCCCGCCAGATCGCGCTGGATGTCCGGGTTGTCGGCGTTGAACTCGCCATCGGAGTCCCGAATGTTGTACGAGCCCTCGGTGATCGTGAGCGAAATGATCCGGATGGCCGGGTCGGCCAGCAGCTCGATCACCCCTTCGGGGTCCTCGGGCGCGTACCGGTAGTCGACCATCGAGCCGATCACTCGCGCCTGTCGTGCGCCGTCCGTATGCGCGGTCACCAGGGTGTAGAGGTAGTCCTGCTCGGCGAGCGCCCGCCGTATGCGCAGATCCCCGGGCAGGACGCCGACGCCGCAGATCGCCCAATCGTGCGCGAGGCCGAGTTCGAACAATCGGTCCAGGTACATCGCCTGGTGCGCCCGGTGGAAGCCCCCGACCCCGAAATGGGCGATGCCCGCGGTGAGCTTGCTCCTGTCGTACGAGGGGGTGGGCACCGTCAAGTGGGACAGAGTTTCTTGGCTGAGCTTCATGTGCGGTTTCTTGGCTAGCTTCATGTGCGGGCCCGGCTTGTGCTGAGCGCTGCAACAGCGCCGCAGTCCATCCTAGGGCAGGACCGTCCTGAGGGCGGATGTCGTCCACGGCCTCACGCGCGGTCCGCGACCTCTGGAGCCGGACCTGAAGCGTCAGCGAGTCCCGGCCGCATCTGCGGCCGGGACTCGCTGACGCTTCGCGTCAGAGTGTGGCGCGCACCTGCTTGGTGGCCTCCACCAGGTTGACCAGCGACGCCTTCGTCTCGCTCTCGCCTCGGGTCTTCAGGCCGCAGTCCGGGTTGACCCACAAACGGTCGACCGGCACGGCGGCGAGGGCCTCTTTGAGCGAGACGACGATCTCGTCGACCGAGGGCACGCGCGGCGAGTGGATGTCGTAGACGCCCGGGCCGACGCCGTTTTTGAAACCGGCGGCGTTCAGGTCGTCCAGCACCTCCATGTGCGAGCGGGCGGCCTCGATGGAGGTGACGTCCGCGTCGAGGTCGGCGATCGCGCCGATGACCTCGCCGAACTCCGAGTAGCACAGGTGGGTGTGGATCTGGGTCGAGTCCTCGACGCCGGAGGTCGAGAACTTGAACGAGCCCACGGCCCAATCCAGGTACGCGTCTTGTTCGGCTTTCTTGAGCGGCAGAGTCTCGCGCAGCGCGGGCTCGTCCACCTGGATGACCTTGATCCCGGCGTTCTGCAGGTCGACAGTCTCTTCGCGGATCGCGAGCGCCACCTGGTACGCGGTGTCGCCGAGCGGCTGGTCGTCACGGACGAAAGACCAGGCCAGGATGGTGACCGGACCCGTGAGCATGCCTTTGACCGGCTTGTCGGTGAGGGACTGCGCGTACTTGCTCCATTGCACCGTCATCGGGTTCGGGCGCTTCACATCGCCGAAGAGCACCGGCGGGCGGACGCAGCGCGATCCGTAGGACTGCACCCAGCCGTTCGACGTCGCGAAGAAGCCTTCGAGCTGCTCGGCGAAGTACTGCACCATGTCGTTGCGCTCCGGCTCGCCGTGCACCAGCACGTCGAGGCCCAGCTCCTCCTGGAGCTTGATGACAGCGGCGACCTCGTCGCGCATGTGCTGCTCGTACTGCTCGGCAGTGATCTCGCCCTTGGTGAACTTCTGGCGGGCGACGCGGATCTCCCGCGTCTGGGGGAAGGAGCCGATTGTGGTGGTCGGCAGCTTCGGGATGCCGAGCGCCGCGTTCTGCTGCGCGATGCGCTGGTCGGCGGGGCCGCGTTGGCCCGCGGTCTCGCGGAGCTTGGCGATCTCGTCGCGCAGCGCCTTGTCGTTCAGACGCGGGTCGGTGCGCCGGGCGCTCTGCGCTTTCGCGCTCGCGTCAAGCTCGTCGGCGATGGCCGAGCGGCCTTGTTTCAGGCCCTTGGCCAGGGTCGCGACCTCGGCGATCTTCTCGTCGCCGAAAGCCAGCCAGGAGCGCAGCGTGTCATCGAGGTGCGTTTCCGGCTTGAGCGAGTACGGCACGTGCAAGAGCGAGCTTGAGGAGGAGACAGCGACCTGCACGCCTTTGTTCTTGAGGCCCTCGAGCACGGTCAACGCCTTGTCGAGGTCGGTGCGCCAGATGTTGCGCCCGTCGACCACGCCGGCCACCAGCAGCTTGCCCTGGAAATGCACACCGGCGAGGTGGTCCGCCGAACCGTAGACCAGATCGACGGCGACGCCGTCGACGCCGCTGGAAAGAATTTTCTCCAGCGCGGAGCCCAAGCCGGAGAAGTAGGTCGCGAGCAAGACCGACGGCCGGTCGGCCGCGGAGGTCAGCTGTTGGTACGCGGAGACGGCGGCGTCGAGGACGGCCTGCCCTTTGTCCGTCACGAGCACCGGCTCGTCCAACTGCACCCACTCGACGCCCTTGGCTTTCAGCTGCGAAAGGAGGTCCTTGTAGAGCGGGATGAGCTCGCCGATCCGCTCCAGGAGCGGGCCTTGGCCGTTCACCGGCTTGGACAGCAGGAGGAAGGTGACCGGGCCGATCACGACCGGGCGGGCCGGGACGCCGAGCTCTTTGGCCTCTTCCAGCTCGGCGAAGATCTTGCTCGGGTCGAGGGCGAACTTCGTGGACGGGGAGATCTCCGGAACGATGTAGTGGTAGTTCGTGTCGAACCACTTGGTCATTTCGAGCGGCGCGACGTCTTGGTTGCCCCGAGCTGCGGCGAAGTAGCGGTCGAGGTCGTTCGCGACGCCCTTGACCCGCTCCGGCAGCGCGCCGAGCAGCACCGCCGCGTCGAGCATCTGGTCGTAGTACGAGAAGGTGTTCACCGGCACGGAGTCAAAGCCCGCGTTCTTCAGCTTCGTCAGGGTGTCGGCGCGCAGGCCCTTGGCGACGGCGGCCAAGTCCTCGGCGCTGGATTTCTTGGCCCAGTACGACTCGACGGCTTTCTTCAACTCGCGGTTGGGGCCGATGCGAGGGGAGCCGAGCACAGTGGCGCTGAATGGCGTTGGGGTCATGGAATTCTCCTTAAACGTTCTCCGCCTGGGCCGGGAAGCCCAGTGAGAACACAACAGCGGTCATGGACGGCGCGAAACCGGACGGCTTCGCGCGCGCGTCGTCTGGCGCTTGGGGGCTCCCGTGGCCATACGACATTGTACTGAAAAATATGCGGACTGAAAAATACGCGGCGGCGATGCGGGCGGTCAGCTTCGCAGACGGGCCAACCGGGCGAGCGCCTCGTCCAGCACCTCCGGGCGTTTGCAGAACGCGAAGCGCACGAGGCTGCCGTACAGGTCGCGCCGTTCGGACAAACCGGCGTACGGGATGGCGGCGACCCCGACCTCGTGCGCGAGGCGGCGGCAGAACTCGGCGCCGTCCGCGCAGTCCCATCCCTTCGCCGAGGTGGCGGCGAGCGGAGCCGCGTCCGCGGTGAGGAAGTACGTCCCCGTCGCCGGATACACCGTGAAGCCCGATTCGCTCAGACCCGCCGCGAGCCGGTCGCGGTTCTCCAGCAACATGGCGCGCAGTCCCTTGATCCAGCCGTCCTGGGTGCGCAGCGCGAGCGCGACGGCGGGCTGCAGCGGGGCCGCTCCGACGAATGTGACGTACTGCTTGACGGCGAGCACCGCGCTCACGAGATCGGCGGGTCCGCAGACCCACCCGGTCTTCCACCCGGTCGCGTTGAAGGTTTTGCCCGCCCCGGAGCAGCTCAGCGTGCGCTCGGCCATGCCGGGCAGCGAGGCGATGGGCAGATGCCCGCGCCCGTCGAAGATCAGATGCTCGTACACCTCGTCAGTCAGGACGATGAGGTCGTGCTGGACCGCGAGGCGGGCGATCTCGGCGAGCTCGTCGCGGCTGAGCACTGTGCCAGTGGGGTTGTGCGGGGTGTTGAGCAGGATGATCCGGGTGCGGGGGGTGATGGCGGCGGCGAGGCGCCGCGGGTCGAAGACGAACTTCCCCCCGCTCGGCTCCAATGGCACGCGGGCCAGCGCGCCGTGGGCCATGGCGACCGCGGGCGCGTAGCTGTCGTAGCAGGGCTCGAGCGCGACGACTTCTTCCCCTGGCTCAATCAGAGCGAGGATGGCGCAGGTCAGGGCTTCGGTGGCCCCGACAGTGATCAGGATTTCCGTGTCCGGGTCGTACACCGTCCCGTAGCGCGTGGCCCGGTCGTTCGCGATCGCTTGGCGCAGCGGCAGGTAGCCGCGGCCAGGAGAGTACTGGTTCACGCCGTCCGCGATGGCTTTCTGCGCGGCTTCCAGCATGGCCGGCGGCCCGTCAGTGTCCGGGAAACCTTGGCCGAGGTTGATCGACTCGGTTTTCTTGGCCAGCTCGGTCATCGAGACGAAGATGGTCGAGCTGAACGGCGCGAGGCGCTCGCTGAGGCCTCGGCGGGTGGTGGCGCTGGGTGTTGGCATCGTGATGGTCCTGGGTGAGAAGCGAAGAGTTTGCAGTCTAGCGCGCGCGGCCCGGCCAGGAGGCCCGCGAGCGGGAAGCCAGTCGTGAACGACTGGCCAGAAACTGGTCCGCGCTCCGCGCGCCCGGCGCCGTTCTGGCACAATGACCGCATGGGAAAAAGCGAGAAAGAGCGTTACGTCGACCCAGGCTGGCCGCAGCGCGACCACCCGGTCACCGAGCTGGCGACCGATTGGAGCGGGGCCTTGTCCCCGTTCGGCGAGACCGAGTTCCCCCTGCCGGGCGAGTCGCTGCCGTACGTGCATCCGTCCACGCAGATCAACGGCTGAGCTGATCCCGTGGCCGACCTTTCCCCGACTGCCCAACGCTCGGGAGGGGCGCCCAAGCTCACCCACCTCGACGAATCCGGGGCGGCGCGGATGGTGGACGTGTCCGGCAAAGAGCCGAGCAGGCGGCGCGCGACCGCGACCGCGACCTTCCACGCGAACAAAGACGCGCTGTCAGCCTTGGCCGATCCGCACGCGAAGAAGGGCGACGCTTTTGCTGTCGCGAGGGTCGCGGGGATCATGGCCGCGAAAAGGACTTCCGAGCTTATTCCGCTCTGCCATCAGATCGCGCTCACCAAGGTGGCGGTCTCGTTCGAGCTCGGTGGTTCCGGCGTGGGCATCGAGGCGGTCGCCGAGACCACGGATCGGACCGGCGTGGAGATGGAGGCGCTGACCGCCGTGGCAGTCGCCGGGCTGACCCTGCACGACATGGTCAAGGCCGTCGATCCCGCCTCGTGGCTCGGCGAAGTGCGCGTTGTGCGCAAAGAGGGCGGCGCGAGCGGGGATTGGTCGGTGTGACTCGCGCCAGGGTCCTTGTCGCCTCGACTCGCGCGGCCGCAGGGGCGTATGCGGACACAACGGGGCCCGTGATCGCCGGGTGGCTCCAGGAGCGCGGTTTCGACGTGGCTGTCGAGGTGGCTTCCGACGGGGCGGCGTTCGCCGAGGCGTTGCGCCTGGCTGTGGCGGCGGGGCCCGATGTTGTCATCACCACGGGGGGCACGGGGATCTCCCCGACCGACCGGACTCCCGAGGCCACCAAGGCGCTGCTGGATTACGAGATCCCTGGTCTCGCGGCGGCCATTCGCGGCGCGGGGGCGCAGAAAGTTCCCACAGCCGTGCTTTCCCGAGGCGTGGCCGGAGTGGCGGGGCGGACCCTGGTGGTGAATCTGCCGGGCTCGGCCGGGGGCGTCCGCGACGGCCTCGCGGTGCTGGGCGGGGTGCTCGGTCACGCGCTTGAGCAACTGGCAGGGGCCGACCATTGACCACGGCAGAGCACCGTCCGGGCGCCAGGATCGCGCGGACCTGGGTCGGTCAGGAGCCTCTCTCCCTGTCGGCGCACGAGGCCCTGGTGGCGCAGGCGGCGGACGGGCATGCGGGCGCGGTCGTCGGGTTCAGCGGGAATGTGCGCGACCACGACGCAGGCCGGGAGGTGTTGGCCCTCGAATACCGCAGCCATCCGACCGCCCAGCAGCGTCTCGCCGAGGTTGTGGCCGAGGTCGTGGCGGGCCGCGCGGGTGTTCGGGCGGTGGCGGCGAGCCATCGGGTGGCGCTGCTTCGCATCGGCGAGGCGGCATTGGTCGTCGCGGTGGCCGCCGACCATCGCGCCGAGGCGTTCGGCGTCTGCCAGATCTTGGTGGACGAGATCAAACGGCAGATCCCCGTGTGGAAGCGGCAGCACTTCGCGGACGGCTCGGCGGAGTGGGTCGCCGGGGCGTAGGGGTGGGGTCGTGGCGCTGGGGCGGGAGCGAAGCAGTTCGTGCTGTGCGGACGGTTCGGCGGAGTGGGTCGCCGGGGCGTAGGGGTTGCGGTGGCCGTTCGGCTCGTTGTGGAGGGGGTGGGAGAGAATGAGCCAGGTGAGGACTATGTGTGCGGCGGTGGGATCAGTGAGGCGTTGGATGGTGTTGGTTGTGGCGGTGTGCGCGGCGGCGGCTGGGTTGCCGGTTGCGGGCTTCGCGCGGGCGGACGGGGACGACGGGGGTGTTCTGGTTGACTGCTTATTGCCTGTGTCCGAGCCTCCCCGGTCTCCTCAGTTGGCGAAGGCATCAGATCCGGTGATGGTGCCTGTGAACCGGTTGGTCGGCGTGTCGTTGGGGTTGGATCAGGGCGGTGGCTGGGATTCGTCGTTCGTCAACCAGTACGGCGAGCTCGAGCAGCACAAGGTTTCGGACGACGGCTCCTCGTCGCAGGTGGTGGTCCTTGTTCTCACCGCGAGGGATCCGGCTGCGCTGCGAGCTCTCTTCGACTCGGGGCGAGGTGCCGCGAGGGCGACAGCCTTCGGGCGAAAGGGGGGAGCCACCGAAGTTATCAACGACACGGACGTTGCCGGGGGCGGCGCCCCGTCCTGGATTGTGCGCACGCGCGAGACGTCGGCATATCCTGGCCTGCTGTGCTCGGTCGAGGAGAGCACCGAGCGCGAGATCCTCTTCACCTTGGCTGAAGCTTCGTACCTGGTGATTGTCCGTGGGCTCTATCTTTGGGACCGGCTTTCCCCTGACCGGGTCGCTCCCGACTCCGATGCTGCGGACGGCACCTATGAGCATGTCCGCGACAGGTTGGCCATATATCTTGCCGGATGAGCCGCTCAACGCTCACGCCTCGCCCGGTTCCCGCCTGTTCAGGGATGCTTGAGCCGTTTGTCGGTTTCGCGGCGGTCGCGCAGGACGGCGCGGGCGAGTTCGCGAGCGAGGACCGGGGGGATCTGGTCGAGCTGCTCGTCGGCGAGGGGGTCGAGGGCTTCCGCGATGGCGCGGGCGATCTCGACGCTGCGGCGGGTCTCATGGAGGAGAAACGGGGCGCCGGGCTTTTTGTCCGACCAGCGCACGGCTGCGCCAGGGTCGTTCTCTTGGACCATGCGGTTCTGCATCCGCTCGATCTCGTCGTCCGCGCAGGAGACGACATGGGAGAACAGCGCTGCGGCGGCCTCGCCGTCGTCGGTCCACCCGAAGGCGCACAGGTCGCGCAGGAAAGCCCTGCCGTCGGGTCCGGCGATGAGGTCGTGGGCCCAAACCCGGTCGCGGCCCGCCGCGGCGAGCATTTCCTGCAACACAGCCGCGATGGTTGCCCTCGCCGTCGGCTTGCGCGACACAGTCACGGACAAGGCTGGGTTGGCGGCGATGGCGCGCAACAGGTCCGCCGCGCGCTCCAAAAGCGCGCCGTTGATGACCGAGCCCCCGTACGGAGGCTCGCCCTGTTGGTCGGCGATCCGGGCGATGCGGGACCAGTTGTCCAACCGCTCCGCCTCGATCCGGCCGTTGCGCCGCTGCTCTAAGACAGGGGCGACGACGATGACGCCCGGCGGGCGCAGCGCCGCCTGCAACGGGCCCGTCAACAGCCAGAACTCATTGTCCCCGCCACGATGGACCCATCCCTCGGGCTTCTCGTAGCGAACCGGCATGCGGCTCATCGTCTCACAGTGGCCGGTCCTTCTCGTCAGCGTCCCATGGTGTTCCCGGCGCGGCGCACGCCCGGTTTCGCGGACGCGCGATCCGCGTTAGCGAAGCGGGTCGTCCAGTTCGACGAGGTCGTCCCAGGTGAGGGTGATCGGCGGCGCTGGCGTGCCGAGTGTTTCCAAGAAGGCGGCGGCAGCCCGCTCGCGCAGCGCGTCGCCGTCGGAGAGGTAGGTGCGCTCGCGGGCGTCCGCGCCGACGGCGACAAGGTCGATGTGCACTGATGTGGGTGTCGCGTCGTGCAGTTCTATGGCGATGTCGGCCACTGCCGCCGATGCCGCAGAGGCCGGTTCGGCGAGGGCGAAGGTGAGCGTTTTCCGCAAGGCCACATGGCTGAAGGCGACGCCCGGCCTGCTGGTGTTGACCGGCCTCACTGGTCTGGGAAGCGCTGAGACCAGCTGCCCGATGGTGCTTCGCAGCTGTCGCAGCGCGGGCAGTTCCACGTCGGAGCTTTCGGGCGATGTGTCTGCGGTGAGGCCCGCGAACCGTCTGGTGGCATCGGCGATCCACTCCGTCGCTTCTGCGGCGGAGTCGTGGCGATCTCCGGCTCGGGCTCTCATCGGTTCTCTAGTCTTACGCCGCGCGGCGGGGACGTGCAAGTGTTCGGGACGGGGCGGGGGGCTCATGGGCGGAACTCCCGAAGGGCTTCGGCGAGGTGTTTGCGCGTGCGCTGCAGGTGGCCGCGCACCGAGCCTTCGGTGGTGCGCAGAATCGCGGCGATCTCCGCCAAAGGCAGCTCGTGCACCTCGCGCAGCCACCAGGCGGCGCGGGCTGGGTACGGGAGGCGGGACAACTGGCTTCTGAGCGCAGCCAGGAATTCGCCGTTGAGCACCTGCTGGCCAGGGCC
This sequence comes from Segniliparus rotundus DSM 44985, assembly GCF_000092825.1. Taxonomy (NCBI): domain Bacteria; kingdom Bacillati; phylum Actinomycetota; class Actinomycetes; order Mycobacteriales; family Segniliparaceae; genus Segniliparus; species Segniliparus rotundus. The sequence goes on along the minus strand of NC_014168.1, from coordinate 2,965,860 downwards.
AGGGCGGACGTCGGGGGTTTCAGGGATCGCGCCGAGGTCGGAGCCTGCGCCGCGTTTGCGCAGCGCGTCAATCGTTTTCCGAGAAGCGAGCGAGTACAGCCAGGTGCGGAACTGGGACCGGAAGCCGAACGTGGGCAACGCTTTCCAGGCGGCGATGAAAGTTTCTTGGACGATGTCCTCGCAGCCGGAGCGGTCCGGGTAGGTGCTTTGGACGAACCGCAAGAGCGCTCTGGCGTGCCGCGCGACCAGCGCGTCGAACGCTTCGCCGTCGCCGTGCTGGGCCCGGCGGGCGAGCAGCTCGTCAGACAGCGAGGCTAGGAGCCGGGCTTGCGGGAGCGGCATGGGGTTCTCTCGTCTCTTCACGCAACGCGTGGGGCAGATTTGTGTTCTCTCTCTCAAATCCGTGCGCGGCGTGCGCCGGGCTCCGACACAACATTGTGCCGTACAGATTCCGGCCGTTTGCAACTACGTAAAGGAGAAGCTGATGACGACAACAGAGTCCCGAGGGACGAGCGTGGCCAATGCTGCTGAGCGAACCGGCAAAAATGTGGAGCAACTCTCCGATCACGGCGTCACGACGATTGCCGACGTCGTGGTGTCCAAGATCGCGGGCATCGCCACTCGCGAGGTGGACGGCGTCTACGACTTGGGGGGCCAAGCGGCCCGTGTGGTCGGCAAGCTGCGCGAGGCGCTGCCGGGCGCTGCCAGCTTGACCCAGGGCGTCAGCGTGGAGGTCGGCGAGCGGCAGGCCGCTATCGACATCGAGATCGTTGCCGAGTACGGGATCGCCATCCATGACCTGGCCGACGGCATCCGCCGCAATGTCATCTCGTCGGTGGAGAACATGACGGGGCTCGAGGTCACCGAAGTCAACATCACGGTCCACGACGTGCATTTCAGCGATGACGACGAGCAGCCCGCTTCCGGGGAGCCGAGGGTGCAATGAGCCAGCCCGTCGCGGAAAAGGTGGACCGCCTGATCGCCGCGATCACCGCCATCGACGGCGTCGTCGGCCTCTATTCCGGCGATGTCGCAGGCCCGGCCACGCACCTGCCCGGACGGACAGTCCGGGGGGTGCGGCTGGGGCCGAAAAGCGGCCAGGTCCACGTGGTCCTCGAATTGCGCGAGGGATTGCTCGCCCTGGCGGACGACGTGCGCCGCGTCGCCAGCGACGTGGCCGGGGTGCCGGTCGACGTCGTTGTGGGCGACGTGGTGGCGCGGGATGCGGCCCAGGCCCAGTGAGCCCAGGCCCAGTGAGCGGAGTTCGAATGGATGCGCGCGCTCGCCGCGCCCGGCGGGACGCCGTGCGCCGGTTCCATCCGGACGCGGGCGGTTCCGCCGAGATGCTCATCGCCGCGCTGGCGGCCTTCGAGGAGCGCGAAACCCCTCAGGGCGCCCCGGTCCGCGCGCGGCGGACATGGCGCGGCAGGGCAGCCGTGGTCGCGAGGTCGAGCCGTCGGCGTTGGCGGCACATGACACAACAGCTTTCAAGAGCGTTCAAGGAGATAGTGCAATGAATGGGAAATACGCGTTAGCAGGGTTCTTCGGCGGGCTGTTGCTGACCATCGCGATTGTCGTCGGCGGCCTGGTCGGCTTCCTGCTGTCGGTTGTGCTCGCCGGAGCAGGGGCGCTGGTCGGGGCTCATCTCGACGGCGCGATCGACCTGACCGCTCTCGGCCGCCGCCGGAGCTGATGGCGATGGCGCAGCAAGCACCCACGCAGCCGGTCAGGGGCGTCACCCTCGTGCGCGCCCGTGCTCGTCAGCGGTTGATCGAGTACGCCGCGCTTTCGGTTCCGGAAGTGGCCGCGCACCGGGGCGCTCTGCCCCGACACACGCTTCCGTCTGCCAGCACAGAGGTCCACCGGGGGCGCAGCATCGTGGACGTGCGCGTCGCGGCGAGCTGGCCCGTGAACGGCGAGCAGGTCGTCGCCGCCGTGAGCCACGCGGTGACCAGCGAGCTCCAGCGTTCCCTGGGCGAGCGGCCCGACCAGGTCCGGGTGCGGATCGACCGACTGCACAACGAACGCACTCCGGCGCAAGTCGCCCAGGCCTACATGGACGTGCCCGCTGATCCCGGCGGCGAGCCCGAGCCCAGGCGCGGCCCCCGCGGTCTGGCCGCCGCCTCTGTCGTCGCCCTGCTGCTCGCTTTGGTCTTGATCGCCGCAGGGGTGTTGCTGCTGCGGGAAGCCGCGCTCGGCGCGGGGTGGCTTCAAGGACCGAGGCTGGTGGAAGCTGCCGCGCGGAGCGTCAGCGGCGCGCATTGGACATGGTGGACGTGGCCAGCCGCAGTCGCGGCCGGGGCGGTGGGACTTGTGCTCGTGGTCGTGGCGTTCATCCCGCGTCCGCGCACCCATGTCCTCGTCGGCGAAGGGATTTGGCTTCCCCGCGCCGCTGTGGGCCACTGGCACGACCAACAGCGCCGCGACGCCGCCGACGAGGAATCGCTGCGAGAAAGGCCCGTTCTATGACTTCCTCCGTGCGCCTGGCCGACCGGCTGCTCACCGCGTTGACCGGGTTGGTGCTGCTCGTCGGCGCGCTCTGGCTGATCGGCGACCGCGCCCTGGTCCCCATCGCGCGCCAAGCCTCCGACAGGATCGACCCTCATGCGATCGCCCGAGCTCCCCAGTGGCCGTGGTGGTCCGCGGCGCTCGCCTGCGTCGGTTTCGCTCTGCTTCTGTTCGGGCTGTGGGTTGTGCTGGCCCATGTGCGGCCGACGGCTTCGCGCCTCGGCGCGGCTGCGCGCGGCCCGATCGCCCTGGACCGGATCGCCGCTGCTGCCGCCGCCGATGTGGCCCGTCATCCACAAGTCCACAGTGCTCGGGCCGTCATTCGCGTCGAGGGCCGCGCCCCGGTGATACGCATTGTCGCCGAGCTGCCCCCGCACACCTCGCCTGCGGATATCGCTCGCCTCGCCCGCCGGTGCCGAGCCGACGCGCACGCCGCGGCGGGCCCCGACGTCGATGTGCAGTTCGTCGTCAAATACATCGGCCCCGATCACACCGACACGGCCTTGCTCTAGGCCAAGAGCGCGGGGCTCCTGGAAAGCGCCGCGTTCGGACGGGCCCTGAAAGCCTTCCCGCTCCTAGGTCTAGCCTGGTCGGTGTGGGGCGCGTGGCGGCGCTCCACAATCGCGGGCGCGCTGCCCGCGCGGATCGGAAGGGCCGAACACCAGAGATGTCAGCGCTGTGAGCGCAGTGCCGACGAAAACAACAGCGCAACGCGCATTATTTGGAGGTTTTTCATGTTGACACGGCGTATCGCCCGCCCCCTGCTCGGGTCGTTTTTCATCATCGCCGGTTCGGAGGCGGCGCGCCGCCCCAGCCCCGCGCCAGCGGCCAAGCCGTTGGTGGACAAAGCATTAGGGGCGCTGCCTGAGCCGTTGGCCCAGCGTTTGCCGCGCGATCCTCAGACCTATGCCCGCGTCAACGGGGCGGTGCAGCTCGTGGCCGGTCTTGCCCTCGCGACCGGCACACTTCCCCGTGTGTCGTCGCTGGTGCTCGCGGGCACAGTGGCGCCCGCGACCCTCGCGAGCCACGCCTTCTGGCTCGAGCAAGATCCTGAGCTCAAAGCGCTGCAAAAGGCTCATTTCTGGAAGAACGTCTCGCTTTTGGGCGGCCTTGTCATCGCCGCGATCGACACCGAGGGGCGTCCGGGCCTGTCTTGGCGCGCGCGGCGAGCCGCGAAGGACGCGGCTGCTGCCGTGGCCGCCGCGATCCCTGGCGGCTCGCAGCCCTCGTCCCTGCTGGCAGACCGCGCGCACGAGATCGCCGACAGCGCCGCGGGGCGATGGGCCGAGGTGTCTTCAGCCGGAGAGGACGCAGTGGCAGAGTGGGGCAAGAAAGCGGAGAAAGCGCAGAAGAAACTGCAGAAGCAGGCAGTGAAGCTGCGCGAGCAGGCGGAGAAGAAGGTCCCGGTGGTCATGGAGAACGCCAGCGAGCGATGGGCCGAGGTGTCCGAGGCGTTGGAAGACACGGCGGCACAGTGGGGCAAGAAGGCGCAGAAAGCGCAGAAGAAACTGCAGAAGCAAGCGCCAGTCATCATGGAAAACGCTCGCCAGCGAGGCGCCGAGCTCACCGAGATCGCGTCGCAGCGCGCGGAAGAGCTCGCCGACAGCGCCGCGAAACGGGCGGACGAGTTCGCAAGGGCCGCCGCCAAAGGCAAGGAGCAGATCGAAACTCTCGCCGTGGAGCAGAAACCGAAGTTGCGCAAGCTCTTCTGAGGCCTGCGGGGCGCCCGCCCGCAGGGGCGTTGTCGCGCGGAGCTTCTGCCCGAAGAGGCGCTGCGCGACAACGCTCCCCGGTCACATCCCTTTCCCTTCTGCCATATTTCCCATTGGCTCGGCGCTCCCGCGGCCAAGTCCAACCCCATGAAGAGCCCGTCCTAGGAGGATCGCTTGGTCACTCGCATTGTCTCAGCCCGACTCGACGTCGACGTCGTCGACAGCACGGTCCTTGAATGCCAAATCGCTGTCGCCCCGCACCCTGGCGCTCAGGTGGAAGAATCATTGTCGTTCACGCTGAACGGCAAAAACATCCAGGCCAAACAGATCCTGACCGAGCACGGCAACCGCATTCACACCTTCCCCGCCGCGCCGGGCAAACTCTTGGTCTCCTATGACGCGACCATCAAAGGCAACACGGCCCCCGCTGCCGTGCTTGAGTCGGACGCGTCGGTGTTCCTGCGCCCAAGCCGTTACGCGGAGAGCGACAAGTTCTGCGGGTTCGCCGCCGCCGAGTTCGGCGACTCCCTTGATTCCGAGGCCCTGTTGGCGAGGGTCGCGGCGTGGGTCGGCGCACGTTTGCGCTACGTGCCGGGCAGCAGCGACGCCATTGACGGCGCGGCCGACACCCTGCTCGCGGGCAGGGGCGTGTGCCGGGACTACGCGCACCTGGTCGTGGCGATGCTGCGCGCGCTGAATGTTCCCGCGCGCCTGGTCGCCGTGTACGCGCCGGGCTGCGACCCGATGGATTTCCACGCTGTGGCCGAAGCGCTCGTCAATGGCGTGTGGCGAGTGGTGGACGCGACCTGCCTCGCGCCGCGCTCCACGCTTGTGCGCGTCGCCACGGGACGCGACGCGGCGGACACCGCGTTCCTCGACAACCATCGGGGCGCGATCGTCTTGAACGAGTCGGTCGTCACAGCCGTCGTCGAGGGCGAGCTGCCGGGCGACGATCTCACGCAACTCGTCAGCATCACCTAGCGGCGGCGGGCAGCCGACAACGAGAGGGGCCCGCGCCAACTGGCGCGGGCCCCTCTCGTTGTGTCGTCGGCTTAGACGTTGTAGCCCATGTATTTCGCCGCGAGCACGAAGTCGCCGAGCGCGTCGGCTTCCACGGCTTGCGTGTCCGCCGGGGCGGCTTCGTCGCTCTGAGCCGCGTCCGCGGCGTCCAGGTCTTGCGCTTCGGGAGCGTCGGCGTCGATGTCCGCCACTGGCGCTTCCTGCTCGGGCGCTTCCTGCTCCGGGGCATCCGGCTCGTCGGCCGGGTCGGTGTCCGGGGCGGGGGCGCGGAGGTCGTTGGCTTGGCTGATCTCCAGCTCGGGGGCGATCTCCACGAAGCCTGCCGCCTGAATCGCGCCCGAGGTCGCTTTGGCCAGGGCCGGGGCGACGTGGTCGGAAATGCCGTCTTTCTCGACGTCGGCGACGGCGACGGCGTCCGGCTGGCTCTTGTTCGGCACGGGCGCCTCGCGGAACGTGGCTGATCCGAGGCCGCGGCCGCAGACCGGCCAGGCGCCTCGGCCTTGGGTGGCGAGCACGTGCTCGGCGATGGCGATTTGCTGCTCACGGGTGGCGAGGTTCGCGGCCGGGGCGTATTTGCCGCCGCCGTGGGCGAGCCAGGTCCCCGAGGAGAACTGCAGGCCGCCCTGGTATCCGTTGCCCGTGTTGATGTGCCAGTTGTTGCCTGACTCGCAGGAGGCGACGCGGTCCCACTGGTCGTCGGTCGCGGCGTCGGCGGAGCTGGCGAACCACATGCCAGCCCCGGTCAGCGCGATACCCGAAAGGGCCGCTTTGCCGGCGATACTGCCGGTGTCGCTCTGTTTGCGGTGGCGTCCGCTCATATGGTGATTTTCCTTTCCTTCCCCCGTCAGGGGATGTGGGGAGTTCGATTCCGAAGACCCAATGGCTCAGAACCCAAGGGCTCGGAGGAGCATCGTTGTGCTGTTTTCTTCCAGGGTCTCACCGTGAAACCGGGTGTGCCGGAAGAGTCCGGCCTGAGCTGACCTTAATGGTTTGCTGTGCCCAAAACACGTCTCATTAGAGATCTCTTAGAGTTCTGCGAAAAGTTTCGGATTTGCTAACTTTCAAAAAATCGGGCCATCCATCCTGGTCATCTCCGCGCTTCGGGAACTCGCCCATTTTGTTACCAAAAAGAGACTGTGACGAAGGCCATAGTGATCGAGGACGAAATCTAAGAGAGTTTTTTGTGCGAAACCACCAAAAGCCGAGGGGCCCGAGCGGGAAACCCCGACGCGGCCTTAACCGCCGGAGAAAGGCGGAAGAACATCGACGACATCGCCCGGTTCGAGCGGCAGGCGCGCATCGCGGACAGCGACGCCATTGCGCAGATAAGAGCAGGTGCACAGCACGCCAGCGAGCGCAGGCGCGGCGCGGACAAGCCCGTCGATGACATCGCGCAGCGTCTCGCCCTCCGCAAGGGGCCGCGCCGCCTCGTCAACGCCCGCCGCCTCCTCCGCGGCGGCGAAAAAGCGCACAGTGACCGTTTCGCCCGTGCTCATGCTTGTCGACCGCCTATCGCGCTGGGTGTTGGTGTGGTCGCGCTGCGGCGGTTGCCGGGGAGGCCGGACCGCGTGCTCATGCTTGTCAACCGCCTATCGCGCTCATGGGCCGCTCCGGTTGCTCAAACCAAGGCTCATCCATCCCATGCCCGGCCCGCTTCATCCATGTGGCTTGGCGCCAAAGCAACTCCACAGCAGCGTCCCCGTCCTGCTCCGCGAGCTCTGAGGAACGCAGCACAGCGCGCAGGTCGGTCTCCTCGGCGGCGAACAAGCAGTTGCGGACCTGCCCGTCCGCGGTGACCCGGGTCCGGTCGCAGTCGGCGCAGAACGGCTTGGTCACCGACGCGATCACCCCCACGCGAGCCGGTCCCCCGTCCACAAGCCACCGGCTCGCCGGAGCGCTGCCCCTCGGCGCGCGATCCGGCGTCAAACTGCGGTGACGGCCCAACGCGTCCACTATCTCATCGGCGCGGATCATCTCGGCGCGTGACCAAGAACGCCCTGCGTCGAGCGGCATCTGCTCGATGAACCGCAGTTCGAAGCCCTGAGCGAGACAGAGTTCGAGCAGCTCGACCGCGACCGCCCGCCAATCCTTGCTGTCCGCGCCGCCCTGCCCCGAGGGCCTCGCCCGACGCGTGAGGACGGCGTTCACCTTGATCGGACGAAGGCCAGCTGCCGACGCGGCGGCCAATCCGGCGAGCACATCGTGGAACCTGTCCCGCCGGGTGGACTCCGCGTACGAGACCGGGTCGGCCGCGTCCAAAGACACGTTCAGCCGGTCAAGGCCGCAGTCGGCGAGCATCTGCGCCTTCTGGCGCAAACCCAGGCCGTTCGTGGTGATGGAAAGTTCGGCGCGGGGCCGCAAGGCCGAGCACAACCGCAGGATCGTGGGCAGATCCTTGTGCAGCAACGGCTCGCCCCCGGTGAACCGAACCTCGGCGACGTGCAATTTTGTCACCGCGATGCGCACGAGGCGGACGATCTCCTCCACAGTGAGCAGATCTTCGCCGGGCAGCCATTGCATGCCCTCCTCGGGCATGCAATACGTGCAACGCAGGTTGCAGCGATCCGTGAGCGAAATCCTCAGATCCGTCGCGCGGCGCCCGAAACGGTCGAGCATCGGCCCGGTTCGGGGCATGCCGTCGAACCGGGCGTCACCGTCTCTGGGTTTCGATCCTGGGAAGCCTAATGCGACCACGGCCATTCCTCCAGGGTACGTGCCCGCACTGGCCGCGCATGTCACGCGTGCAAGGAACGGAACCGCGACGCGTGGAACACCAACGGCTCAGCGCCGACGTCGACGGCCAAGGCGCGGATTCGCAGCACAACGATATGGTGATCGCCCGCCGGGATCTCCTGATCGACCACGCACTCCAGCCAGGCGGCGGCGTTCGCCAAAAACACCGCCCCCGTGGGCGAGGCGTGCCAATGCACGTCGGCGAACCGGCTTTCGGCAGGCCCGGCCAAAGCCCGGCCGTGCGTGTGCTGATGCCCGGCCAGCACGCTCACGCCGATGCTCGGCGCGCTCTGGACCTGCGGCCACGTCTGCGATTCGTTGCGCACGCACACCGAGACCAGCGGCGGGTCAATGGACACAGAGACGAACGAACTCGCGGCGAGACCCACAGGCTCCCCGTCCAACAGACGGCACACGGCGACCACGCCGCTGGGGAAGGAGCCGTAGGCGTCGCGCAGCGCCCGAGGGTTGGCCAGATCGTCGCTGAGGTCGGCAAGGTGCAGAACCATGCGTTCAGCCTAGCCGGATTTCGCGTTTCTCTTTTCCGTGCGGAAGATCTAGACTGGCCCGGCAAGTTTTCGGTCGTCCCGTCGGCGCTCTTCATGTTCGCCCTCAGGGACCTGGAAGAGAATGGTGATGACTGTGCCCACGGGGAAGGTCAAGTGGTATAGCGCTGACAAAGGCTTCGGCTTTTTGACGCAAGAGGACGGCGATGACGTCTACGTCGGCTCTTCGGCGCTGCCCGCTGGGGTCGACGAGCTCAAACCCGGCCAGGTCGTCGAATTCGGCATGGCCGATGGCCGCCGAGGCCCGCAGGCCCTGTCGATCCGTGTGCTCTCCACCCCTTCCGTGGTGGAAGACGGCCGGGGCCGGGGCCGTTCCGACCGCGCCGAACGCTCGCTGCCCAAGCATTCCCCCGAAGAGTTGCACGGGATGATCGAAGACATGATCAAAGTTCTTGAGGCGAAGGTGCAGCCTGATCTGCGTCGCGGCAAGAGCCCGGACCGGGCGAACGGCCGCCGGGTCGCGGAAGTGCTGCGCGCGGTCGCGAAGGAGCTCGAGGGCTAAGCGCCCGTTCGTCTCCTCGCCGCGACGGTCGGCGCTACCCGCCGACCCGCACCTTCTCAAGCTGGCAGTCGTCCGTGCACACCAGCCAGGTCCCAGCCCAGAGGACATCGTCCTTCTCCGGGTCGAGCACCTGCGAAGGGGTCACGATGGACAGGGAGCGCAGCCGCCAACCGTCGCCCCTCGGCTCGATCCAGACTGCGTACGCCGCGTCGTCCTTTTTCAGGAAGGTTTGCGGCTGCGGATGGTCCACTTCGGCGCCCTTCGGGGTCTCCCGGTACCAGACCAGGTCCAAAAGCCAGCCCTTGGCGACCTCTTTCGGCACCGAGACGAGCACCCGGTCGTTCGGGCCGACCGCGATGTGCGCGGGCTGCGTCGAGCCGAGTTCGGCGACGCAATTCTTCAGATCGATGTCGCAGTACTGCAACGGCTCCACCGTTGTGTACGTCCCAGACGAGACCCACACCGAGACGGCAGGGGCCTCCTTGGGCGCGCGCAATGCCAACGTGGTCGAGACGACAGCGGTGACGACCGCGATGGCGGCGACGGCGCCGAGGATGAACGCTGGTTTCTTGAACACGCGATCAGCGTACGCGGCCCGAGTTCGGCGCCGCGCCTCCGGAGCCGGCATGCCGTGCTGTGCCTCCGGAGCCGGCATGCTCTGGCCGTTTGCCCCCGAGGTTCGGCACCAGCGACTTCCCGATGTGGCTCGCGTAGGTCTGCGCGGCTCCGACTGCCAACACGGCCGAGGCGATCAGGAACCCCCACCGCAGATCGGTCGGGGCCAAAAGCCCCGTCGCCGCTCCCATCACCCAGCTGAGCTGGAGCACGGTCTCGGATCGGCCGAAGCCGCTCGCCTGCGACTCCTCGGGCAGGTCGTCCATGATCGAGGCGTCCAACGCTGTTTTGGACAGGCAGGCGGCGAAGCCGACGACGAAGCCGGAGATCGCCGCCGTCAGGATGGTGTGGGTGAGCGCTGTGATCACGCTCATCAAGACGACGGCGCCGAGCAGGCCGAGGATGACCCGCTCGTGTTTGCCGAACGTGTTCCGGGTGCCCATCGCCGTCCCGACGAACGTGCCGACCCCCGCAGCCCCGCCGATGGCCCCGAGCGTGAGCAGCGATGTGATCCCGTCCGCATGGTGCGCTTTTGAGAAGAACGCCACATAGAGGAACAAGTAGCCGACCATCCATCGGATCGTCCCCGCCCCCCACAGCCCGGTGATGACCCCGCGCCCGAACGGGGTCTTGGCCTTCCCGAAGCCGCGCAGCGTGTCCCGCCAGCCCCTCCCGCGCCCCGAATGCTCCTCGTGATAGCGCAGCGTCGCGGGCACCTCGCCCTCAGTGATCTCCACCCAGCCGGGGATGCGCAGGCACAACCAGGCCCCGAACCCGCCGAACACAATGATGAGCAGCATCCCGCCGGGCTGGTGGAAAAGCTTGCTGGCGACGAATTCCACGACGACCGCCGCCGCGCCCCCGGCGACGGACCCGCCCAGCAGCGCGAACATGTTCAGCCGCGCGTTCGTTCGGACCAGATCGATCTCGCTGGGCAGCACTCGAGGCGTGACCGCGGCCTTGAGCAGCACGAACGACTTGCTGAGCACCATCATCCCGAGCGCGCACGGATACAGCACGAACGGGTCGTAGCGCAGGTGGCCGCTCGGCCCGTCCCAGACGCAATTCGAGGCGATGATGAGGGCGAGCAAGGCCCGGCCGACGAACGAGGCCGCGAGCGCGGCGCGGCGGCCCTGCTGGATGCGGTCCAGGAACGGGCCGATGAGCGGAGCGATCACCGCGAACGGGGCGATGTTCACGACCAGGTACAGCAGCACACGTGTCTGGCTTTCCGCTTTCGCGGCCGCGAAGAAGAGCGTTGAAGCCAGCGCGACGGCCATCGCCGCGTCGCAGGCGCTGTTGAGGATCACCGGGTAGGTCAGCGCGGCGAGCCCGGACTGGTCGGCCCCGTCCGCGTTCGCGGCCCGGCGGAACTGCGCGATGCCTTTCGACGTGAGGTCTTTGCTCTTCGCGGCCACCCGCCGGTGCAGCGGGCGGGCCTCAACGAGGCCAGGGGCGGCGGGCTGCTCCTGCTGGGGCTGCCGGAAAACCCCGCCTTGCATGATTCGGCTCGCTGATGAGGCATCGGGCGGATCCGGCAGCACGGGCGGGGCCTCGTAGCCTTGTTCGAGCGGCGCGGCGCCCTGTTGGTACGCGGACAGGCCCCGGTCGGGCGGCAGCGGGTACCGCGCTTGCCCGGGGTGCGGCTTCAGGCGACGGTCCGACCCGTTCGGCTCTGCCATTGCCACCGCCTCGTCCCTTGCCGTCTTTGCTCGGAAAACACTGTCTCACGTTATTATGGCTCAATGCTTGTGACTATGGTGGACGCTCCGGCCGACGAGGAGCTCTTGGCGCGTCTGGAACAGGCGGCGGACGCGGCGGCCGACGCGCTCAAAGCGCAGTTCGGCTCCGAGGAGCCAGCGGTGGGCGCCTATTTGGGCAGCTTGCGGGAGGGGTCGACCTCGGTCACCCATCTCTTCGAGTCTCTTCTGCCGGGTTACCGCGGTTGGCGCTGGTCGGTGGTGGTCGCTGGCTGCGAGGGGCAAGACGAGATCACGATCAGCGAATTCGCGCTCCTGCCTGGTCCGGACGCGCTCACCGCGCCGGAGTGGGTCCCGTGGGAGCGTCGTGTGCGAGCAGGAGACCTCGGGGTCGGCGACCTGCTGCCCACCCCCCAGGACGACTCGCGGTTGGTGCCCGCCCACGCGAGTTCCGGGGACGAGGACTTGGACGAGCTGATGAGCCCGATCGACACTGGCCGGTCGAGGACGCTCAGCATCTTGGGCAGGGCGCAGGCCGCCCAGCGCTGGCACGACGGCCTCTTCGGCCCTTCGGCCCCGATGGCCGTGGTCGCGCCGAAGCGCTGCTCGCACTGCGGTTTCTATGTGCCGCTGCAAGGCTCCCTGTCGGTCTCGTTCGGCGTGTGCGCGAACGAATACTCGGCGGATGGCCGTGTGGTGGACGCGAATTACGGCTGCGGCGCGCACAGCGACGTCGTCGTGGAGCCGGAAGCCGCCATCCCGCCCAAGCCCCACCTGGCCGAAGGGGTGGCCGAACTGGTCGAGGGCGTCGAGATCGAATGAGGGCCGCCAGGTGAGCGCGCCAGCTGTCGACCTTTGGGCGCATGACTGGTTCGTGGCACACCGTGTGAGCTGGCTCGACGTGGTCGAAAAAACGATCAGCCTGTTCGGCAGCACCACGACCGTGGTCGCGTTGACCATGCTGTTCGCCGCTGGCTTGGTGTGGCGCGCGCGCGAGCTGCGGCATGCCATGTATCTCGCGATGACCACGACCGTCGGCTGCGTCGTGTTGTTCTCGGCCAAGCTGCTGGTCAAACGTGATCGCCCACCGCGCGGCGAGTGGCTTGTCGACGGGCCGGGGTATTCCTTCCCCTCCGGGCACGCGCTGCTCTCTGCCGCGCTGGCCACAGCGATCTTGGTGCTCGCAGTGCGACGTGTCCAACAAATCCGGGTGTGGCCAGCCATCGTCTTGGGGGCGTTGTTCTCGCTGTTCATCGGGGTTTCGCGGCTGTACCTGGGGGTGCATTGGCTGACGGATGTGCTCGCCGGTTGGGCGATCGGCACACTCGTGGCGTTGGCCGGCGGTGTTGTCTTGTGGAGGTTCTGCCCGCCTGAGGAGGCTCCATGTCTGCGTTGACCTATGGCCAAGCCGTGGCGATCGGAATCTTGCAGGGGGTGACCGAGCTGTTCCCGATCTCCAGCCTCGGGCACTCGGTCCTGGTGCCCGCCTGGCTCGGCGGCTCATGGAACGCCCTGGTCACTGAGGGCGGCTCCGGCAAAGGCGCGCCGTACTTGGCGTTCGTGGTGGCTTTGCATGTGGCGACCGCGTTGGCGTTGTTGGTGTTCTATTGGCGCGACTACCTCGCCGTTGTCCAGGCGCTGGCGGTCTCGGCGCGCACACGCACGGTGGAGACCGCCGAGCAGCGCCTGGCCTGGCTTTTGGTCATCGCGTGCGTCCCGGTCGGCGTCCTGGGCTTGGCTTTCGAGCACCCGTTGCGGGTGTTGTTCGCGAAACCACTGGCAGCCGGGGTTTTCCTCACGATCAACGGCCTGGTTTTGGCCGGGGGCGAAGTGCTGCGCAGGCGGGCCGCGGCCCCGAGCCGCCAGATCGACCAGGTCGGCGCGGCGGGAGCCGCAGGCGTCGGCTTCGCCCAGTCTTTCGCGCTGTTGGCGGGGATCAGCCGCTCCGGGGTCACCATGGTGGGCGGTCTTCTCCGCGGGCTCAGCCACGAGGACGCGGCCAAATTCGCGTTCCTGCTCGCGACCCCGGTGATCCTCGCCGCAGGTGTGCTCAAGCTGCCCGAGCTCGCAGGCCCCCAGGGGCGGCCGATCTTGGCGCAAGCGCTCGCGGGCTCCGTGGCCGCCGCTCTTGCCGCGTACCTTTCCGTCAGGTTCTTGACCCGGTATTTCCACACCCACACGCTCGTGCCGTTCGCTGTGTACTGCCTCGTCGCGGGCGGTTGCTCCGTGGCCCGTTTTGTTTAGGCGCTCATCGCAGCCCGCGTTGCGCGGTGCGGTCGCCGCGCCGCGCCGCGCGGCGTTGGCTGAGGAACAGCGCGAAACCGAGCGCGCCAACGACCAGTCCGGCGAGACAGGTCTGGCCCCAGCCCGCCCAATGCCCCGTGGCGAGCGAAACGGCCAGCCCGACGAGCCACGCAACGCTCAGCGCGCCGACGAACGGGGTCGGATCGCGCAGAGCCGCCGGGAGGGCCGCCGGACACGCGCGCTCGATTTCCTCCTTTGCCATGCGACGACCCTACTCTGCGGTTAAGGTCAGCGCATGAGCACGCCCGCAGCACTCGACCGTTTCTTCGGGATCACCGCGCGAGGTTCCACTCTCGCGACCGAGCTGCGCGGCGGCGCGGTCACCTTCGTCGCGATGAGCTACATCGTCGTCCTCAACCCGCTCATCCTCGGGGGCAAGCCGGACGTTCTGGGGCACTCCCTCCACATCGACCAGGTCGCGGCGGTGACAGCATTCGTCGCGGGCGTGATGTGCGTGCTCTTTGGGCTTGTTGCGAATTACCCGTTCGCGTTCGCGACAGGGCTGGGCATCAACGCGCTCCTCGCGACGAGCGTGGTCGTGAAGGTCAGTTGGCCGGAAGCCATGGGCCTCGTGGTCATCGAAGGCCTGCTCATTGTGCTGCTCGGGGCGACTGGTCTGCGCACGGCGGTGTTCCATGCGATACCGCCAGAGCTGCGCGCCGCGATCACGGCGGGAATCGGCTGTTTCATCACGCTCATCGGCCTCGTGGACGCGGGTTTTGTCCGTCGGGTCCCCGACTCGGCGCAGACCTCCGTCCCGGTGGGCCTGGGCATCGGCGGGTCCATCGCCAGCCTGCCGACCTTGATCTTCGCTGTCGGATTGGGGTTGATGGCAGTGCTCGTGACGCGCAAGGTGCGCGGAGCCATCGCCATCGCCATCGCCGTGATGACCCTTGTCTCGTTGCTCGCGCAGGCGGTGGCGAAGCTCGGACCGGGGCCCAAAGGCTGGGGTTTGACCGTTCCGGCTCCGCCGAAGGCCGCGTTCTCCGTGCCGGACCTGTCCCTATTGGGCCAATGCAGCGTCCTGGGCGTGTTCCACCATATGAGCGTCCTCGCGGCGGTGCTTCTGGTGTTCACCTTGCTGCTCGCGAATTTCTTCGACGCGATGGGCACGATGGCCGGGCTGGGCAAACAGGCGGGGCTCATGCGCCCGGACGGCACGTTGCCGAACCTTGGCCGCGCGCTCACCGCGGAGGGGTTCGGCGCGGTCGCGGGAGGTCTCGGTTCCTCCTCGTCGAACACCGTGTTCGTGGAGTCCGCGACCGGCATCGGCGAAGGCGCGCGCACGGGCCTGGCCAACATCGTCACCGGGTCCCTGTTCTTGTTGGCCATGTTCCTCACCCCGCTGTACAAGGTGGTGCCCGTCGAGGCGGCCACCCCTGCGCTGGTCGTCGTCGGCGCGATGATGATCGGGAACGTGCGGGAGATCGACTTCACGAAGTTCGAAGTGGCGCTGCCCGCGTTTTTGACGATTGTGACGATGCCGTTCACGTACTCCATCGCGGACGGGATCGGGGTCGGGTGCATTGCCTGGGTGTTGACCCGCGCCGGTGCGGGGAAGCTGCGGGAAGTGCATCCCTTGCTCATGGTGGTCGCAGTGGCGTTTTTGGTGAACTTCGCAGCGGGCCCCATCCAACAGCTCCTGGCCCTATGATGAGGTCCAGTATGGTTGCAGAGCAAACGCCGCACGAGCCGTCCGCCTCGCACGATCACGCTGCTCCGGACGGCTTCGAGGGGGAGCTGATCGAACCTGACGTGGTCCCGGTCGGTTTCGCCCTCGCGATCTACTCCGCGGCGGTCACCGCCGTTGTGGTCGTCGCGGTGACCCGGGGGCTTCTCGCGTTGCAACTCGCTTTCCCCATCGGGATCGCCCTCGCCCTCGTCGTGAACATCGGCGTGACCGCGGGGGTGATGCCCGCGATGCAGGTGTGGCGGCGCGTTCCGGTGCTGCGCTGGTTGGTGTGGGGCAGCTGGGCGGGCGCGTTCGTCGGTTGGGCGCTGGTGATCGTCCTGGCTGCGCTCGACGCGATGTGAGCGGTTCTCGGCTGGCGGTCTGCTGCGTTCTGGAACTCGCGCGCCGGTGCTGATTGCCGCGGCCCTGACTGCTTCAGGAGGGGGCGCTCAGAAGGGCGTCAGGAACCGGAACGGACGCCCAAGAGCACTTCGTCCCAGGACGGCAGCGCGGGTTTGCGGCCTTTTTTCCCCGCCGGATGGTTGTCCGTGGGGGGATGCTCAAGCTTCGGGGCCTCGGGCTCCGGCGTTGCCGCTTGCTCGTGTGGGGCGCGGGGCTCCTCGTTCTTCGGCGGTGTTGGCTTCTGCGGAGCCACAGCGCGCAGCGCGCGTGCTTTTTCCGGCTCGATGATCGCGGCCGCGTGCTCGTCGAGCGCGGTCACGGTCCCGCCGTGCGGTCCTGGGAAGAACTGCCAATGCGCGGTGTTGTGCGAACGGCCGACTTTCCACCGCAGCTGCACCAGCCACGCCCCGTCCCGCCGCCACGCGTCCCACACAGCGGCCTCCGGGTCGTGGCCCAGACTGGTCAGCCGGGCCGAGACCAGCTGTCCGAGCGTGTGGGATTGTTCCGACCGGGCCGGGTACGCCGATGCGGCGAGCCCGGCGACGCGGGAGCGCTCCAACAGCACAGGGCCCGCGAAACGGCGGACGCGCTCCACGGAGACGTCCGAGTTCGCCGCGACGTGCTCGACAGTGGCTCCGGCGCGGATGCGGGCCTGGATCTCCCGCGGCGACAACGCGCCTTCTGCCTCCATGTGCAGCTGCCCGAGCTTCGGGCGGTCCCCGTTCGCCGCCGCGCGCAACGTCGCGTCCACCGGCACCGAGAACTGCTCCCCGTCGTGCGGGTCTTCGAGCAGCACATTCTCCCCGCCTGGTTCGAGGCCGACCACCCGTAACGCGCGCATATCGCCTCCTCAGGTGTCGTTCGTCTCGTGGCGAACCCGCTTACGGGCTCGTCTCGACAGAGTAACGCCCCCGTGATCCAATGTTCCGCAGACACGCTGGGTTCCGCAGACACGCTGGCCGAGCACAGCAATCCAAACTCGATGGAACCGCGCGCGCGTTGGGCGCGTCATACTTAGGGAAAGCGTCGGCCCGGTCCGGCGGAAACGCCGTCCAGTTCTCGGACGGGACGGTTGGTGAGGAGCAGTTCATGGGCCACGGCCATGGCGGCATCAAAGCGAAAGCGCAGCAGTCGGCGAACGACATTGACGCGAAAGGCGACAAGGCCAAATCCACCGACCCGGAGGCCGAGGTCGGCGTCGACGCGATGGACATGGGGACGATCGACCCCTTCCAGATCCTTTCCGGCCTTGTTCTCAATCTGATCGAGGCACACATCCCCCCGGTGAAGCATTGCTTGGACGTGGTGACGGTGAACGAGGGGGCCGCGCGCGCCCAGGCCGACCTCTGGAAGTCGCAGATCCCGGGCGAGCTCCTGGGTCAGCACGGCGACATGCTGTCGGTCGCGGCCGGCGTCGCCGCGAACTGGGCGAGCAGCGGGGACGACACAGCAGCTTCGGTCGAGTTCTTGGCCCGGCATGCGGCCTTGCAGGAGCTGATCCGCGCGGTGTCCAAAGCATGCCAAGGCGTGGGCTGGCTGATCGAGAAGGCCACGGATCTGATGGTGAAGGTCCGCGACAAAATCAAGCAGTGGATCGCCGAACTGTTCGCGAAGATCATGGAGCGCGCCATGATGGCGCTCGCGACCAGCTGGATCCCCTTTGTGGACGTGGCCACCACCGCTGAGTTCGTCATCGAGTCCGCCATCCGCATCGCGGCCTTCATCCAAGAGGCGTACGCCCTGTTCCAGCAGGTGAAGAGCGCGCTCAACAACGCCAAGCAGGTCTTGGCGGACGTGAAGGACGGCATCGACCAGATCCATGACATCCTGGGCGCGATGGGCGTCGACGTGCCAGCGCTCACCGCTTTGAGCAAAGGCGTCGAGGCGATCTCCGAGCCGATCAACAAGGCTTCTGAGTTCGCAGACGGTGTGGACGACAAAATGGGTCAGACCGCGAACAGCGTCGGCGAGATCGCAGGGGCGGTCAACCAGATCAAAGGCAAAAAGCCCGGCCTCACATCGCCCCGCGGCGGACATGAGCAAGGCGCGGGCGGCTCTCACGAGCAGGGCGGCGGCCGCGCCTCCCCGCAGGCTCCCCAAGGCGGCGGCTCCCCCGCGCCCTGGCATCAGGGCGGATCGAAGCCTCAGCCAGGCGATTCCGCCTGGCAGCATGGCCCAGGCGGCGGGTACAAAGGTTCCGCCGGGGCCGCGAAGCCCTTGCCCCATGTCGACGGCAAACCCGCAGACCCCCGCCAATTCGCCGCAATGGCGAGCCAAGGCAAGTCCGATCGCGCCGCTGGCGCGGGCCATCGCGTTGGTGCAAGCACGTCCGCACAGGGCGGCGCTGGCGCGGCGAGCCATGCCAGCACGGGCCCTCAGCACCATTCGGGCGCCGGATTGTCAGCCGGAACGCATCTCGGTGGCGCAGGGGCGGCTTCTGCTGGGACGCACTCGATGGGCGCCGCGCCTGTGGCAGAGCGCCAAAGCGGCGCAGCTTCAGGACCGCAGCCAGTCCGCGATCACGGCAGCACGCCCGGCGGCCAAGGCGCGGGGTCTCATGGGACGACCGCGACGACGTCCGGCGGCCAAGGCCCGCACGGCGCACAGCACCACCCCGGCCCGGGTTCCACTGGCTCAGGCCCGGCTGGCCCAGGCTCCGCTGGCCCAGGAACAGGAGCCTCCCGCGATCCGAGCGGCAGCGGCGCAGGCGGCGGCCGCGCTCCGCATCTCTCCCCGTCTGGCTCGACCGGACACGATCCGGCCAAATCCGCGCACACCGAGGCCAAGCCCCCAGGCTCTTCGGCTGCCTCTGAGCACAGCGGCAAGCCTGCGCACACCGAGGCGAAAACCCCGAGCGGACCGAGCGCCGCAGGTGCCCACCATGACCAAAAGCACGCGGAGCAGAAGCATGTCGAGGCCAAGCCCGCTGGCGCCTATCACGATGACAAGCACGCCACGGCAGGGCATCAGCATCACGACGACAAGCACGTTCCGTCTGGGCAAACGCCGGGCGCTGGGCATCATGACGACCACAAGCACGCGGCTGGTTCACATCAGACTGGCGAGCGTCATGAAGCGCACCTTGGCCACCGCGAGGATCCTGTGCATAGCCATGAGCAAAGCGGTGATGGCTGGCACCGTCTTCCGGATGATGCTCCTCATCCGGAAGAGACTCCGCATGGGGTTCCGCTGAAACACCACTGGGAATCCGATTCGCATCCTCGCCATAATCCGGAGACAGCCAAATTAGTGGCGGACAAGCATGAGCCTTATGGGCATCACCCAGATGGGACTCCGTACACAAAGTCAGAATACGATGAGCGTTTCAATAAACTTGGCCCTCAAGGACAACACTGGCAAGCGTATCCTGAAAACGCGGGTGCCGCCCCTGGGTCAAGGGTTCAGTACGACAGTATGCGCGCTGTGATTCGTGATTATGGTTCAGATGTTGATCGAATTGGGCCAACTACAGGAAAGTATCTCGGGGTTATGCATGACGGAGCGCCCGACTCTTTTGAAAAACGCAGCCTTCCAGTTGCTTCTCTCAATGAGTCCTATCATAAGTACGAGCTGACTGGCGACCTCCCTCCAAAGTGGACAGTGGAGATTGCTCGGATAGCTCCTGCCTTTGGCCGGAATGGTGGAGGGGTGCAAATGCTGGTCAGAAAAAGCGACGGCGGAGAAGCCAGTATTGAGGATCTGCTAGAATCAGAAGTTCTGAGATAAGGTTAGAGGTAGCGATGGCAGTTTTAGAGATATCGGCAGAGCTGACAGAGTGGGCAAAACTTGGAAACTGGTCTTTGACGCCATGCAACGATTCTGGCGAAGCTATCTTCTGGAATACGGGCGGTGAGATCAGGCTCTACATTAAAGCACGGGAAGACGGTTGGGTTTTTCTTTCTCGAGCAGATCGTGCCGAGCACGAACGACAATTCCTGATTTCGTCGGCTTCTATGCAGGTTCTTGAGAGATACTTATGGGGTTTTTTCGCTATCGATATTCGCGGAGTGAGAGATCTCGGCGACTTGAAGCTTCCGTTTAAGTTGGAAGATATTGCTCCAGGTTATAAGTTGATTGAGGGGGATTCTCCCGAGGAGCGCATTCTCTTGGATCCGCAGCAGAATCCGATCGCCAAGACTGGCGACGATATAACAGACATAGGGAAACTCGTGAAGGTATCCAGGTATCTTTCAGTTCCGCTAGAAGCTCTGCAAGCCTCTTTTCTCTCGCCAGACGGGAAGCCCCTGTTCTCGCTTCGCTGATGCCCTCATTCCTCGTCGGATGTGTCTGCCCCCGAGGCTTTCGCGGAGGCTTTGGGTTTTTAGATGCGGCGCAGTGGTACTATGGGTTGTCGCATATAGAACAATGTGGGAGTGCCATCAAGGAGTCGCCTGATGTCCACTACAGTCTGGAACATGATCAACAACATGATGTTCAGGATGTGGGCAACCATGGGATGAACAGCCATGACGCAAGCCTCGACTACCATGAGGATCCAAGTTCGCGGCCATGAACGGAATGGCAATGGCTGGGAGTGAGGGCTCGACGCTAGCGGCCCGCACAAGTTTCGGGCCCATGGGCAAGATTATGGAGATCCCTTGGATGAGCATGGGTTCGCGATCGACCATTCTCGGAGAGCTATCGAAAATGGGCGCAATCAGGAACTGATTTGAGATCCTGATGGTCGATGGGGGCGTGACGAGCATGGCGTACCTGTGTCGGTCGGAAAACTTGAGGAATTGGAGATCTTGTGATGGGAACTATTGTCTTCGATCCGGATTTAATCGAATGGGCACGCCGCACCTCTTGGGATTTCACCCCTTCGGATGGATCTGGCGAAGCGGTGTTCTGGTCGGTGCCGGAAGGTGAAACTCGATATGGAATCAAGACCGCACCCCATGGTTGGTTCGAGGTGGCGAAGACGAGTCGCGACGGGGAACGCCATGTGGAATTTCTAGCTGCGGCAACCGATACTGTGGCCCGGTATTTTTGGGGCGAGTTCGGCAAAGATGTTCGGAACAAGGCGGAGTTGCCCAGGCTGAGTTTCCCAAAAAATGAACAGGATATTTCTCCCGGCTATAGTCTGAGTCGGCGCGGGGAAGCGCTGGAACTCATTGGCCCCCATCAAAATATTCTTGCAAGAGGCGAGGCCGGGATCCTTGACGTGATGCGATTCGTGCAACTTTCGCATTTGCTGAATTCTTCAGTCCAAGAGATCAAGGCATCTTTCCTGAATCCGCAGGGCGGGCCTTTGTTTGAACTTTATAGCCGGTGAATTTCGCCAGTTTCGTCATCCCTCGTCGGCTGTGTTCGGCTGTCCGAGGCTTTCGCGGAGGCTTTTGAGCTTTTCGGCTGCGGCGTGGTGCAGTGCCGCTTGGCGGGCTTCTTCGTTGGCCGCTGGCGCTGACTGGTCGAAGACCTCCTGTCCGGCAAGGCTTGCGGCGATGCGTTGTCGCACGTAGGACAACGTGGGTGTGCCGTCAGGGGTGTAGCCGTCGGGGACCGTCGCGTTGTCGCGCGCCCGAGGGGAGGCTCCGGGCCTGTCAGCGGCGTCGGGGCGCACGGGAGCCTCGTCCACCGCTTCGGCGTCGACAACCTCAAAAGGCTCAGGTTGCTCGGCTAGAATGTCGAGTTCGCGCCCAGGCTCGCCGCCCTCAGGGCTTGTGGTCGCGTCGAACGGACGGTCTGCTGGGGTTTCGGCGTCACGACCGGGCAAGCGGGCCTCCTGTTCGCAGTGGGCGTGACGCGGCTCGCGCGAACCGCGTCAACCTGGACCACGCGGTCACTATAGTACTGGTGAGGGAACAAAGTATGAGATGCTGGAGCGCATGACCTGGACCGGTTCCCCGGAGTACCGGCCCTCCCCTGTGGGGGGCTGGGGGAGCGAGCCTGTCCCTTACGATCATCAGCAGTTCCCGCCGCAGCAGAAGCCTCTGGTCAAGGCCCCGCTGAGGGCGCGCATTGATCCGGTGGGCTTGGAGACGCGAGGGGACCGGGGCTCCCGCAGGAACCGCCAACAGCGACGCAAGCAGGGGTGGTTCGGCCGCGTGATGCGGCTGTACGGCTGGCGGGTGTACATGGTTCCGGTGCTCGTTGTGATTACGTCCTTGCTCGCGGTGGACGGGTGGCGCCACCATGGCGCGCAGAAGGCAGAGGCTGCTTCGTCCACTCGTCAGCGCGACTCCCACGCCTTGGGAGAGCGGGGCAAAGGCATCGGCATCCCGATTGGGAACACGCTCTCGGATCGGACGAAGAAGAGCGGAGCTTTGCCGGAAGGCATTTCGTTCACGCAGGCTGGCCAAGGAACCTGGTCCGTTCTGAACGGGCCGAGCGACCGCTACGGGCCCGCTGGCTCGAAGAAGTTCTTCCGCTACACAGTCGAAGTGGAGGACGGCATCGACCTTTCCCCGCTCATGGGCACGGACGCGTTCTCGTCGGGCGTGGACAGCACCCTGCGCGATCCGCACAGTTGGATCGGGGGGACCGACCAGATCCCCGGCAGCGAGGGCGACACGTACTCGTTCCAGCGGGTCTCGTCGGCTGATGACATCCGCTCCGCGGAGTCGGCCGCCGATGAGGACGACAAGCAGCACAGCGGCGAGGGCGCCGTTGGTTTTTTCCGGATTTCCCTCACGTCCCCGGAGACCACCCGCCAGGAGTGCGGCTACGACATTCAGCTGGAAACTTCCTGCTACAAGCCGCAGGACCGCCGTGTGGTGCTCAATTACGCGCGCTGGGTCCGGGGCGCGGTGGCTTTCAGCGGCGACCGGATCGAGTACCGCAAGTACATGGTGAACCATGAGGTCGGCCACGCCATCGGCCACCCGAACCACCAGCCTTGCTACATCGACGGCGCGCTCGCCCCGATCATGATGCAGCAGTCCTTCGGGGTGGCGAACAACGACATCGCTGACCTGGACCCCGCGGGGGTTGTGCCCCCGGACGGGAAGGTTTGCAAGCCCAACGCTTGGCCGTACCCGTAGCGACAGGGAGCGCAGGGCCGCTGGACGATTATTCTGGTGGGATGCCGTTGCCGCCATTGGTGCCGCCCGCCGCCGAGCTGACCGCCGCCGAGCAGGAGCGTTTTTCGCGGCAGACGATCCTTCCCGAGCTTGGCGAGGACGGCCAGTTGCGGTTGAAGAATGCGAAAGTGCTGGTCGTTGGTGCTGGAGGACTCGGATCGCCGGTGTTGCTGTACCTGGCAGCCGCCGGTGTCGGCACGCTGGGGGTGGTGGATTTCGACGAGGTGGAGCTTTCCAATCTCGGGCGCCAGATTCTGCACGGGAGCGCGGACGTTGGGCGGGCGAAGACCCAGAGCGCCGAGGACCGGATTGCGGCGTTGGCGCCGCAGACGCGGGTCTGCCCGATTCGGGAACGGCTGACTTCGGCGAACGCGGCTTCGTTGTTCCGCCAATACGATCTTGTGGTGGACGGTTCGGACAATTTCGCCACTCGTTACCTGGTGAACGACTCGGCCGCGCAGACGGGCAAGCCGTATGTGTGGGGCTCTCTGCACCGCTTCTCAGGCCAAGTGTCGGTGTTCTGGGAGGCGGCTCCAGGCGGCCGGGGGATCGATTACCGAGACCTTTACCCTGAGCCGCCCGCCGAAGGCTCGGTGCCGAACTGCGCCGAAGGCGGCGTGCTGGGCGTGGTGTGCGGCGTGGTGGGTTCGCTCATGGCCGCCGAGGCTGTCAAGCTCATCACGGGGATCGGCGAGCCGCTGCTCGGCACCCTTGTTCTGTATGACGCGCTCACCGGTCGCACTCGGACGGTCGCTGTGCGGCGCGACCCTGACCGGGGCCCCGGGGAAAAGTTCAGGGCTGATGGAGAGGGTTTGGGGGAGCGGCCTGAAGTTTTCCCTGGGCAAGGCCCCGACCGGGGCCCCGGGGAAAAGTTCAGGGCTGATGGAGAGGGTTTGGGGGAGCGGCCTGAAGTTTTCCCTGGGCAAGGCCCCGACCGGGGCCCCGGGGAAACGTTCAGCGCTGCTGCGCGGTCCTCGCGGCTCGCCGAGCCCCGGTCGGTGCGGCCTCGCGAGTTGGCCGAGCTGCTTTCCAGCGAAAGCCCCCCCGCCCTGGTCGACGTCCGCGAGGACGCGGAATGGGCGGGCGGGCACATCGCGGGGGCCAAACACATCCCGCTCGCGCGGATCGCGTCGGCGGCCCAATCCGGCGAGATCCCCGATGACCGCATGGTTGTTGTGTACTGCGGGCTCGGGCCGAGGTCCGCGCACGCGGCGAAGCTGCTCGTGGACGCCGGTTTCAAGGATGTGTTCGATCTGAAAGGCGGCCTCATCGCGTGGCGGGCCGCCCAATCGGGCTGAGCGCCACAATGACAGTTTGCTAACGTCCCCGTGTCCTGCGCCAGCGGCGAGGTGTGCGGGAGTACGGTCGAAGAAGCGCGCGTACTGCCCTGTTGAGGAGGGCGGCATGTCGGGACAGCGCTGTCGTCGAAGAAGCGCGCGATCAGAAAAGCATGTGTTTCGGAAGGTGGCAAGTGATGAACAGTCGCATGAGCTGGGTGGCCCCATGAGCACCGCCGTCGAGCTCGACACAGTCCCGCCGCCCGCCCATGTGGTTTCGGCCTTCGGCCTTGAGTCCGGCGCCCCGGCGCAGCTGGGCGCGGGAGCTTTCCGCTATGGCGGCGTGGTGCTCTCCACGGCGGGCGATCCCGCGCGCGCGGGATGGTCGGCCAGGGTCCGTGAGACGCTCGCGCCAGCGGGGTTCCGCGTGGCGCGCCCGGTGCGCTCCAGCGACGGGCGCTACATCATCTCCGGCTGGCGCGCGGACACCTACGTCGAGGGCAGCGCGCAGCCCCGGTTCGACGAACTCGTGGCCGGGTCGATCCGTTTGCAGCAAGCGATGTCCGGGCTGGCCCGCCCCCGGTTCCTCATCGGCCCGTTGCCCGCGCTGCTCGCCGAGCCGGACGTGTATTTGGTCGCGGACCGCGCGGCCTGGGAGCCGGACCCTTCCCGTTATCTTTCCGGTGTCGCGAACTGGCCGGGGGAGACCGTCCTGGCCGAGCACCAAGAGCAGGTTTTGGGCATGTTCCGGGCGCTGACCCCGTTGCGCGAGCCGTTGCATCTGCCGTGCCAAGTGGTGCATGGCGATTTCCTTGAGACAGTCGTTTTCCATGGTTCCGCCGACCCCGGCTTGACGGACCTCGTGCCGTACTGGCGCCCCGCCAACTGGGGAACCGCGCTTGTGGTGGTCGACGCGCTGGTGTGGGGCGACGCGGACCCCGCTTTGCCGGGCCGGTGGGCGCATCTGGCCGATTTCCCGCAGCTGATGCTCCGCGCGCTGTTGTTCCGTTTGGCGGTGCACCTGCTGCACCCGAAGGCCACCGAGCCCACTGCGGGGCGGCTGGGGCGGGCTGTGGACGTGGTGCGCGGCTTCCTGTGAACTGCCTTCAGCCGTTCATCCTGTCCCGCCAGGCGACGATCTCACGGAGCCAGCTGTAATCGTCGTCCGGGTCGAAGGCGTAGCGGTCGAAGGCGTTGTGCGCGCGCACATTGAAGAAGGTGGCCCCGGCCTCGACATATGCTTCTGCGGTTTGCGCGCCGGGCCACTCCTGTGAGATTTCGATCTCCCGCACGTCGCGTCCCACAGCCTCGGCGTGCTCCGCCAGGATCGCCCTTTTGCGCGTGAGCGTGGGGATGTCTCCGAACGAGTGCCAGATGTCGGCGTGCTGCGCGACGAGGCGAAGCGTCTTCTTCTCGCCGCCGCCGCCGATCAGGATCGGTATTTTTCGTGTCGGCCGGGGGTTGAGCTGGGCGAAGCGCGCAGTGATCCGCGCGAGGCCCGCTTCGAGATCCGCGAGCCGGGACCCGGCGGTGCCGAACTCGTACCCGTAGGTGTCGTAGTCCTTCTTGTACCAGCCTGAGCCGAGCCCGAGGATGTGCCTGCCGCCGCTGATGTGGTCGATGGTCCGGGCGATGTCGGCGAGCAAGTCGGGGTTCCGGTACCCGATTCCGGTCACAAGGAGGCCGATTTCAGCGCGGCTGGTCTGCTCCGCCCAGGCGGCGAGCGTGGTCATCGGCTCGAAATTCGGCACGTCTTCCTGCGTCGCGGCGAGGATCGGCCCCGATTTGGGGTCGTAGCCGGTGTACTGCGGGACATGGAAGTGGTCGTAACCGAAGATGGCGTCCGCACCGGTGTCCTCGACTCGTTTCACTCGCTCCCGTTGGACTCGGTAATCGGGATTGTAGCTGGCGGGGATCTGAACGCTGATGCGCACGGGTCGTGACAAAGGGTGCTCCTCGGGTGCTCGATGGAGGGGATGGCTCACTCTAGCGCCGTTTTAGCGCGCGGCGGACAGCTGCGCCTGTTCGTGCTCCAACAGGGTGGTGAGGATATCGCTCATGATCTGGAACGAAGTCTCGTCGTCCCCCTCGGCGATGGCGCCGACGAGGGCTTGGTAGCGAGAGTGGAAAGACTGCACGACGGCGAGGAATTCGGGGGTGGCCTTTTTGAGCCACTGGATGGTCTGCGCGATGAGGGTCGGCAGCAGTGAATCGTAGACTTGGATGTACACCTTGTTGTGCCCCGCTGCGACGATTCCTCGGCGCAGCGCGACGATCGCCTGTGTCTCGGCTTCGTGGTCGCCGGATGCAATGGCCGCGCGATGCTCGTCCAAAAGGGCGCAGAGTTGGGCGACGTCCTCCGGCGTGCGCCTGCGCGCGGCGAGGCGAGCGGCGGTCGTCTCCAGGGCGAGGCGGAGTTCGATGATGTCGAAGAGCTCGGCGCGCGAGAAGCAGCGGTCTAAAGCGGAGCCGAAGTCGGAGCTGCTGATGACGAAGGTGCCGGAGCCTTGGCGGCGCTCCAACATCCCCGCGTGGACCAATGCCTGCACGGCTTCGCGGACAGTGTTGCGGGAGGCTCCCGTCAATTCGGTCAGCTCGGTCTCGTTGGGGATCTTGTCGCCGACCTTCCAGCGGCCGCTATGAATTTCGTCACTGAGCGATGTGATGATCTGGTCGATCAATCCAGATCGCGCCACTGTGCGCACGGGTTTCTCCTCGTCTGTTTCGGCGGCCGGGATGGTGATCCGGATCAAACCCGGTCGAGTTCTTCAGCGAATCATCCTATGATTGTCACTCATGGTGACGCACGATGTCCGGCGACAGCAGGAGTATGAGACGGACATCATAGTAGAGCACGTCCCCGGTCCTGTCCGCCCGCGCCGCGGCCAGGCGATCGCCTTCCTCGCCGTCGTCTCCTCCGCGCTCACCCTGCGCATGGCGGTCACCTCGTTGACGCCCCTCTTGGGCGAGCTGCAGCGCCAACTTGGCTTCTCCAACACGATGACGGGTGTTTTCGGCCTGGCCCCGGTGGCGATGTTCGGGCTCGCGGGCTTCATCACGCCGCTCTTCGCGCACAGGTTTGATCTGGAGCGCGTCGCCTTGGGCGGCGCGGTGCTCACGTTCCTCGGCCTGGTCGGCCGAGGTTTCGCCGCTGGCGCGTGGGACGAGTTGTGCTGGTACGCCCTCGCCCTCGCGGGCATGGGCGTCGGCAACATCGTCACGCCGCCGCTGGTGAAACGATATTTCCCGAAACGCATCGCCGCGGTGAGCACCTGGTACTCCTTTGCCGTGCAGTTCGGCGCCGTGGCGCCGCCGGTCATCGCGGTCCAGTTGCAGCAGAGCTACGGCTGGCGGCTTTCCCTCGGCCTCTGGGCCCTCGCCGGATTCCTCGCGGTCCCGCTGTTGGCGGTGCTTGCCGCTCGCAGAAACGACGTGGTCGAGCCGGCCGCGCGCGGCGAAACCGCGCGCGTGCCGTTCGCGGCTCTCGCCCGGTCCAAGCTCGCATGGGGCATGGCGGTCCTCTTCGGCGTGACAAGCCTGGACTGCTATGCCGTGCTGACGTGGCTGCCGAAACGCCTCGCCGCGGTCGGGCTGCCCGCCGAGCAGGGCGGGCTCATGATCGCCCTGTATTCCGTGGTCGGCGTGGCCGGGCCTCTGATCGTCGTTCCGTTGCTCCCGCGGGTGCGCGCCCCCTTCGTTTTCGTTGTCGCCGGCGGGCTCTGCCACCTCGTCGGCTTCGCCGGGCTTTTCTGGGCTCCGGGCGCCGCCCCGGCGCTCTGGACGGTCTTCCTCGGGCTCGGCCCGATCACGTTCGCGATGAACCTCGCGCTCATCGGCATGCTGACCCGCACCAGCGAGCACGCGGCAGCGCTCTCGGGTTTCGCGCAGGGCGTGGGCTACATGCTCGCGATCAGCGGCCCGTTCCTGTTCGGCGTCCTCTACGAACAGACCGGGGCATGGGGCGCGTCATTCGCCTTCCTCGCGGCCGCGACCGTGATCGGCATGTGCGGCGGCTGGTTCGTCTGCCAGGGCGGCTACATCGAGGACGAGATCGGCCTTGCGCCCAAGAGCCAGGCGCGCCCCGGCGCATCCGAGGCGTGAGCCGCTTGTGAGATTCCTTTGACAGTTCGGTGATCCGGCGAAACTGACAGCGCAACATCCTGTTCGTAGCGTGAAGGCGTTCCGGCGGTCGCGCACGACAGACATCGTGGGCGCAGCCACATCAACGACGCAGAGGAACCGCCCGATGACCGCAACGCTCGAACCTCTCGCGGAGCCGTCCGCGAAACACGCAGACATCCTCCGCGACTGGGACCCGGAAGACGAAGTCCTCTGGGAGGCGGCGGGCAAGAAGATCGCCGCGCGCAACCTCCTGTGGTCGGTCATTTGCGAGCACGTCGGTTTCTCGATCTGGTCGATCTGGGCGGTCATGGTTCTTTTCATGGGCCCCGAATACCATGTCAACCCCGCGCAGAAATTCCTCCTCACCGCAATGCCCACCTTGGTCGGGGCCGTGTTGCGAGTGCCCTACACCCTGGCCCCGGCTCGGTTCGGCGGCCGGAATTGGACGGTGGTCTCCGCGCTGCTCCTCGTCATTCCGACCCTCCTCGCCCTGTGGGCGATGCTCGCCAAGCCGAGCTTCGGCGAGCTTTTGCTCGTCGCCGCCTTCGCTGGGATCGGCGGCGGCAACTTCGCCTCGTCCATGGCCAATATCAACGCCTTCTACCCCAAACGGCGCAAAGGCTGGGCGTTGGGTCTGAACGCGGGCGGCGGGAACATCGGCGTGCCGGTCATCCAACTCATCGGCCTCTTGGTCATCTCGACCCTCGGCGTCGGCCACGCGCCGGTGATGTGCGCGGTGTACTTGGTCCTCATCGCCCTGGCCGCAACCGGAGCCGCGCTGTGGATGGACAATTTGCCGCGCAAACAGGAAGGCTTCGCCGACCTCTTCGCCTCGATGCGCCACCTCGACGCCTGGCTGATTTCGCTGCTGTACATCGGGACGTTCGGGTCGTTCATCGGCTACAGCTTCGCCTTCGGCCAGGTGCTCAGCCTGAAGTTCGCCGGCCAAGGGCAAAGCGCCGCGCAGGCCGCGCTGCACGCGGCGGAGCTGACCTTCCTCGGTCCTCTGCTCGGGTCGCTCTCCCGCCCGTTGGGGGGCCTCTTCGCGGATCGGATCGGCGGCGGAAAAATCACCGTCGGCGTGTTCGTGGCGATGCTGGCCGCGTCCGGTCTGGTGATCGCGCAGAGCGTTGCGGGAGCGTCGGGCGTTTCGGGGGCGCCAGGAACTTTAGGAGCGCAGGGCAGCTGGGCGCTCTTCTTCGCCGGGTTCATTCTTCTGTTCGTCTTGTCCGGGGTGGGCAACGGCTCGGTCTACAAGCTCATCCCAGTGGTGTTCGCGCGCAAGTCGACGGAACTCGCCGGGAAGACCCCCGCCGAGCAGCTCGACTGGGCGCGGTCGATGTCGAGTTCCCTCATGGGCATCGCCGGGGCCATCGGCGCTCTCGGCGGTGTGGGCATCAACCTGGTTTTGCGCGCCTCGTACGGTTCGGCCGCGCACTCCGCGACGATGGCCTTCGCCGTGTTCGGCGCGGTTTACTTCTTGTCCGCCGTGCTCACGTACTTCCGCTATGTCCGCGCCGGGCATTGACCTCGGCTCCGTGCGGCGGGCGCAGCGGGCTACTCGCCGCCCCGCGCCTTGCGGAGCAGGTCCCACGGGCTCAGCGTGCCCGGTGTGCCTGGACGGTGGCGGCCCGCGGACATGAAGCGCGGGTCTTCGCCACTGCCCGCTTGAGGCTTCTCCGGCTCGGTGGGCTGTGCCGGTGTCTGCGGTCGCGCGGGCGCTGACGGTTGCGCGGGAGCCGGTGGCTCGCCCGCCCCGGCGGCCCGCAGGGACTCCTCAGCCGCTTGCTGGTAGGCGCGGGCTTTCTGGTTGGCCTCCCGTTGGGCGGTGTAGTCGCCCGGAGCCGCGTCCCACGCGGCCGGGGCAGCCTCGTTCGGGGCGGGAGCCCACGGGGTGGGCAACGGCTCTTGCGGCTGCTCGCCCCAGGCCGGCGACGGTGGCGGCGCTGCTCGCCGGGATTTGGGCGGAGCTGGCGGCACATCGTGCGTGGACCAGTACTCCTGCTGGTCGACGGGGCCTTCGTCGTCAATGACGTAGATCGGCTGGGTGGGGGCCGAGTCTGCGAACCCGGCGAGCTGGCCGGGGACGGGGTGTTGCTGCGGCGCGCCAGGCTCGGCCCACCCTTGTGGGCGCTGGGTGCGCACGATGTCCGGCGCAGGCGCGGCCCCGCCCGCCCCGGCGGGGATGAGGTGGCGTTCGTCCGGCATCGCGATCTCGCCGAGGCCGAGACGCTCCTGGAAGCGTTTCATCCAACGCGGAGCCCACCAGTTCTCGTCGCCGAGCAGTTTCATCGTCGCGGGGACGAGGATCATGCGGATGGCGGTGACATCGATGAGCAGCGCCGCGATGAGGCCGAAGGCGAGGTACTTCATCATGACGAGTTCGGAGAACCCGAAGGCGGAGGCCACCACGAGCAGCACCAAGGCCGCCGCGGTGATGACCCGCCCGCCGCTCGCGGCTCCTTCGCAGGTGGCGGCTTCGGTGGACAGACCTCTGCCCCTGGCCTCGACAGTCCTCGCGAGCAAGAAGACCTCGTAGTCCGAGGACAGGCCGTAGACGAGCGCCACCAAGAGGGCGAGCACCACGGCCATCAGGGGATATGGCGTGAAGTTCAACAGGCCCGCGCCGTGGCCTTCCTGGAAGATCCAGGTGAGCACGCCGAGCGTGCTGCCGAGCGAGAGCACGGACAGGATCACCGCCTTGACCGGCAGCACCACGGACCCGAAAGCCAAGAACATCATGACGGTGGTGATGACGATGAGCAAGAATCCCATCAGCGGGAAGCCCGCGAACACGGCGTCGATGCTGTCCTGCTCAAGAGCAGGGGTGCCGAAGATCCAGATCGTCGTGCCAGGGGGGGCCTTCAGCGCCCGCAGCTGCTTGACGGCTTCGGCCGCGGTGTCCCTGTTGATGAGGGAGTTCGTCGCGACGGCGACGCCGTCGGTCAGGCGGCTCGGGTCGGGGTTCGCGGCGTCGGGGAAAGAGAACTGCCCGGTGAACCCTTTGATCTCGTTGGCTTTGCTCGCGACCTGGTTCAACTGCTGCGGGTCGCCGCCGAGCACCATGATTTTCAGCTGCTCGGTGCGTTCTTTCGGGAAAGTTTCCTCGAAATGTTGCAGGCCCAAGCGGGTCGGGTTGTCCGGCGGCAGGTACTTCTCGCTGATCCCGGCGAACTTGATGTTGAGCGCGGGGAGGATGAGCAGGAGGAGCAGCGCCAGCACCGGGACCATCAGTTTGACCGGGTGCCGCATCACCCACGCGGACAGTTTGCCCCAGAACCCGTCCATGACCTGCTCCCGGCTGCGAGTGCGCTTGAAGTAGCGCATCAGCGGCAGGTCGGCGATGACATTCAGGCGCAAGAAGCGCAGGATCGTGTCGAGGCTGAGCGCGTCCACCCGGTGGCCAAGGAAGGACAGCATCGCGGGGAGGACCGTCAGCGAGATGAAGGCCGCGAACGCGATGGAGACGCCGCAGGCGTAGGCCACCGAACGCAGGAAGCCCTGTGGGAAGAGCAGCACTCCCGCGATGGAAACAACCACCAGGAGGGCCGAGTAGACGACCGTGCGGCCCGCGGACTGCACGGTTCTGCGCACCGCGATGTCGATGGGGTAGCCCTCGGCGAGCTCTTCTCGGAACCGGCTCACCATGAAGAGCCCGTAGTCCACCGCGATGCCGAGGCCGACGAGGCTCACCACAGGCTGGGCGAACGAGCTGACTTCGGTGAACTCGGTGAGCAGTTTGATGAGCCCGTTGCCGCCGAGGATGGCGAGCCCGCCCACGATCGCCGGCAGGATCGCCGCGACGACGCCGCCGAAGACGAAGAACATAATCAGCGCCGTGAGCGGGACGGCGATGAGCTCCATGCGGTGGACGTCTTTGCCCATGGTCTCGTTGATCGCGTCGGTGACCGCGAGCAAACCGGTCGTCTCGACCTTCGCGCCGGGGACGGAGAATGTGAACGCGTCACGAACGGAGCGGTAGTTGTTGACCCGTTCGGTGTCGTCCTTGCCTTGGATGCCGATGCTCACAAAGGTGTGTTTGCCGTCCGGGCTTTCCAACCTCTGTTTGAGCAGCGGGATGGCGGCGGGGGCGTGCCCGTCCGGCGTCGCCTTCGGCCAGGTCTGCGGCGCGGCGTGGTTCCACACCCCCCAGAGGCTGAAGATGTCGACCGTCTTGTCCGGGTGGTCTTGTTTGATCGCGGCGAGCTGGTTGAAAACCGCGTCGGCGATCGCCGGGCTCTCCACGGTGCTGCCGGGGTCCGTGGCGGTGATGAACAGGATGACGTCGGATTTGGTGTCTTGGCCGAATTTCTCGTCGGAAAGACGCGAGGCGCGGGCGGACTCGCTGTTGTCGTCGTACCAACCGCCTTGGCTCAGGTGGTCGCCGATGTCGATCCCGTAGACGCCCAACGCGACGAAGATGGCGACCATCACGGTGATGACCGGGACCCGTGCGCGGTAGACGAAGGCTCCGATGGCTCCGAACAAGTCTGTGTGCTCCTCAATCATTTCCGGGCTCTTGTGCGGAGCCCGTGGTTCGCCGGCTGACCGCGAACTCGGTCACCACTCGGCCAGCTCGCTGAGCCCGAGCCTCAAAAGCCGTGGTGGGACGGCTCGGCACGGAGCGTTCAGCGGGCAGGGCCACGAGGCGCGGCTCGTCGGCAAGGCTGCCGGCTATCGCCTCAGCATAGTTCGCGTCGTCGGTCGCGACGTGCAGGACACCGCCGACACAGAGGCGTTCGGCAATCTGCGCGACGGTCCAAAGGTTGACCAGCCGCCGTTTGTGGTGCCTGGTTTTGGGCCATGGGTCGGGGAAAAGGATCCTCGCCATGGCGAGCGAGCCGGGGGGGAGCCGGTCGAGCACCGCCGTGGCGTCGGCCCGCAGCAGCCGGACGTTGTCGAGGCCGCGCCCGTCCAGGAGTTGGAGCAGCTGGGCGAGTCCGGGCTTGTAGCGTTCGACGGCCAGCACATTGTGGTCGGGCAGCTGTTCGGCCAAGGCCGCGGTCGCCGCCCCGTTCCCGAAACCGATGTCGAGGACCAGCGGAGCCGCGCGGCCGAACCACTCGACGAGGTCGGGGAGCTCCGCGCCCGCCCGAGGCTCCTCCGCGCTGTCCGGGCCGCCCTCGACGATCCGCATGCCCCACCTGGGCCACAACCGGTCCCAGGCGTCTTGGAGAACGGGGGAGAGCGTGCCTCGGCGGCCGACGGTGACGGCAACGGGGCGGCGGGGGGTGCGCGCAGTCATAGGCTCTCCAGTGTGCCTGATCCAGCGGGCAGCGTCGATCCTGCCGCCGCTGCGCAGAAAGCCTTTGCCCGTGCTGTGATCTTTGCTAGAGTTCCGTTCAGGCGTAAACAGCGAAGCTGGGGTGGGCGCGGCATATGCAATGGAGCAAGGAGCGGCGATGACGAACGGACTCCGCGTCAGGGGAGGCCATCCGGGCGCTGCCGGGGGACAAGGGTCGTGGGGCGCCTATCGGTGGTCTTCGTACGGGGAGGCCATCGCTCTGGTCTCCTCGTTGCACGCCTCGGCCGAGCAGGCGGGGCCCCGGGCGGTCGCCGCCGTGGACGAGCTCGGCCGTGTGATCTCCGACCCGATCCGGGTCGCGGTGAAGGGCAGGGAAGGGGTCGGGCGGTCCAGGGTCGTCCAGGCGCTGGCCCCGCCCTTGGAGGGCGAGCTGGATTTCGTCGAGTCGGACCTCGGGCACGGCCAAAGCCCCGGCGAAATCGTCTTGCATGTGCTCACCGCCGCCGCTCGGAGCGTGGACAAAGACGCCAGCAAGGCTGTGGACACGACCATGGCGTGCGGGCTGCTCAACAAGTGCGACGCCATTTCCACTCCGGGCGACCCCGGGCTGTGGGACCAGGCCAGCGAAGCCGCCGAACGGTCCTCGGCGGAGCTGGGGTACCCGGTTTTCCCCGCAGTCGCCCTCCTCGCGAACGCGGTTGTGGACGAGCAGACGTATCAGTGGCTTGAAACCATC
Source organism: Segniliparus rotundus DSM 44985 (assembly GCF_000092825.1). Lineage (NCBI taxonomy): Bacteria > Bacillati > Actinomycetota > Actinomycetes > Mycobacteriales > Segniliparaceae > Segniliparus > Segniliparus rotundus. The sequence continues at coordinate 2,931,724 of NC_014168.1, read as the reverse complement.
GCGGACGGCGACGAGACGACGCCGCCGTCCGCTGAGCTGTTCCTTGAGGCCGGCCGCAACTCCCCCGTTGGCGTCGCGGAGCGCGAGCGACTGCTGCGCGAGATCGGGATCTACGGGCTGTACTGCGCGTTCGGGGCGCTGCGCATCGAGGCGTACCGCGATCCGCAAGTCTTGACCGACACGCTGCGCGAACTGAGCGGGTTCAGCGCGTTCCTGCCCTGTCTGCAGGGCCTCGCCGTTCGCGCCCGCGCCCGGCGGATCAGCGAGTTCCTCGCCAAGATGGAACAGGCGGCCAGCCTTGGCGTGCTCAGGGACGAGATCGAGGCGATTCTGGCGGGCGGGCCGGTCGCGCGGCTGCGCATGGACGCGGCTTGGGGCAGCGGCGTGCTGGACGAGGCCGATTTGGCGCTGGGGCCTGACGCGCTCGACGACCCACAGGCGGCGTTGCAGGAGGCGATTCGGTTCCGCCAGCTGGGCGCGCAGTGCGCCGACCCGAGGGCGGCGGGCCTCGCCTGGGATTTGCATGTCGGTTTTCTGCGTTCTTGGGCGGAGCGCTCGAAGCCAGGCCGCCCAGCGTGAGCGCGGAACACGAGGGCTCTCAGGAGGACTGGCCCGCGCGCGCCCGCTCCCTGCTGCGCAGACTGCAGCCCGACCTCGTGTTGGAGAGCCCTGTGCCCGCGACGCAGCCGATCGTGGTCGTCGGCGCGCCGGGCAGCGGCAAAACGGAGCTCATCGCCGCGCTGGCGGAGGAAGCCCCCGATGTCGCAGTGCGCGAAGTCAACGAGGCGGACCTCGCCGCGTTCGCGTTGATCGGCGCGAAAGCCGCGCTGGTCGTCCTTGACGCCGCCGCCCCGGTGGACGCCACCGACTTGGCCGTGGTGCGCGCCGTTGCGGGCCGGGTCCACCACATCGTCTTCGCGATCACGAAAATCGACGCGTACGAGGACTGGCGGGGGACGCGGGCCAAGGCCGCGGACGCGCTCGAAGACCTCGGCCCGAGATTCGCCTCCGCGGTGCTGCACCCTGTTTCCGCCCGGCTGCACCACCTGGCGATGAACGCGCACGACCCTTTGCAAGTGCGGCAGTGGAGCGCCGCGTCAGGCGTGCGCGAACTCGCAGCGGACCTGAGCCGGATCGAAAAACTGGACCCGGAGCTGTTGACGCGCCAGAACTGGCTGCGCTACGTGGACGCGCAGCTCTCCGAGGCGGGGATGCGCTCGCAAGACCCCGCCGAAGAGGAGGCGCTGTCGCAAAAGCACCGCCAAGTTCTGCGCGAGCGCACCCACGAGCACCGCAACCTCGACGCGGGCCGCGCCGAGCGCCGCGACATGCTGCGAAACCAGCTGCAGTTGGCGCGGGTGGACCTCGCCGTCGAGCTGAACTCGCTCGCCCGTTCCACATCGGCCCAGGCGCGCGACTTTGTCTCCAAGGCGTCGGGGCGGCAGTTGAAGAACCTCGTCGAAGTCGTGAAACCGAAAATCCTCGAACTCGACCAACGGATGGTCGGACTGTCCCAGGAGCGGATCGCCGCGATCAGCTCAGCGGTGCTCGGCCGCGCGGATCTTCGTTCCATCGCGTTGCTCTCGCAGCCCGCGCTGCATCCGCCGGAGCATCTCGACCCGCCGAAGTTCGGCGCTTGGGGCATGGACGACTTCATCATGGTGATCCTGGGGGCTTCGGCAGGCTTCGGCCTCGGGCGGATCGCCGTGGTCCCGTTCCAGCACGCTCCCGGCATTTCGGCGTTGAGCATGCCGCTGGCCGCCGCGGTGGGTTTGGCGATCGCGATCGCGATCGTCTCGGTGCGCAGGCTCTCATCAGGGCGGCAAAAGGCTGTGGCCTGGGTCTCTGAGGCTGTTTCGTACCGCAGGGGCCAGTTGGAGCAGACGATCACCGCCGGGCTGCTCCACGCGGAGACTGAACTCACACAGGTGTTGGACGACCTCTTTTTGCGGCAGCGGATTCGAAGCGAGTCGCGCGTTGACGAGCTGGAGCAACAAGCCAAAGACATCGCCACGCAATTGACCCAGCTGCGCACGCGGCGCGAACGAGTGCGCTCGGAGATCTTCACAGTGCGCAAGGGGTTGGTGGCGCTCGCGAATGCCGCAGATCAGCACTAGTGGCCGGGATCGCGAAGGGGAGATCGAAGCTGCGGTTGCCCTGTTCGTCGAGAGAGGATAAAGTTTCAGGATGGCCGATGAATTCTTCTCAGCGTTCGCAGGCTTGTCCTCTGCCCCGGAAGGCATCGCGGACGGGCACGGCGGCGGAGGGCACATGTGGGCGGAGCAAGGCGCGGGCATGGTGGACCTCGGCCCCCCGACGGTCTCCGCCAACGGGGACGGGATAATGGACACATGCACCGTGGCGACAGACCACGACATCACGGTGTACACCGATGCCGATCACGATGGCGTCGCTGACTACGCGTACCGGGTGGACCACGAGGGACACTACGAGCGCTGGCATTTCGCAGCGGACGCGGAGTCTGCCGCGCAGGCCAATGGCGACCACCAGGGCGTGCATGGGCATTGGGAGATGATGGACAGCGGACAGCTGCTCTAAAGAACCCAGACAACTGCTCCAAAAAAATCCAGGAAGGGCGACTAGTGAGCCACAATCTTGTCGAGAACACGCCGACCGAGCAGTCTGGTTTGAGAGAAAAGGCCTTGGCTCAGGCGCCGACCCAGCATCGGGAACTGCTCTCCTGGGTCCGTGAGTTCGCCGAGCTCGCCCAGCCGGACGAGATCGTCTTCGTTGACGGTTCCGACGAGGAATGGGACCGCCTCGCCGCCAAGCTTGTCGCCGCTGGAACCTTCACCCAGCTCAACCCTGACATCAAAGCCAACTCCTTCCTCGCCCGCTCGGACGTGGCCGACGTCGCGCGCGTGGAGTCGCGGACCTTCATCTGCTCGAAGAACGAGTCCGACGCCGGTCCCACGAACAACTGGATGGACCCGGACGAAATGCGGGCCATCATGACCGGCCTGTACAAGGGCAGCATGCGTGGGCGCACCCTGTACGTGCTCCCGTACTGCATGGGACCGCTCGACGCGCCCGAGCCCAAGCTCGGCGTCGAGCTCACCGATTCGGAGTACGTGGTGCTCTCCATGCGGATCATGAGCCGTATGGGCTCCTCGGTGTGGGAGCTGTTGGGCTCGGACGGCCCGTACGTGAAGGGCCTGCACTCCGTCGGCGCGCCGCTGGAGCCGGGCCAGAAGGACGTTCCATGGCCCTGCAACGAGACCAAGTACATCACCCACTTCCCGGAGAGCAGGGAGATTTGGAGCTACGGCTCCGGCTACGGCGGCAACGCCCTGCTCGGCAAGAAGTGCTACGCGCTGCGCATCGCCTCGGTCCTCGGCAGGGACGAAGGCTGGCTCGCCGAGCACATGCTCATCCTCAAACTGACCTCGCCTCAGGGCGAGTCGCATTACATCGCGGCCGCGTTCCCCAGCGCCTGCGGGAAGACCAACCTCGCGATGTTGCAGCCCACCATTCCCGGATGGAAGGCTGAGACAATCGGCGACGACATCGCGTGGCTGCGCTTCGGCGAGGACGGCAGGCTCTACGCGACGAACCCGGAGACCGGTTTCTTCGGTGTGGCCCCAGGCACGGGCGAGAACTCGAACCCCAACGCGATGTCGACTTTCGCCGGTGGCAATTCGGTTTTCACCAACGTGGCGCTCACCGACGACGGCGACGTGTGGTGGGAAGGGATGAGCAGCAAACCGGCGCACCTCATCGATTGGGAGGGCAAGGACTGGCGCCCCGATTCGGGGACGCGCGCCGCGCACCCGAACTCGCGCTACTGCTCCCCGATCGGCCAATGCCCGACGGTGGCCCCCGAATGGCAGGACCCGAAGGGCGTGCCGCTTTCGGCAATCCTCTTCGGCGGGCGGCGCAAGACCACGGTGCCGCTCGTCGCCCAGTCGTACGACTGGCGCCACGGGGTTTTCTACGCGAGCACCCTCTCCTCGGAGCAGACCGCCGCGGCGGAAGGCCAGGTCGGCATGATTCGGCGCGACCCGATGGCCATGCTGCCGTTCCTCGGGTACCACGTTGGCGACTACCTCCAGCATTGGATCGAACTCGGTGAGAAAACCGACGCCTCGAAGCTGCCGAAGATCTTTTATGTGAACTGGTTCCGCAGGGGGGATGACGGCCGATTCTTGTGGCCGGGTTTCGGCGAGAACACCCGTGTTCTGAAGTGGATCGTCGAGCGCGTGTCGGGCAAGGCGCAGGGCGTGCACACGCCGATCGGCATCGCGCCGAAGATCGAAGAAATCGAACTCGACGGGCTCGACGTGGCCCGCTCCGACGTCGAGCAGGCGATCGCGGTCCGCCCAGACGAGTGGAAGGCCGAGTTGGACGGTATCGAGCAGTGGTTCGCCTTCATCGGCGAGCGGCTTCCGCAAGGTCTGCGAGAGGAGTTAGAGGCTCTGCGGGGTAGGCTCGCCTAGGTTCTCTGGGTCCAGACGACCCTGCGCGCCCATGCGGCGCCCTGCCTGTTGCTCCTGTGTTTGTTCCGAGCTGCTCCTGGGCGGCCCCGCTGCTCGGGCCCAACGCCGGGTCGGTCCCTGTTGCTCGTGAGCGCTTGCGTCTCATCGACGGAGTTGCTCGTGCGCGCAGCGCCGCATCCGCGCAGTGCCATATCCGCGCAGTGCCCCCAGGAAAACAGTGCCTCCCCAGGAACTGGTCGCGGTGCGCCGCTACTCGTTGGGGCAGTCCGCAGCGATCTGATCCTGGTGGGGCGCGAATATTTTGCGCCAGTCCACATCGCCGAACTGGCCGCCGCTGCTGGATTCGAAGTTGGGGATCATCGACCCCGCGTCCACAGCTTCACGTGTGCGGATCAGCCAGTTCATCAGCCATTTTTGTCGACGGCTGCCGATCGGGCCAGATTTTATCTGTGCGATTTCCGCAGGAGCCACCCGCTCCATCGCGTGATAGATCTGGGTCGCGGAGCATTTGCTGTTCTTGAAGAAACTCAGGTCGAGCGCGTCGTCTGCGGCGGCATGCGGGCTCAACCCGATGACAACTGCGGCGAGCAGGCCAAGGCCGGTGTTCCGGCTCGTGCGGGCGAGAGAAGATCGAGTCATGTCACTCCTGAAGGAAGAATCCTTGAGTTTGCGTTTTCTATCCCCTGGGTTTTCCATCTACTCAGGATCACCAGAATATCAAGTGCAGATGCTTTTGTGGTTCTGCGTTGTGAAAACATCGGGTTACAAGGGCGTGCGCCGCAGTTCGCCGCCGGCGAGGAAGCCAGTGCGTGTTGGAGTCATCGAGAGGTGAAACTCGGCCGACAAAGGGCCGCCGCGAGGGCGCAGCGCCTCAGCGCTGCCTGCCGCCTGCGGGGTATTTGCCGCACGCTGCCGTGACCGAACCCATCCGATCGCCGATGTCGTTGATCCAATAAGGCCGGTACTCGTGCGAGTTCGGGGCTTTGGTTTTCACTTCTCGGTTCCCCGGAAGATTCTTCAAGTAGACGAGCAGCCAATTTCGCGCTTGGATCATCGACTTGCCGCCGCGCTCGTCCTCGGCGTTGAGTTTCGCCCACACATCCGGGGCGACCTGTTGGACGGCGTTCAAAACCTGGTCCGCCGTGCAGGAAGTCGATGCGAGCGGACCGGGATCGGGATACCAAGAGGGAACCGGATGCGGCGGGTCGCCGTGGTCCGCCCAGGCGGGCGCAGGCCCGAGCAAAACGAGAACGCCCGCAGCCCCCAGAAGGAGGCTGCGGGCACCGGGCGCCCATCGGGGTTGACGGCCGGACGGCCGAAGCTCGGCGCGTCGGCGGCGTCTGTGTGGGCTGAAAACCCCGATGGGCCCCGCGATGCTCACGCTTGTCTGCTCAGAACTGGTCGCAAGTGCTCAAGACCTGCTGGGTGACGGGGGCGTACTGCGGGCTGGTCAGCGTGGCCAGCATGGTCGGCTTTCCATCCTCCGAAGGCTTGTGCAGCGCGGCTTTGCGGCCCGCGGCTGGCTGGGAGAGGAATTTCGAGAGCTGCTGATCGGTTTCCGCCTTGCGCTGCGGGTCAGAGGTGAGGAACCCGTACGCGATCGGCGAAGCCTGCTGAAGAGCCGCCTCGATCTGCTCGGCGGAACAGCTGGTGTTCACGATGTCCGCCTCGACGTCGGCGTTCGCGGCGGCGGGGAAAGCCAGACCAGCGGCGGCGGCGATGAGAACAGGGGCGAAGGAACGAATGCGAGGCATGGATTCTCCTTAGAGATGTCGAAGGTTGGTATTCAGAGTAGCAAAAAAGCTACCGGCTGGCGGGGCTTTTCGCCCCGTCCGTCTCAGTGATGGGCGATCAGTACTGTTCACAGGTGCTGAAGACGCGGTCCATGGTGTCTTGGACCTCTTTCTCGTGCTCCTTGGTCCACTTTTCCTTACCCGCGCGGTCTTTGGCGTGCGAGGTGAACTCGTCAATGGCGGCTTGGCGCTCCTCGGGCGATTTGTCCAGGAATTCCTGCATCCGCTCGTGGGCCTTCTGCAATTTCTCGGGGTCCGCGCTGATGTGCTCCCAGAACTCCGGCGCTTCTTTCTGGGTCGCGGCGTCGATCTGTTCGACGGAACAGGTGGTGTTCACCAGCGGCGAGCTGTCCTGCTCTTGCGGGTCCGCCGACGCGGAGCCGCAGAAGAGGAACGACGCGCCTGCCGCGAGCGCGACAGCGCTCGCGGCGAACGTCGTGGTGCGAGGGGTGACGGTCATGCGGATCATCTCCTAAACGGATGAGCATTCTCGGTGGGTCAGCCTCAGGCGTGGATACCGCCTGGCTTCCCTGCTGACTCTAACGAGCTTACTTGTGAGCAAGCCTGGGGTTTGCTGGGAGATAGCCGGGAATTATGGTTCCGGGGGAGGGGAATGCGCGCCGCACACAGAAGGTTCTGCCGCGCTGACGGTATCAGCGCCAGTCGAGTACGCTCAGGGTCGAAAAGCATCGGACTGAGGAGTTTTTGCTGATGATCGGAGTGACCCGCGACGGACATGCGGCTGTGATCGAGTTGCAGCGCCCGCAGAAGCGCAATGCGATCGACGTGCCCACCATCAAAGCTCTGACCCAGGCGTTCGAAGAGGCCGCCGCGGACGAAGACGTGCGGGTCGTCGTGGTCACCGGGCAAGGCAGCACGTTCTGCTCCGGCGCGGACCTCTCCAACTCCGACCCGGTCGAAGGGCCCAAAGTCCAGATGAAGCTGCTGCGCGCGATCACGCAGACCCCAGTCCCCGTGCTGGCCGCGGTCAACGGCCCGGTCATCGGCGCCGGGGTGCAGATCGCCCTGGCTTGCGACCTGCGTGTCCTCGACCCGGAAGCGTTCGTCCAGATCCCGACGGCCCGGATGGGCGTCGCGTACGACCCCGAGTCGATCCGCAGACTCGTCGCCGTTGCGGGCGGCACGACGGCGCGCACCTTGTTGTACTCCGCGGAAAAAATCACCGCAGAACAGGCGCTTGCCTGCGGGTTCGCCAATAAGATCGGGGACCGGGACGCGGCGCTCGCATGGGCCAAGCACATCGGGGGGCTTGCCCCGCTTTCGCTCAAGCTCACCAAGCGGATCCTGCGCGAAGACTTCGAGCGCCCGGTGGCGCAGGAGCTGTCGGACGCCGCGGGAGCGCTGCTGTTCACCGAAGACGTGAAAGAGGGGTTCATGGCGAAGCTCGAAAAACGGCCCCCGGTTTTCCAAGGCAAGTGATGGCTTCCGCTCCGTCGGTCGGCCAAGGGGCGCCGCGCCTGGGCCGAGCGGCGGCGGGCCTTGTCCCGGTCGTCGCGGCGGCTTTGGCCGCTGCGACGGCGGCGCACGCCCGTGCCGTGTTGTTCGCGATGGGGCGCCGTCCTGCGCCGGGCCAGGCGTTCCAGAACCTTCCAGAGCCGCCGTTGGCCCCGGTCCCCGATGCGCCAGCACGCGCGTCAGGCGCGCGCTCCCCGGCGCAGACGGCCCGGCTCCTCGCCCGGCAACTGCTGTCGGGGCGGCCGGGCCTCGCTGTCCCGGCGATCCGACCGGTGTTCCCAGCGGAGCCGGGCGAACTCGCGGTGACATGGTTCGGGCATGCCAGCGTGCTCGTGGAGATCGACGGCAGACGGGTGCTCACGGACCCGGTGTGGAGCAAGCGTTGCTCGCCGAGCCAACTCGTCGGCCCCGCGCGTTCGCATCCGCCGCCGCTGCCGGTGGAGCAGCTGCCGGAGTTGGACGTCGTGCTGCTGTCCCACGACCATTACGACCATCTCGACGTGGGCACGGTCCGCGCGCTCGCCGAGCGCACCGGCGCATTGTTCGTGGTCCCGGTCGGCGTGGGCGCGCATCTGCGCCACTGGGGCGTCCCGGCCGGCCGGATCCTCGAACGGCATTGGTGGCAAGAGGCGGCAGTCGGCGGCCTCGCCTTCACCTGCGCGCCAGCACGGCACTTCTCCGGGCGGGGGTTGCGGCGCAACACCAGTCTGTGGGCTTCTTGGAGTATCGCCGGGCCCCGGCACAAGGTGTACTTCGGCGGAGATTCCGGCTTCACCCGGTCATTCGAGGAGATCGGCGAGCGTCTTGGCCGCCACGATCTCACTCTGCTCCCGATCGGGGCCTACAGCGACCTGTGGCGTGAGATCCACATGAACCCTCACGAGGCGGTGCGGGCGCACTTCTGCCTCGCGAAGCCGACCGCGCCGATGCTGCCGATCCATTGGGCCACGTTCCGGCTCGCCCCGCACCCCTGGGCCGAACCTGTCGAATGGCTGCTCCGAGAGCGCGAGCGCCACACCGGGCTCCAGGTGCTGCACCCGGCCCCCGGCCAGCGCGTCGACGCGCAACGCCCACACCCGGAAATGTCCCGCTGGTGGGAGCCGGCGCCATAGGGCCCGCCCGGAACTCCTCGACATGCGGCGCGCGCCGTCGCCTTCGCGCCGGAAACCGTCCGGCTCACGCCGTGTTCACGACATCGTCCCATTTCCCCCTCGTGTACTGCGGCGGATAGGGGGCGTCCCGCCATGCGACGCCGAGTTCGGCGAGACGACCGGATTGCTCGACGTCCCACCCGCCTTCGATCCAGTCTGTGCCAGAGACGCGCACAAACAGCGGCTTGCTCTCGGGCCACACCGCGCGCACCGCTTCTGCGGTTTCGATGAGGAATTTCGTCCGTCCGGCGAAGTCGCCGCCATGCTCGTCTGCGCGCTGGTTCGACAGCGGCGAGAGAAACTCGTGCAACAGGGAGCCGTGCGCCGCATGCAGTTCGGCCACGTCAAATCCTGCCTCGTCGGCGCGGCGGGCGGCTTCCACGACGCCTGCTTTGTTCGCGCGATGTCGTCCCCGGTCATCTCGCGGGGCGGGAGGTGGTCTGCGAACGGGATCGGGGACGGCGCGATGGTCTCCCAACCGCCCTGGTCGGGTGCGATGCTCTCTTTCGGGTCGGCGGGGAACTCGCCGTATTGCGATCCTTTGCGACCGGCGTGCGCCAGCTGCACACCGGCTTTCGCGCCTTGGTTGTGCAGAAACGCCACGATCTTCGCCCACGCGTCGCGTTGTTCGTCGTTCCATCTCCCCGCGTCCTGCGGGGAGATGCGACCTTGCGGCGACACTGCCGCGGCCTCCGTCATGACCAGCCCGAAGCCGCCTGCCGCTCGGGCCCCGAGATGCGCGAGATGCCATGTGCGCGGCACGCCGTCCTCGTTGAAGACCGAGTACTGGCACATCGGCGAGAGCCATATGCGGTTGCGGAACGTCACGCCGCGAAGCGTGTAGGGCTGGAGCAGTTTTGGCGCAGTCGGCATACATCTCACAATGCCGATCCCGCCCCGGAATTCCCCGCCGCTCAATCCATCATTCGACGGGCCGCGCGTCCTCTGCTGGCGCTTCGTCCGCCGCTGGCGCGTCCTCGTCCTCGGTCGGCTCGTCCGTCAGCTCAGGGTCGTGCCCAGGCTCCTCAGGAGCAGCCGGCCGGGCTTGCCCCACGCCGCAGGTTCCCGCCCGCACGCCCTTGGCGGCAAGGACTCTGCCGACCGAAGCTTCGACCCTGGCGATGGGGAACGCCCCCGAGGCCACCTCGTGCTCAAGGGTGTCCAGGACAGCGGACACCTGCGAGGTGGACAGCCACAACGCCACATCCGCCCCCGCCTCCAACGCGGCCGCCACCGCGTGCGGCACATCGTACCGGGACGAGACGGCTTTCATACCGGAAAGATCGTCGGTGAACACAAGGCCGTCAAACCCAGCCGCCCCGTAGCCGGAACCCTCCCGGAGCAAACGGTACGTGGCCGGGGACAGGCTTGTCGGCAGACCCGGCTCCGTGAGCCCCGGCACCGTCAGATGCCCGACCATCACTGCCGTCCCAGACCCGAGCCGCCCGACGATCTCACGGAACGGCACCAGGTCGAAGTCTTGCAGATCCGCCAGGTCGGGAGTGGTGACTGAGCCTTGGTGCGAGTCGCCGGAAGCCCGGCCGTGGCCGGGGAAGTGTTTGACCACCGGCAGGACCCCGCCGTCGCGCAGGCCCTGCGCGTACGCCTCGGCGTATTCGGCGGCGGTGTGCGGGTCGCCGCTGAACGAGCGGTCCCCGATGACGGTGTCCGCGTCCCCGGCGAACACGTCCGCGTCGGGCGCGAAGTCGGCTGTGACCCCAAGAGCCCGCAGCTGACGGCCACGGTCGGCGGCGAAGGCGCGCACCTGCTCGGGTGTTTTCGTCTGGGCGAGCGTCCGAGCCGAGGGTGCCTGGCCGATCAGGTCCGGGATGCGGGACACCCGCCCGCCTTCCTCGTCGATGGACACGAGCAGCGGCGCCCCAGCGGATGCGGAGATCTCGCCGATCTGGCCGGAGGAAAGCAGCGCGTGACTGGTCATGCTGCCGATGAACACCCCGCCGACCTGTTCTCGGGCCACCACATCGCGCATGTCCTGCGCCCCGGTCACGCCAGGCATGAGCAGCTGCGCGAGCTTTTGCCGGGTCGTCATCCCGCCGAGCGCGCAGGAGCCGGCAGGGTCGGCGTGGGCAGGCAGCGGCACGAGCGCGGCGGCGGCGAGCGCAGCCGAAGCCGCCAACGCGTGGAACTTGTGGGCCAAAGCGGGCATGAGCAAAACCCTACTCGCCCGTCCCGTGCGAGAAGACAGGCGCAAGGGAAGTCACTTGCGGCTGGTGAGGTAGGTCGCGTTGTTGAACTGGCGCTGCTCGGGCCTCGGCAGGCCCGACGCGTTCAACAGGTCGTCCGTCGTGACCGTCTCCGTCGCCCAATTGTGCTCGGCGAACCATTCGGCCGCGTCGCTGCGGCCCGGTTCACGGTAGAAAAGATTGTCCATGTCAAGGTCCAAGCCGAGCTCTTTGAACCGCTGCGCCGCGTGCGTGTACTGGCTGGTGTCGAGCTCGTGGATGTTTTTGATGTACTCCACCGCAGCCCAGCTGCCCTGGGGCGAGAGCGCGTCGATCCGCTCGTACAGCAGCCTTTCTGACTCGCCCGGCAAATACGGGGTGAGGCCCTCGACGCTCCACGCGCTTGGCTTCGACGGATCGAAGCCATGATCCACCAGTGTCTTCGGCCAGTCGTGGCGCAAATCCACCGGAATCGCGACCCGCGTCGTGGCAGGCGTCGCGCCGAGCCTGCTGAGCGTGGTCGTTTTGAACTCGATCACCTGTGGTTGGTCGAGCTCGTAGACGGTCGTGCCGTCCGGCCAAGACAGGCGGTAGGCGCGCGAGTCCAGGCCGGAGGCGAGGATCACCGCTTGCAGCGCCCCGGCCGCCCCAGCCGCCATGAAGAACTCGTCGAAGAACTTCGTGCGCACCGCCATGGAGTTCGCCATGACCGAGGGGGAGCCGAACTGTTTCTCGTCTTCCTCGCCCACCGTGATCTCGCCAGCTGCGAATTTGCTCCAAAAGTCCACGCCAACGGCCTGGACCAGCGGTTCTGCGAACTGGTCGGTGATAATGGGGTTTTCCGCTTTCGTGGCGATCGCCCGCGCGGCCGCCACCATGACCGCGGTCGCGCCGACGGATTCGGCGATGGACCACGAGTCGTTGTCAGTTCTCGCCATGAGGCCTCCGGTTCTGTTTGTCGCGATCAGCGATTCGCTATCACGAAGTAGCTTTGCGGACGAGCGTCCGCGACACGGGGATCGGGGGTGCGGCCGAGCGCGGCGAGCACTTCCTGGCTCGGGGTGTTCTGCACGGCGAAGCCATGTTCTGCCAGCCAACCGGGCACGTCGAGGCGGTCTTCGCCTTGGAAGACGAGGTCTTCGATGTCGAGATCGAGATCGGGGGCGACAGTCGAGAAGACCCGCCGCTGTAATTGTTGGCGCTCTGCCGTCACGGCGCGCGCGGGCCAGTTCTCCACCGCGATGCGGCTGCCTGGCGCGGCGAGCGAGTCGATTCGCTCGAACAGCAGGCGCTCCGCCTCCGCGGGCAAATACGGCAGGAGCCCCTCGGCGAGCCACGCGACGGGTTCGGCCGGGTCCAGACCAGCTTCGGCCAGTGACTTCGGCCAGTCCTCGCGCAGGTCCACCGGCACGGCGACGCGTCGGGCGGTCGGAACGACGTCCGCCAAGGTCTCTGCTTTGAACGCGAGCACCTGGGGCTGGTCGATCTCGTAGACGGTCGTGCCGTCCGGCCAGGGCAGGCGGTAGGCGCGCGAGTCCAGGCCGGAGGCGAGGATCACCGCTTGCCGCACCCCCGCCTCGGCCGCTTCCTGGAAGAAGCGGTCGAACACTGTGGTCCGAGCCGCCTGGTAGGAGACCAAGGCTTCGACGTAAGCGCTGATGAGCGGATCATCGCCCAGCTCGACCTCGCCGTCGAGCGACCTGACGAAAAAAGGCACCCCGGAGGCCCGCACCAATGTGGCGGCGTGCGGGTCGTTGATAAGCCCGTCTGGTTTCGCGGTCTCATGGGCGCGGGCTGCGGCGACCATGACAGCAGTGACGCCGACGGACTCGGCGATGGACCAGGTGTCGTTGTCGTTTCTTGGCATGATGCTCCTTCGTCGCTCTTGCTGCAGGGTCGCGGTGACCAATGTGGTCGTGCTGAACGTGGTCGCCAGAGCTGTTTGCCCGAGGGCCGGCGAGTCGACCGGGTGGCCGAGCTGCGCCATGTGCTTGGCCGAGGAGACCCCCTGGGCGGCCCAGCCCTCTGCGGTCAGCCGTTCGACCAAGTCGGGTCGCGGCTCGTTATAGATGAGTTCGGCGAAGTTCGAAGACCAGTTCGCGGCGCCGTCGGTGATTTGCGGCGCGAGCCGGCGCACCTCCTGCTGCATCCCTTCGGCGTCCATCGGCTGCATATGCTCGATCCCGGCCCAGCTCCCCGGCGCGGACAGCGAGAGCAACCGCTCCAGCAGGAGAGTCTCCGCTTTCGCGGACAAATACATCAGGAGCCCTTCGACGAGCCACGCGGACGGTTTCGCCGGGGCGAACCCCGCTTTGACCAGAGCCGTCGGCCAGTCCTGGCGCAGGTCGATCGGCACGGTCACTCTGCCCGCTGCCGGGGCGACGCCGATCCCGGCCAGGGTTTGCGTCTTGAAATCGAGCACGTGCGGCTGGTCGAGCTCGAACACCCGGCTGCCCTCGGGGTAGCTGAGCCGGTAGGCCCGCGCGTCCAAACCGGCGGCAAGGATGACGTACTGCCGCACGCCAGCGGCCTCGGCCGCCGCGAAGACCGCGTCGAAAAACTGCGTCCGCGCGCCCTGGTAGCGTTGAAAACTCATGCCGAACCAGCTCGTGCCGAAAGCTTCGAAGACGGGGCCTTCGCCGCGCAAGGCCGCTGCCCATTTCCCGCCTGCGGCGCTCACCAGCAGCTCCGCGAACGGGTCGGTGGCAAGCGGGTCGGCCTTGCGTGCCTCAAAGGCTCGCGCGGTGGCCACAAGCAGCGCGGTCGCCCCGACAGACTCGGTGATCGACCATGTGTCGTCGTCCGTTCTGGCCACTTGCGAGCCCCTTCGAATCAGAATTACTTAGCTCTAGGCAATATATACCCTGGATGTCTGCGTGGAACGGTACCCGTGGAACGAACCAGCCGCCCTGGGAATTCCCCGAGCGGACGGAGCCCAGTTCAGGGATACCGGCCAAGGGCTCCAGACTTTTGCATCACAACCACGAACGGGCCGAACTCCCGGGTGGCGAACGAGCCCGCCGGGAAGAGCCTCGGGTCGAACGCCACGTCTTCGCGAACCACGTTGGGCTGGTTCGGGAAGATGTCGGCCGAAAGCCGCAGGAGGTATTTCCCGTCCGCGCCTCGACGGAAGAGGATCACATCGGGCGCGCGCCACGGCAGCGCGCGCCACGCCGCGAGGAGATCATCGGGATTGGCGAGCTTCGCCCAGGACTTGATCGCTTCGGAACGTTCCTCGAAGTGCGCGAGCGGGTTGGCGTAATGGGGGGTGAGGGCTTGGAAACCCCAGTAAGGATAAATCGCGAGGAACCCGTAATCGCTGGTGAGCACCTCCAGCTGGTCCGGTTTTTTCCCGGTGAACTCGCGAATCGCGTGATCGACGTCCCGGTAGTACTGGCCTTCGTCGGGCGCGCGCCCGTCCCCCCGCCGCCCGTCGCCGTCCGTGTCGGTGTTCGCCACAGTGAACGGCTCGACCATCAGGTTCAGCATGGATTGGGCGTAGGAGACGGCAACGATGGCCGCGAGCCCGGCCGCGATGGCCCGGACGCTGAACCGGCGCCCGCCGACGCCGCGCAGGCGCACGGCGAGGACCCTGGCCCCCAGCAAGAACGCGAGGACGCCCGCGGAGCTCAGCATCGCGAGGAGCGGCACCAGCAACCGGAACGCGAGCAGCGTCGTCCCTTCGAGGGAGAGCAAGAACGACGCGAACGTCACAAGGTACACCGCCACGACCGCGACCCCGAGCGCATGGGCGATGTGGTTGCGGCGGAACCAGCCGATGATCCACAACGTTCCGGTCAGGCAGCACAAACCCGAGATCAACGTCCACGTCATCGGCAGCGACAACGTCGCCCCGTTGCGCATCATGAACCTCGGCGCCATATCGGCGCCCGCCCCATGGCGCAGCACGGCGAGCAGGTACGGCCCCCAACTGACCAATGCGACGGGGACCGAGACAGCGGCCATGGCCGCGAGCCGTTTGGCCACCACGCGCCGGTCCCCGCCCCAGCCCGCGGACAAGGCGAGCAAGAAAACCGCGAACGCCGCATACCCGGCGTACAGCGTGTACGTGAGCGCGGACAGGCCCAGGTACACGCCCGTCCCCCACACGCCTCGGCCACCGCGCCGCAGCGCGCGGTACGCGATGACCAGCACAGCGGGCAGCGGCAGGGCGAGGACCGCTCCGTACGGCTCCGGCGACCCGTGCACGATAACCACCGCGGTCTCGGCCAGCGTCGCGAGCAGGGCGCGGTCCTTGCGCACCAGCTTGGACCACAACACATACGTCCCCGTCGCCGCGACCGCGATGCTCAAAATCGAATACGGCTTGTACGCGGCCCAGCCCGGCCACCCCGCCAGGCTCGCCAGCCGCCCGCCCACCCAAAACCACGCAGGCGGGTAGTACGGCGGCAGCCCGGAGTACGTCATGTCCGCGAGCGCGGGGGAGTCTGTGAACCTCGTCAAATACGACGTGCGGAATTGCGGGTCGATGGTGATCCCGAACAGGAAAAGCCGGGTGGAGCCCAGCGGCAGGGCCAGCGTCGCGGTGACGAAACCAGAGACCGACAGCCACGCGAGCAGCTCCCCGCGCCGCTTGCCTTGGCGCAACCAGAGCGCGGCCTGAAAAGCGACCGCGAGGCAGACGAGCTGCCCTGCGGTGGTGGCGGCGTACGGCACGTACGAGTTGTTGTACGCGGGCCAATGGACCGTGGCCACGGCCTTGAAGCCCACGAGGCTGACCAATGCCGCTGTCGTAAGCGCAAGCACTGGCCGCAGAGCCCGGAGCCGCCCGTCGATCACACTGGAAGTTTACGGAAGATTGCGCGCGGTATGTGCCGGAACGCGAACATCACGAAGCGGAACGGCCACGGGACCCACACGATCTCCTTGCCCGCGCGCATGCCGGCGACTGCCGCCTTTGCCACGTCCTGCGCGTCCACGGTGAGCGGAGCCGGGGGGTGCCCGGCGCTCAATTTGGTGCGCACCTGGCCGGGGCGCACCACGGTGACTTTGCCGCCGTGCTCCGCCAGGGCCTCGCCCAAGCACAGGTAGAAGCCGTCAAAACCGGCTTTGGAGGAGCCGTACACGAAATTGGCCCGCCGGACGCGCTCGCCCGCGACCGTGGACAGCGCGATGACGCGGCCGTGCCCCTGCGTCTTGATCTTCTCGCCGAGCAGCACGCCCACGGACACGGCCGCCGTGTAGTTGACCTGGGCGAGTTCGACCGCTTTTGCCTGGTTCTGCCAGTTCTCCTCGGCGTCGCCGAGCACGGCGAAAGCCACGACGCTCACATCCACGTCGCCCGCCTCGAACACCGCGTCCATGATCTTCGGGTGGCTCGCGAAATCCGTCGCCTCGAAATCCACCACCCGGACCGTCGCATTGTGCCGTTCGAGGCGTTTGGCCGCGGCGGCGCGGGCGGGCGTGTCGCGCGCGGCGATCGTGACCACCAACGGGCCGGAGTCGAGCAGCTCCTCGGCGATGGCGAGCGCGATCTCCGAGGCGCCGCCGAGCAGCAACACGGACTTGGGGACCCCAACAGCGTTCATCATGTCAGACAAGCTCCAATCTTCTGCCGAGATCTGAGGCGAACACCCCGTCCGGGTCCACGTTGCGCCGCACGCCCAGCCATTCGCCGATCCTCGGGTACATCGCGTGGAAAGTCTCCGGGGCCACGCGCGAATCCTTCGCCGTGTAGACCCGGCCGCCGAATTTCAGGATCCGGGCGTCCAGCCCGCTCAAAAACTCGTGCAGCCCCGGCTTGATCGGGAAGTCCACGCAAATGTTCCAACCGGCGATCGGGAAGGACAACGGCGCGTTGTTGCCCGGGCCGAAAAGCTTGAACACGTTCAGGAACGAGACATGCCCGGATTTTTGGATGTCCTGAATGATCCGCTGGAACTCGTCCACCGCCTCCGGCGGGACGATGAACTGGTATTGCAGGAACCCCTTGCTGCCGTAGGCCCGGTTCCACTCCCCGATCATGTCCAGAGGGTGGTAGAACTGCGTCAGGTTCTGCACCTTGCCCCGATAGCTCTTGCCCAGCTTGTACCACACATTGGTCAGCGTCCCGAAAGTGAATTTGTTCGCCAGCCCGTTCGGGAAGACGTCCGGCGCGGTGAAGAACTGCGGCGCGTCGAACGCCAGAGGGTTCTTCTGCAACGCGAGCGGCAACTGGTCCACTGTCGCCAGCGAGCCGCGCGACACCACCGAACGGCCCAGCTTCGGCATCGGAGAAATCGCGTCGAACCACGCCGAAGAATACGTGTAGTTCGCCTCCGAGCCGTCGCTGTGCAACTCGATGGTCTCCGCCAGCGTGGCAGGGGTGTCGCCGTCCGCGATGAAATACGCGGTCTCGGTCGGCGTCATCGCGATCTTCGCGCGCAGCACCACGCCCGTGAGGCCGCAACCGCCGACCGTCGCCCAGAACAGAGCCGAGTCCGGGCCGTCCGGCGTGATCGTTCGGACCTCCCCGGACGCGAGCAGAAGATCCATCGACCGCACATGGTTCCCGAAACTGCCCGCGCTGTGGTGGTTCTTGCCGTGGATGTCGCTGCCGATGGCCCCGCCCACCGTCACCTGGCGCGTGCCCGGCAGCACCGGCACCCACAGCCCCAGCGGCAAGGCCGCTTTCATGAGCAAATCCAGGCTCACGCCGGCGTCCACATCGGCGATCCGGGTTTGAGCGCTGATCGAATGCACCCGGTTCAGGCGCGTCATGTCCAGCACGACCCCGCCGCCGTTCAGCGCGTGGTCGCCATAGGAGCGCCCCAGCCCCCTGGCCAGGACCCCGCGTCGGCTGTGCTTCGGAGCCTCGGCGTTGTGCTTGGCGACGGCGACGACAGCGTCGACCGCTTGCTGCGGGTCGACAACCTGCAGGACATCCGCTTTTGTCGCGGCGGTGCGCGCCCAGCCAGTGAGCAGCCTCGGCGTGGTCGCAAGACCGAAAGGTGTAGACATCAGGATCGAGGCTACTACACCCTGCTTGTCATCCCCTGCTCGTCACCGCCTTGCCCGTCCCGTCCGGCGCCTTGCGCGACCTGTTCGCCAAAAGCCACGTCTTCCGCTAAACTCGAACGTCGCACAGGCCTTGGTAGCCCAACGGTAGAGGCGACGGACTCAAAACCCGTACAGTGTGGGTTCGAATCCCACCCGAGGCACTTCGACGATCGCTGCGGGAATCCTTGCGTGAAAATGATTTCGCGTGGGGATTTCTGCTGTTCTGGGTGAATTCTGGGGTCGTTGCAGCAGTTTCTCGGGGTGTCCCGTCCGTATCCGCCCGAGCCGTCAGCGGGCCAGAGGCCTCAGCAGAAGCAAGGGCGGCTAGGAGGATTCGCCGCAGTTCGCGGACGTGGGTCCAAGGCCCGCCGCCGTCGCCCCGCGGACCTTGTTCCCGGTGTGGCCGTCCTTGCCCGCACGGCCCCGCTGGACGGTCTGCCGCGACCACGGCCCTGCTCCTGATGGGGCGGGCAACGTTCAGATTGTTCCCTCCGCATACGGACGACATAGAGGAAGGCCCTTGCGGAACCTGGGTTTTTCGGTCCCCTGCTCGAGGGCGGCGCGCCATGGCCGCCTCAGAACCGCTCACCGCATTTCTTTCTCTGACATGCGGTATCCGCGCCCTGGTCGTAGTATCGAGAGATGACAAGGCGCAAAGCCGATATCAGGACGTTGCACCATGGCCAGGTCGTGGTCAAGCGGCCGCAGCAGCGGACGGAATGGGCGACGTGGTTCGCGCGCGCCAAGTGCAAGTGCGACCTCACGCAGCAGCGGATCGCCGACCTCACCGGGATCAGCCTGTACCGGCAAGTCCGGTGGGCCGAGGACGGGGACCTGCCCAGTCTCGAAGAGCTGCGGCTCATGGCCGAGGTCACTGGCTCGGAATACGGCGATCTCCTCGTGCTCTGCGGCTACATCGACGAAGCGGACATGGGCAGGCTCGCCCAGCGCGCTTGTCTCGCGTCGATTCCGAGCAACGAGCTGGCCGCCGAGTTTTACCGCAGGGCAGAAGCCGGTCCCGCGGATGCTCTCTCGGAATTGCCTGAGACGGCGCAGGAGCTTTTCGAAGAGCAGGAACCGCAGATCGACCATCGGGAGCTCGCCTCCGTGCGGGTGCGGGGCGGGGAGCTCGTCCTCTGCGCGGAGCACGCTGAGGGGCACGAGCCGCTGGTCCTCTCCAAATTCGTCGCGGACGACGGCGCTCGCACCGATGTGTGGTTCACGCAGGACACCGCCCAGGAAGTGCTCGCGCTGTTCAAGGAGGGGCTGCGGGTCATCGGGAACTGGTACGACCGTCAGGCTTCCTGGCCCGCGTACGGCAGCCAGCGCATCCGCCTGGGCACCGCCACGGCGTTCAGCCGGGACCTGATGATCTACGTCGAGCTCGCCCCGGGCGCGGACCCCCGCATCATCTCCGTCTCCTCGGCCTCGCAGTCTCCGAGCAGTTGCGTGGAGTTCACCCATCAGCCGCTCGCCGAATATGTCGAACGCCTTCGTGAAGGGGTTTCTCTTCTCAAACGGTGGGCTTGACACGGCATAGCTTCTTCTGTCATAGAGTAGGGTGCGTATCGCAATCGCGGCGGCGCCGACAAGGAGCTGCCGTGATCTATTTTGAGAGAGGCGAGAACATTGGGCGAGGGAGCTGCAACCCAAGCTGGGCCACTGAAGGTGTTGGTCGCCGAAGACGAGGCGCTCATCCGCCTCGACCTTGTCGAGATGCTCACAGCAGAGGGCTATGAGGTGGTCGGAGAGGCCGCCGACGGTCAGTCCGCGGTCGACTTGGCCGTCTCGTTGCGCCCCAATTTGGTGATCATGGATGTGAAGATGCCGGTGCGCGACGGCATTGACGCCGCGTGGGAGATCGCCAAGGGCCGGATCGCGCCCGTGGTGATTTTGACCGCATTCAGCCAACGGGAAATGGTGGAGCGCGCGCGGGACGCGGGCGCCTTGGCGTATCTGCTCAAGCCCTTCACCCAGGCGGACCTCGCTCCTGCGATCGAACTCGCGGTGAGCCGGTTCGAGGAACTTGTCGCGCTGGAAAAAGAAGTGCTGACCCTGCATGAACGTCTGGAAGCCCGCAAAATAGTCGACCAGGCCAAGGGCTTGCTCATGGAGACGCACAAGCTCACCGAGGCCCAAGCCTTCAAGTGGCTGCAGCGTTCGGCGATGGACCGCCGCGAGTCGATGAAAGCCGTGGCGGAAACAGTCATCGCAACGCTCAACAACAAGAACCCGGACGGCGCGGAGCCGCTCGCGGAGCTCGGGGAGCAGGCTGCGCGCAAACAGCGGCCGCGCAAACGGTTCCCCGCGGACGCCCCACGCCCTTCGTCCGATCAATAGCTGCGCATAGACTGGCCCAGTGACCTCGGCGAAGCATAAACTCCTCCTGCTCGACGGGCATTCGCTCGCTTTCCGCGCGTTCTACGCTTTGCCGGAGGAGAATTTCCAGACGGCCGCCGGGCAGACGACGAACGCCGTGTACGGCTTCGTCTCGATGCTCATCAATCTGTTGCGCGATGAAGACCCCACGCACCTCGCCGTCGCGTTCGACGTGTCCCGCAAGACCTTCCGCGCCAAGATGTACCCCGAGTACAAGGCGAACCGGTCGAAGTCGCCGGAGTCCTTCCCCGCGCAAGTGGAGCTCATCAAGGAGGTGCTCGGCGCGCTGGGGATCGTGGTGGAGGCCCATGAGGGCTATGAGGCCGACGACGTCATCGCCACGTACGCCACCAAAGCCCAAGAGCAGGGCTACCAGGTGCTCATCATGACGGGAGACCGCGACGCGCTGCAGCTCGTGACCCCGGACGTCACTGTGCTGTACCCGAATCGGGGGGTTTCGGACCTGGTCCGCTACACCCCGGAGCAGGTGCAGGAGAAGTACGGTCTCACGCCCGCGCAATACCCGGACTTCGCGGCGCTGCGCGGCGACCCGAGCGACAACTTGCCCAAGATCCCCGGAGTCGGCGAGAAAACCGCGGCGAGCTGGGTGCGCGCCTACAATTCGCTCGACGAGCTTTTGGAGCGGGCCGACGAGGTGCCCGGGAAAACCGGCCAGGCGTTGCGCGAGCACCTCGACCAGGTGCGGCAGAACCGCCAGCTCACCGAGTTGGTCCGCGATATGCCGTTGGGGCATTCGCTCGCCGAGCTCGAGCGCCGGCAATGGGACCGGGACCAAGTCCACGCGCTCTTCGACCAGTTGGAGTTCCGGGTGCTTCGCGACCGGTTGTTCGCGACGCTCAGCGCCGTGGAGCCAGAGGCCGAAGAAGGTTTTGACATTGCCGGGGAGCTGCTCGCCCCCGGGCAGGTGGGCGCGTGGCTCGACGAGCACGCCAGGACGGGGGAGCGCTGCGGGGTGGCGGTGCACGGCGACGCGGTGCCCTCGGGGGGCGGCGGCACGCCGCTCAAAGACGGCGGACGGGCGTGGCTCATCGCGGTCGCCAGCCCCGACGGGTCCGGGGCGGCGATCAAGACCGAAGCGCTCACTGCGCACGACACGGCGGCGCTCGGGGCGTGGCTGGCCGATCCCGCTGCGCCGAAAGCGTTCCACGAGGCGAAATGGGCGGCGCACGCGCTCAGGGGCCAAGGATTCTCCATCGCCGGGGTCACGACGGACATCGGGCTCGCCGCGTACATCGCCCGTCCGGGGCAGCGCAGCTTCCAGCTTCCCGACCTCGCTGTGCGTTATCTGCGCCGCCAGCTCGGCCCGGACGACAGCGGGCAGAAGCAGCTCTCGCTCCTGGACGCGGAGCAGGATGACAACGCGGAGGCCAACGGCGCGGTCAGTGAGGCGGCCGCCATCCGGGAACTCGGCGAGGCATTGGACGACGTGCTCGCCAAAGCCGGTTCCGCCGACTTGTTGCACACGATGGAACTGCCGCTCACCTTTGTCCTCGGGGCGATGGAGGAAGCCGGGATCGCGGTGGACCAGGACGCGTTGGCCGGTCTGCACGCGGACTTCAGCGCACGGGTGCAACAAGCGGCTGAATCCGCGTACGCGGTGATCGGCAAAGAGATCAACCTTGGCTCGCCCAAGCAGCTGCAAGTGGTGCTCTTCGACGAGCTCGGCATGCCGAAGACGAAGAAGACCAAGACCGGGCACACCACGGACGCGGACGCCTTGCAGTGGCTCTTCGAGCGCACCGAGCACCCGTTCCTCTCGCATCTGCTGGAGCACCGCGACGCGACACGGCTGATGACCACGGCGCAGGGCCTCATCAAGGCGGTCGGCCCCGACGGCCGCATCCACACCACGTTCCGCCAGGATGTGGCGGCCACCGGCCGGTTGTCCTCCACGGACCCCAATTTGCAGAACATTCCCGTCCGCACCGAGGAAGCGCGGCGCATCCGAGGCGTGTTCGTGGTCGGCGAGGGGCACGAGGCCCTGATGACCGCCGACTACTCGCAGATCGAGATGCGGATCATGGCGCACCTCTCCGGGGACGAAGGGCTCATCGAAGCCTTCCGCACCGGCGAGGACCTGCACAATTTCGTCGCCTCGCGCGCGTTCGGCGTGCCGATCGACCAGGTGGGGGCGGAGCTGCGGCGACGGGTGAAGGCAATGAGCTACGGCCTTGCCTACGGCTTGTCCGCCTTCGGCCTCGCCCAGCAGCTCGGCGTCTCAGGCGAAGAGGCCAAAGCCCAAATGGAGGCTTATTTCGCCCGATTCGGCGGGGTCCGCGACTATCTGCGCGAAGTGGTCGAGGAGGCGCGGCGCAAAGGCTACACGGAGACCCTGTTCGGGCGACGGCGCTATCTGCCGGATCTGACGAGCGACAACCAGCAGCAGCGCGCGGTGGCGGAGCGGGCCGCGCTCAACGCCCCGATCCAGGGCAGCGCGGCGGACATCATCAAGGTCGCGATGATCCATGTGGCAGAAGCCCTCGCGGCGCGGAACATGCGCTCGCGGATGCTTTTGCAGGTGCATGACGAGCTGGTGCTCGAAGTCGCGGAGGGCGAGCAGGACGAGCTCGCCGCCCTGGTGGCGGAGCAGATGGGCTCGGCGATCGAGTTGTCGGTCCCCATGGACGTTTCGGTCGGTTTCGGGCCGAACTGGGACTGCGCCGCCCATTAGCGGCTGGGACTGCGCCGCCCATGAGCGGCTGGGACTGCGCCGCCCATGAGCGGGCCCTCGCGCCCGCCGGTCCTGGCCGCGCACAGAAATATGCCCGGCGCAGAAACAGGCCGGGCGCAGAAATAAGGGCGAACACAGAAACAGCACAAACACAGAGAGGGAGGGTTTACTTGCCGCTCAGTTTGTCCTTGATGTTCTCGACGGCGTCCTTGGCCTTGTCGGCCACTTCCTCGGCTGCCTGCTTGATTTTCGAGGAAGCCTGGTCCGCTTTCCCCTCGGCCTTGAGTTTGTCGTCGTCGGTCAAGTCGCCGACGGCCTCTTTGGCCTTGCCGCCGAATTCTTCTGCTTTGTCAGAAAAGCTCATGGCGTTCTCCTTCGCGTTTGAGCGTCGCCCGAACATCTGTCGGGATCTTGTCTATTCTAGCCGATTTGAGCTCGCGATGGTTTTGTCGGGCCTATTCGCTGACGAACGCAGGCCCACGGGTTCAGGATGTGCTCTTGGGAATCATCCGGTCGACAACAAAGCCCATAACGCCCTGGTACCAGGAACCAGTCGCCCGCACGAACAGGTCGAGGAATTTGGCGTCCGGGCCGACGAGCACGCGCGCGCGGCCTTTGCTGACGGCGTTGAGAATAATATTCGCGGCGCGTTCGGGCGAGGTGAGGGCGATCTTATGGAACAGGCGCATCGACCTTGCCCCGTCGTAGTTCTCGTCGAACACGGCGTTGTTGACGATATTGGTTTTGATGCCGCCGGGGTGGACGGTGGTCACCCGCACCGGACGGCGCGCGGCGCGCAGCTCCTGGCGCAGCGACTCAGTGAACCCGCGCACCGCGAACTTCGCCGCGTTGTACGCGGTTTGGCTCGGCACGGAGAAAAGCCCGAAAACGCTCGACACATTCACGATGTGCCCCGCGCCGGATTCGATGAGATGCGGCAGGAACGCCTTGGAGCCGTAGACCACGCCCCAAAAGTCGATGTCGACGACGCGCTCGATGTCCTTGATGGAACTTTTCTCGAAATTCCCCAGAAAAGTGACGCCCGCGTTGTTGTACACCTGGTGCACCACCCCGAAATGCTCCTTGACCTTGTCGGCGTAGAGGAACACCGCTTGCTCCTCCGCGACGTCGAGCCGGTCGGCCTGGACATGCGCGCCTTCGGCTTCAAGCAGGCGCTTGGTCTCGGCAAGCCCATCGGCGTCGACATCGCTGATCGCGAGCTTCGCGCCCCTACGGGCCAATTCCATGCTCAACGCCCGGCCGATGCCTGAAGCCGCGCCGGTGACCACAACCACTTTGCCAGCGAAATAATGCACACGCTCACGGTAACAGGGCAACTGGAGGCGCTTGCGCCCGCGCCGACCGCGCTGCGCGGGGCCGGGCGGGTAGAATCTTCTTTCGCATGGCGCCATAGCTCAGTTGGATAGAGCAAGAGCCTTCTAATCTCTAGGTCGCAGGTTCGAGTCCTGCTGGCGTCACCAGGAAACGCCTGCTCAGGCAGTGTTTCGCCATGCTGGTCCGGCCTGGGAAAATGGAACTTCCCAACAGAAACCCAACAGAAACGATTCGGCTCACCCTATGTTTTTGTCGAGGACGTCGGCCACTTCGCGGCGCAGTTTGTTCCTGCCGTAGTAGACGTTCTGCGTCACAGAGACGTGGGCGTGGCCGAGCTGGTCGGACGCGGCCAGGTCGTCGAATCCGGCCTCTTTGATGCTGGTGGCCGTGGTCTTGCGGTAGGTGTGCGAGGTGACCCATTCCAATCCGAGCGCCACACGGACCCGTCGCCACTGGCGCTGCGTGTTGCAGGGGTCGCGAAGCGCCCCGTTGGCGGCGGGGAAGACGAGCGGCAACAGTTCCGCGTCTTTCTGAATCTTTGTGGCAGAGACGAAGCCGTGCGGAGCTGTGAGGGCCTGGCGCTTTTTGCGCTCAGCGAGCATGGCGACCGCTTTGGGCGGCAGGGCAAAGATCCGCTCATCGCCAGCCTCGCTCTTGGTGAACTCCTCACGAATGAGGCCGACACCGTTGCCGCGCGTCACCTTGCCGCTAAGGGTCAGCGTCTTCTCTTTGAGGTCGATGTCGGACCAGAGCAGTCCGAGCAGTTCCCCGATCCGCAGCCCGGTTCCGGCGAACATCACGAACACGTCTGCCAGGTCGGCGCCCGCCGCGTAGTCCTTCACGGTCGGACAGTAGCCCTTGGGCTTGACCTGCTTGCCGCCCTTAGACACCGGAGGACAAGGCAGTTCGGACTCCCTGAGTTGCCGGATGAGGTCTTGGGACTGCGCCGGTTCCAGCGCTCGCGGGCGCTTGCGCGCTTTGCCCTGCCCTTTGCGGCCCCGCGCGGTCTTCGCGGTGCTGGGCGTGTCTTTGACCGGATTGCGCTCTATCGCCCTACCGGCTATCGCGAGCTCGAACATGCCCGAGAGCACCGACCGGCAGGTGTGCGCCGCGTCGGGTGTGAGAGCGAGCAGGAAGTTGTAGAGGGTCAGCGGGTCGCACTCGTGCAAGCGCACCCCGCCGAGCGCCGCAGTGATCTTCTTCGCGGCGCCGCTGTAGGTGTCGATGGTCCTCACCGAACCGCCCCGCATCGCCAAGGACTCGCGGAACTTCTCCCACAGCTCGGCAACGGTCGTCTCTCTGCTGATCGGCCCGGTGTTCGGCGCCTTGCGGGTGGCGAACCTCGCTTTGAGGTTGTGCTTGGCCTGCGTCTCGGTCGGCCCGACCGCCTCAGCGAGGCGACTCACGCCGTCCCAGTCCCGGTACCGCCCCTTCGCCACCCATTTACCGGGGGCGACCTCGTTCGCGGAGACCTCCCCCCAAGTGCCAAGCGGCTTGATCGGTCTGGGCATGGTGTCTCCAATCCTGATGGGCTGTGTTCGTAGGGGAGGAGCGCGTTCTACAGCGGCTCGTCGTCCATCTCGTTGTCGTACAGGTGAAGCAGGCGCTTCAGGTCCGGGTAGGCTGGCGACAGATGCGTGAACTTGTCACCCATGCGTTTGTGGGCGTATTGGACTTGGACATTTACCGACATGAGCGCGACCATCCACGACTGCGCGATGCTGTAGGCGTCCTGACGATTGGGGTCCGTGTCAGACCCTCCGGCCACCTTCCAATAGCTCTTCTCCACCACTTCGACTTCTGCGATGGCCTCAAGCAGCTCCCACAAGGCGCGGTCGGCTCGGCTGGCCACTCGGTTCAGGTTGTCGAACTTCACGTCCAGTTCGGCGTATTCGTCTGTTGCCGACTCGCCTGTCATCCAAAACACTCCGACCGGCACGCGCAGGATGTGCGCGATCAAGATTGCCTCTTGGTATTTGAGCGAGCGCTGGCCGTTCTCGATCTTGCCGACGATCTGCTGCGTGAATCGTTCCCCACGTGTGTTCACCGCGTCTGCTAGCGCCGACTGAGGCAGGCCGCGCGCTTCGCGCAACTCCTTGATGCGACTCCCGATCATCCGATCGAATGTCATCCCCACCAGGGGCTCGGAGCCTGTTTCTTCGTCCTCTGGCACGACACCGACTGTATCAGCTTTCAATCGGGTTGACAACACGCTATTATCGAGTAGTCGCTATCCGGCGGCTACCAACCCGCATCAGAGCGTCGGTAAGCCTCGCGGCAGCGGGCATCCCGACGACTTAAGGAGAACAATGCCTATCGGCAAGATCGGGGCGACGGACACCGCCCACGAATTCGATGAAATCCTCTCAGCGAAAGAGGCGGCAAAGCTTCTCGGGCTGACGCCTGGAACGCTCCGCTACTACCGCCACAAGGGCCGTGGCCCGAAATCATTCATCTGCGGTCGGCTCACGAAATACAGGAAATCTGAGCTGATCGCGTGGTTACAGGCACAAGAAGCCGCCTCCTCCAAGGGCGGCATCATCGCGTGAAACGGGGGCTGGATGGTCGCGCGCCCTGCTCTGAGATGGTTCTTGGCGGGACGAACTCAGAGGCGGGGGGCGCGGCCGGAAGGCCGGGTTTTGGGTTTTGTCGGCATTCCTACGTACTCCGAAGGGGAGACGCGTTTTGATTGTATCGAAGTTTCCGCGCGCCATAACAGGGGGCGTTGCGCCCCGGTTGAGGGAAGGTGGCGCGGCATGAGCCTGTGGTTCCCCTTGCCGGTGGACGTGTACGAGGAGCTGGGTTTCGCGGGCGTGCCCGCTGCGGCGCAGAACTTGTTCGTGCGGATGGTGATGGCCACCGCGCGTCATGACGGTGATCGGGTTTTGCCGAAGGCCGCGATGAGGTATGTGCGCGAAGGGCGTGAGTCCGGCAGCGAGAAAGCGCACATTCGGCGTCTGATTGGCGCCGGTTTCGTGATCGAGACCGAGGACGGCAAAGGGTGGGCGTTCCCCACGATGGACGAGGCGTTCAGCGTGTTCGAAGCCGCGCAGAGCAGGCGGGACAAGGCCCGCGAGCGGAGGCGCCGTCTGCGTGCCGCCGAGGCGGGAGAGCCCCAAGACGGGCCGGATGTTCGCGCACTAGACAAGACAGAGACCAGACCAGACGGAGACAAGACCTCTCATAGTCGCTTAGGAGGTGGGGGTCCGGGGGAGGAACCTGCTCGCTCTTCGAACTCGCAGCACAACCAAAGAGATGCCCCGGAGAGCGCCGATGAGCACAGAGGGATCGGGTTTCACCCGCAGGCGAGGGAGGATGCTTCGAGAGAGCCGCAGAGCATTGGGGCCGTCATTTCTCGGTTTGCCCCAAGCAAGGGAGGCAGCGAGGTCGCAGTGCCGTTGCCTCGGGACTGGCAGCCCGAGGGCGATTGGGCGATCATGCGCCGCCTCTACCCCGACGCGAACCTGCACGCCGGACTGCGGGCCTTCCATCACAAGCACGACGGACGCGACGACATCAGGCACTCCCTTCATGATTGGGGCAAGACCTGGTGTCAGTCAGTCATGGACGAGATGGACCGCCTTGGGGTGGAACCCGCAATGTCCCTAGAAGAGGCATTGTCAGGTTGATCGCGGCGCCAAACACGGCGTGAGCTCTTGCCGAGGCCGTTCCGGTGCGCTGACGCTTATGCTCGGAGCATGGCCGAAGGCCCCTTAGATGCGGAAAGCCAAGGCGTTCAAGACGGGGGCTGCGGACCCCAAGCGGCTCACCCGTTTCAAGAGCGCACCGCCGCGCTTGCCAGACTGAGGCACATCCAGCACTTCATCCATCGCCCTGGGGGGAGTCCCCCTTGAACAACCCCGGCACCATACCCGGCGCTGTTCCCGGTACCCCCCCGAACGCGCGAAGCCCTTTCGGGCGAGACGGCGAATGCTGGAACCCGTACGGATTCCGAGGCATGATGCGGCCCGTGGGCACATCCCGCCCTGTCAGGGTCCACCCCCCAGGGGGTGCCGGAATCACTGAAGGCGATCATGCCGACCGCTCGGCCAGCCTTCCTCGCGCGGCGCCAGGTTTTCAAAAATCATCCCCCTGCTTGGTTGCGGGTTTCATGGCGTCTGGATATGCTCGACACAAAATAGGCGGCGGTAGCGACGGTTTTGGAGGAATCACATGGGCGGTTCGCTTCGCTCGGACTCGGCGGAGCTTCGCGCCGTGCAGCAGCTCGTGAGCGGCATTGTGGACGAGCTGCGCGCGGAGTCTGACAGGTTGGCGCAGCACGGCGACCAGCTCGCGGAGGGCTGGTTAGGGGCTTCGGCGAAGAAGTTCCGTCCGCCGTGGGATGAGTGGAAGCAGGGCTGCGCAGCGGTGGTGGACGCTTTGGAGGCCGAGTCCGGGCTGTTGGGCGAGTCCGCCGATGACTACGAACAGCAGGAGGGCGCGAACCGCGACAGCCTGTCCCAAGTGGATATGAGGTTCAACTGGTGAGCGGGATGGGCGAAGACTACCGCGTGGACCTCGACCAGCTCTTAGAGCATGTCGAGCGGTGCGAGGAGTTCGACAAGAAAGTCGAGGACTGGCTTGACCAGATCGAGCAGGCCATTACCCGATTGCATGTGAGCTGGTCGGGCGACGCCGCTGCGGCGCAGCGCGATTACCACGACCACTGGGTTCAGGGCGCTCAGGAGATGAAAGACAGTTTGGGCAAGTTGCGTGACCGGGCGCAGACGAACCACGACTCCTACAGCGGCTTGATCGAGCACCAAAGGGGGATGTGGCCGTGAGCGATCATGGCGGCGCGGGAGGCGCTGGCGGGACGCTCGCGTGCAGCCCGGAGGATTGCGCGCAGGGGGCGCAGAGCGCGTCGAAGTTCCGCGACGACCTCGCGGCGGTGGTGACCAGGCTGGCGGGGGTGCTCAAGGGCTGCGGCGGCATGGCCGGGTCTGACTCGGGAGCTGAGAAGTGGGCGCACAACTACGACCCCGCCTGCGGCGGGCGGGGCGGCGCCGAGGGGGCTATGGAAGTGGCGTCCGACATCATCAATGGCGCGGGGATGATGCACGACCTGCTTTACTACACCGGGGCGAACCACAGCAACGCCGACAACCCCGACGCGCCGGTCTACCCGCCAGGCTCCCCGCCGGTCTTCAAAGTGCCAGCCGTCCCGCAGGCGTTCGGCGGCGGTTCAGGGGGCGAGCCTGGTTGGTGGACGTTCATCGCGAAATACGTCGAGGGGGCGGTGTGGCCGAACGGGCATGAGGACAAGCTCAAGGAAGCCGCCGACGCCTATAAAACGGCGGCTGACGGGGCGCGCGCGGCTGAGACGCACATCCCGGAGATCATCTCTCGGGTCAACCAGCAGAACATCCCCGAGGCTGCGACCATCGTCGGGTGGTGCAACAGGCTGCAAAGCGAGGTGAACACGCTCGCGGACACCTTCGCGGAGCTTGGGAAGGCGTGTGAGGAGTACGCGCATCAGATCCATGAGGCGCACGAGAAGATCAAAGACGCGGCCATAGACCTCGCGTGGCAGAGCGTGCTCATCGAAGGCGGCGGCGCGGTGCTGGGCTTTCTCTCAGGCGGGCTGGGCGAAGGCGGCGCGCAAGTCCTGGAGGCGTCGCGGCTCGCGGCCATCGGCAAGCGCATCGCCGAGATCTGTCGGGCATTCGTGGCCGCCGCCGAAGTATCCGGCCTGCCCCTCGTCGCAGAAGTCGGAGCCCTGGCGCGTGTCAGCATGGACTTGCGCCCGCTGCTCACGGCCCGCGCCGTGCTCTACGGCGGGTTCGCAGCCGAAGACGCAGCAGTGGCTGGCGACCTCGCGGACCTCGAAAAAATAATCCAATACCGCAGACCCTACCTGCGGAAAAGCACAAAAGAATTCATTGATGCCAACACCGAGAAGGCAACAGTTGACGGTCAGCCATTCTATAGGAGCGCGACTGATCGTAATGTATATATGCCGCAAGATAAGACGTGGGCGGGCAAGACTGTTGACGGCAAGCCCATTACCTCTCTTGAGAAGGACTCTACCGGCAAGTACTACGTGGACGCAGAGGGACGCAAGTATCCTGTTGACCCGGTGTGGCACTACGGGCATGAGTATGATCGCGAGTGGTGGCGGCTCCAGGAAGAGGCCAGATCAGCTAATCCGCCTTGGACACAGAAGCAGATGAACGACTACGTCAACGACCACCCGGAAATCTTCCGCATTGAAGACGCGCCTGGGAACGTGAGCCACGCGCATGAACGCCCGAGAGAGTGAGAGGTCATGACCCAGAACATCGATCCGCATCACCGCGACCGCGCTGGACGAACGCCACTACATTACGCAGTCGCGGACGGCCCGCGTGATATCAAAAACCCTGTGATGATCAAAGACCCGGCCCAAGCTGACGAGGCGCGCCGCAAAATTACTGAGTACAAGCTGACGAACACGAAACACTTGATCGACGCTGGCGCAGACGTGAACGCCCGTGATCAAGATGGAAGAACCCCGTTGCATAGCGCCGCGCAAAACAGCGATGCAGCGGTGGTGAACCTCTTGCTTGACGCTGGTTCCGAGATCGACGCGGAGAACACCAAGGGGGAAACCCCGCTGTACATCGCGCTTCGAGCTACTTGGAGTTCACCCGAAGTTGTGCGGCTCTTGCGCGACAGAGGGGCAGATGTGCATCACAAGACCGTAGATGGCGATACCCCCCTGAAATATGCTCGCAGCATTGAAGGTGGCGGTAACTTCCTTGAGCGCAAAGCCGTGTTCGCTGATCTGCTTGATGGTTGACCGAAGGTGTCCGTGTGGGTGTGAGCCAGTACGCGAGTCCTCCTTCTGAGCTGGTGCGCCAGCTTCGAGTTCTGCATGTTGAGCTGGCGGCGGTTGTGGGGGATTTGGCGGGGAAGCTCAAACGGTGCGGATGGATGGCTGGGCCGGGTTCTGTGGATCAGGGGTGGGCTGCGGGGTACGACCGGGCGTGCGGTGGGCGTTCGCCGGATTGCGGCGTGGTGGAAGCGGCCTCAGACATTGTTGTCGTGGTCGGCCAATTGCATGATCTGGTGCTTTCGGTGGACGTGTTACACCAGTACCGGGCGTTGGGGCGCACGGATCACCCCGCGTTCCCTCCCGGCTCGGTGGAGGTCTTCAAAGTGCCGAAGATCCCGAGGGCGTACGGCGAGGAGCCGTTGAGGGCGACGTGGGGCGAGCGGGCCATGCTGCGCGTGTCGCGGAAGATGTGGCGGGGGTACGCGCTGAGTAACGCCGCTGCGGCGTGGTCGCAAGCCGCGACGGCATTACGGGCGACGGCGAACCGTGTCCCGCTTGTGCTCGATCTCGTCGCGCAACGCGCATCGCCGGAGCGTGCCGAGATGGCGCGGATGCTCGGTTCGGCGCATGAGGACATGAGGACTGTGGGCGACTGTTTCGAAACGCTTGGAAAGGCGTGCTCGGTGTATCTCGACGCGGCGACGAGCCCGCAATTGCCGCTCGCGGAGCTGGTGCAGATGGCGCACGACTCCACTGCCCTGCTCGACTCCACCTGTGCGCCTGTGTCGGACATCGCGGGGAGGCTGCCCAAGTTGGCGCACGACCTGTTCGGACTGTTCATGATCGAGCCCATGGGCGACTTGCCCGAGCTGAGCGGCGCCTGCGACTGGCTCAACCAGCCCGCGGGCCCCGAAGAGGAAGACGAGGATGCTTTGTGAACACTGCGGAGAACGCGCTTGTCGAGAAGGTGGAAGAGCTGCGCGCGAAGCAGCGGCGGGCGCAGCAGGCGCTTGCCCTCGTGCGGGGCAAGGGCTACGGCTTGAACGCCGCCGTGGTCGTGGAGCTGGACGCGAGGGGCGAAGTGCTGCGCCTGGAAATCGACGAGGCCGCGTCGAAGTACGACATGGCCTCAGTCGCCAGCGCTGTGCGCCGCGCGTTCGCGGACGCCCGCAAGGACGCCGAGAAACAGGTTCGGCAGGCGTTGGGCGAGTTCACGGCAGACACGGAGATGGCCCAGGCTTTGGAAGAGCTGCAATCGCATTTCGGGATCGCCCCGCAGGACGGCCCGTCGAGACCGAACACCGCCGCTGCGCCTGGTCCGGGGGAGGACGACTACGAGCCTCCCGCGTCCTGGCTCGAACGAGCGTGAGCGTTCAGTAACGGCGCCTCAGGTTCGGCGGAAACATGAGATCGGCGGGACTGATGCCGAGCCAGGCAGCGACGGTTTCCACCTCGTCCCCGAGGTGGGGTTGATCCACCCGGTGGCGGTGACGGCGGATTTGCGGCTGGTGGCCGGTCAGCGGCGTTTGGAGGCGGCGCGGTTGTTGGGCTGGCAGACGGTGCCGGTCACCTTCGTGGCCTCCCTGGTGGAGGCTTCGGACTTGTTGCGCGCGGAGGCGGATGAGAACACGCAGCGCAAGCCGTTCACGCCCACCGAGGCCGAGGCGATAGCCAGCGCGATAGAGGCGGCGCTGCGGCCCGTGGCGCAAGAGCGGCGCAAAGAGACTCAGGGCAGGCCGAAAACTGCCGCCGAATCGGCGGCAGTTTTGCCGAAGCAGCCCGAGACTCGGGACATCGCGGCGCAGGCGGTCGGCTACGGGCGCGACACCATCAGCAAGGTCCGCAGGGTCAAGGACTTGGCCGACGACCCCGACCTTGGACAGATGGTGGGCAATTTGCCCACCATCTTCTAAATCGTCGCGGATGGACGCGGCGGGATCTGTGGCGGGTCCGCACCACAGGGTGATGCGCGCGGTAGGACGAACGCATGGCGTTTGGTTGAAGAAAAAAAGACCGGGGAGGGCGTTCGCCTATGCGGCCGAGGTGCGGGCATGGCGGGGGTAGGGGGTACCCCCGTGGGGTCAGGCGGCGTAGTTGTAGACAGTCTGTCGGCTAACCCCGTACTCGCGGGCGAGGCTGGCGACGGGCTCGCCCGCTTTGAGGCGCGCGCGCAGCTCGTCGGCCCTCTCTGTGTCCAGAGCGGCTTTCCTGCCCTTGTATTTGCCGTCGCGCTTGGCGATGGCGATGCCCTCGCGCTGGCGCTCTAGGATCATGGACCGCTCGAACTCCGCGACCGCGCCGAGCATCGACAGCAGCAGGGTGTTCATGGGCGAGTCGTCCCCGGTGAAGGCCAGGCCCTCTTTCACGAACTCGACCCGCACGCCCTTAGCGGTCAGGCCGCGCACGATCCGCCGCAAGTCGTCCAGGCTCCGCGCCAGGCGGTCCATGGAATGCACTAGCAGCACATCGCCCTCGCGGACGTAGCCGAGAACCTGGTCGAGCGAGGGACGGGCGGTGTCTTTGCCGCTGAGCTTGTCGGTGAAAACCTTGTCGAGCTCAACGCCGTCGAGCTGGCGTTCGGTGTTCTGCGCCATAGTGCTCACTCTAACGTATCCGACCCGCTGGCCCATGTTCTCGATTCCTTCGCTCGACGTGTTGATGTCAAAATAGAGTCTAAGATATCGCTAGACACATGTCAAACAATACGATCCACTACTCTATTTAGACACTTCGACCGAAGCCGCGCCGTGCCCAACACGGGTATACCCCAAATGGACACCCGCAAGGGCGACCCCCGTGCCATGGGCGCGTTAAAGCCGTTCGACTTGACCATCGTCGCCTTGGGCGGCTCGAACCGCCAACAAAAACCCAACAGAAACCCGACAAAAACACCCGAATCGGACCCTCGCGTCTCTTCGCGAACAAACGCCACAGGCCAACTCAACGCCAGCTGAGACGGTGTTTTTAAGCGAGTACCCGCGCGAGTCAACGCCCCGAACCTCATAATCTCTAGGTCGCAGGTTCGAGTCCTGCTGGCGTCACCAGGAAACACCTACTCGGGCAGTGTTTCGCCATGCCGGTTCAGGCCGGAGGAGAGAGCTTCCCAACAGAAACGATCCGGCTTCTGCCGATTCGAGGCTTCCCGTGCGTGCCCCTATGCCGGTGTGCCCCGTGGCTGCCGCCCGTCCTCAGCCAAGCCCGATTGCGGTGCGCTCTGGACGTTTTCCCTTATGGGGTCCTGCGCCCTTTGGTAAGATTGCCGTGTGAGCTCGGACGACGCCATTCCAGTAGAGTGGGACTACAAGGATTTCGGGGCAGAAGGCTTGCTCCAGCCCGAGCTGTGTCATTCCCACGGAGGGGCTGGGCCGATCCTGCCCCTGTTGCCTCCGTCCCCGCCGGGGCAATCGTCACTGGTGATGGACGACGATCCGCTGGCCGCGGACACGGCGCTGGAGGGGCCGAACGGGCGTGTCGTCGTCCGCTTCGCGCACGACATCTGAGCCGTCATCACGCGCCAGGGGCCGACCTCCCGCGCACTGATGCGGGATCGGCCTGCTGATTCCGCAATTGCCGCAGAGAGGCGCGCGGCCTTGTGGGGCACGGCCGAAAAAGGTTTTGTTCTCGGCGTCCTGTTCTCAGTTCACCAGGGGTTCTCCGATGCCGGGACGGCGCCAGCGGCGATTGCCGCGACAAGTTCCGCGTGGTCCTCGTGGGTTTGGGCGGCGTACGCGCGGGCGAATTCGAGGATCCCTCGGGTGAACGCGCGCCCTTTCCCGATGTAGGCGCTGATCGCCGCGGGCTCGCCGCTGCGGGCATGCGATTTGGCGAGGGCTGCGCCGCATAAAGCGGCGAACTCGGGGAGGCGCCCGGCGATGTGCTCTCCTTCCGGGATCACTTTCATATCCCGGAACTGGCGGACGTAATAGTCGAACTCTCCTCCTTTCGCCCAGCCTAAAAACAGGTCGCTCGCCGATTGCATCAACCGCTGACCGGCGACCACGCGTTGGCCGTGGTTGTCGAATTCGCTGGGGCCGAGGAATTCCTCGTACACGGACGCGGTTGCCTGCTTCATCTGGAAGAACACTGGTTGTTTGCCGCTCTCGCCCTCCATGAGGTTGAGGTAGATGCGCATGCCGACGCTCCCCACGCCGACCACTTGGCGCACCGAGTCGACCAGTGAGAATCTGGAGACGAGCCGCTGCAAATGCGGGGGGATGGAATCGAGATACGTGCCCATCGCGGTGCGCCACACGCGGTTTTCCGGACTGTGGGCCGCCTCGTGGCGGCGGCGTTTCACCGGGTCTGAGGTGATCCGTTTTTGCTCGTCGTCGCCGGTCGTCAGTTTCTCGACCGAGCCTTCGTGGGACTTCTTCTGGGACTCTTCTTCGATTTTTTCGCGGGCGCGTTCCGCATCGCCGGAGGAGAGGTACTCCAATGCCGCGTCCGCGGTGATCACGTCGTACCAGATGTCGAGTTCGCCGAGTTTGGCGTAGCGGCGCATGCTCTCGATGTAGCTGCCGACCGCCGCCGCGGCCGCCTCCTCGCCCGCGGCTCGGTCGAGTTTTTCGGCGGCGGCGAGCACGTGGGCGCTGGTCGCCAATCGTTTCAAGTCCCATTCGAAGGGACCGGGCAGGGTTTCGTCGAAATCCCTGGCGTCGAACAGCAGCTGCCGCTCAGGCGAGGCCCACAAGCCGAAGTTCAGGATATGGGCGTCCCCGCACATCTGCACGATGAGCCCAGAGTGCGGAGCCGCCGCGAGGTCGGCGGCCATCACTGCCGCGGCTCCGCGCAGATACGCCCACGAAGACGACGCCATGCGGGCATAACGCACCCCGAGCAGCGACTCGTCGCGGACCCCCTCCTGTGCGCGCAGGCGCGCGATCGCGGGCATGGCCCGCTTGGCGGGGCTCCAGTGCCCGCTGGCTTTCCGGGGGGCGCGTTGACGAGCCCGCTTCCCCGCTTTTTTGGGGCTGTCCTGCGCCGACTCGGCGCTGGCGCGTTCCTCGGCAGCTGGGATCGCCGTCGTATCGTTGATCACGGAGTCACCTTAGCCTTGCGAAGAAGATCGCTCAAAGCGAAGCGAACGCCCTGACACGAGGGCAAGCGCCGCGCGCACAGCAAGCCCAGGCGTGTTCGCCGTCTCCGCGACAAGGGTCGGCGCGGGAACGGCCCAGTCATCCCAGGCGGGCTCTGTGCGGGGCGTCGGGGTAGGCGGGCAGCAGCTCCTCGCCGGTGTTCGTCATGGCGCGGCTGGCGAGCGCGGACACTTTCTTGACGATCGGATTGGCGGCGAGGCCCAGGGCGGCGTCCAGGGCGCGGACGCCATTGCGCGAACGAGGATTGGCGAGCCGCAGCGCCCGTTCGCTGACTTTCGGGGCGGCGCCGGCGAACGGTTTCATCACTCGCTCGTACTGCGCGAACGCTGTGCTGATGCGCTCGGCTCCGGCCAGTTCGCCAGCCAAGACGTACGCTCCGATGAGCGCCAAGCTGGTGCCGGCTCCGCCGAATGTCGCGTTGCAGAACGCGGTGTCGCCGAGGAGCGCTATCCGCCCCTTGCTCCAGGTGGGGCTTCGCACCTGGCCGACGACCGAGAAGTAGAGGGGCGCGCCGGCTTCGAGGTCGCCGAGCACGCGGGGGGCGATCCCCCCGACGTCGGCGAATGTCCGCCGCAGAATGGTGACCTGGCTTTCGCGGTCGAGGTCTTCGAAGCCTCGCGCGTCGGAGAAGAACGTCAGGATGGCGCGTGTCGTCCCGACGTTGTCGGGGCGAAGGTGCACGGCGCGTGATCGCGTCGCCCTCTGCCACAGCCACCACTTCTCGTCGCTGTCGCGGCGAGGCAGGGTCGCGTACGCGAAGTACATGCTGAAATCGCGCACCGCCGCGCTGGTGACGAACCGGCGCGAGCGGGAGCGCAGCCCCTCGGCGATGACCAGCGCGTCCCCGTCGAGGGCGCTGCCGTCGTCGAGCGTGGCCGTGACGCGGTCGCCATGGTCGGCCACGTCGGCGATGCTGACGCCGTAGCGGTAGTCGGCGTGCTCGCTGCTGCGCTCGAAGAGGATGCGGGAAAGTTCGCTGCGCAAGATCTCCAGTTCGGCGGTCGGGCCGTCGGCTCCGCCGTGCCGTGAGACGGGAAACGCGGCGGCGGTCGAGCCGTCGGCTCTGACGAAGCGGATGCCGACCTCGGTCGTGTTGGCGGCGCGGACGGCGGCTTCGACGCCCATTTTCTGGATGACTGCGCGGGCTGCGCCGCGTATGTCGACGTTTTGGCCTTCGCTGCGGTGTTCGGGGAACCGTTCCAGCACTGTGGCGCGCCAGCCGCGCGCGGCGAGCTCATGGGCGAGAGCGGTTCCGGCGATACCGGCGCCCGAGACAATGATGTGCTTTGGCATGACTTCCAGAGTATCGAGCTTCTTCTTTTTGACGGGCCGTGTTCTTTTCAAGAGCGTTGCCCGCCGCGGCGGACGGCCTTTGCGGGGCCTGCGCCCGCTTGGCCTAAGATGTCCCGGTGGCGGATTACATCTACACCATGCGCAATGTGCGCAAAGCGCACGGCGACAAAGTCATTCTGGACAACGTGACCCTCGCGTTCCTCCCCGGGGCGAAGATCGGCGTTGTCGGCCCGAACGGCGCGGGCAAGTCCAGCGTCCTGAAGATCATGGCCGGGCTCGACCAGCCGGGCAACGGGGACGCGTTCCTCGCGCCGGAGGCGACGGTCGGCATCCTCATGCAGGAGCCCGAGCTGGACGAGGACAAGACCGTCAAACAGAACGTCGAGGCCGGCCTCGGGGAGATCAAAGTCAAACTCGACCGATACAACGAGGTCGCCGAGCTGATGGCCACGGACTACACCGACGAGCTCATGGAGGAGATGGGGCTCCTGCAAGAGGAGCTGGACCACGCCGACGCGTGGGACCTCGACTCGCAGCTGGAGCAGGCGATGGACGCGTTGCGCTGCCCGCCCGCCGACGAGCCCGTCGCCCACCTGTCCGGCGGGGAGCGCCGCCGGGTGGCGCTGTGCAAACTGCTCCTCTCCAAACCGGACCTTTTGCTCCTCGACGAGCCCACCAACCACCTCGACGCGGAGAGCGTGCTGTGGCTGGAGCAGTTCCTCGCGAGCTACCCCGGCGCCGTCCTCGCCGTCACCCACGACCGTTACTTCCTCGACAACGTGGCGCAGTGGATTCTTGAGCTCGACCGTGGCCGCGCGTACCCGTACGAGGGCAACTACTCCACATACCTGGAGAAGAAGGCCGAGCGTTTGGAAGTCCAGGGCAAAAAGGACCAGAAACTGCAAAAGCGCCTGCAAGAGGAGCTCGCGTGGGTGCGGTCGGGGGCGAAGGCCCGCCAGGCCAAGAACAAGGCCCGCCTCACCCGCTACGAGGAGATGGCCGCGGAAGCGGACAAGACCCGCAAGCTCGACTTCGAGGAGATCCAGATCCCGCCGGGCCCGCGCCTGGGCAATGTGGTGGTCGAAGTCGAGCACCTGGACAAGGGGTTCGGCGGGCGCGCGCTCATCAAGGACCTCTCGTTCACCTTGCCGCGCAACGGCATCGTCGGTGTGATCGGCCCGAACGGCGTCGGGAAATCAACCCTGTTCAAAACGATCGTCGGTTTTGAGAAACCCGATTCCGGCACGGTCAAAATCGGCGAGACCGTCACGCTCAGCTACGTGGACCAGAACCGGGCGGGCATCGACCCCGCGAAGACGGTCTGGCAGGTGGTCTCCGAAGGCCTGGACTACATCCAGGTCGGGCAGAGCGAGATCCCGTCCCGCGCCTATGTCTCGGCGTTCGGGTTCAAAGGCCCCGATCAGCAGAAACCTGCTGGCGTGCTCTCTGGCGGAGAGCGCAACCGGCTGAACCTCGCGCTCACGCTCAAACAGGGCGGGAACTTGATTCTGCTGGACGAGCCGACCAACGACCTGGACGTGGAAACGTTGTCGTCGTTGGAGAACGCGCTCGACAAATTCCCCGGCTGCGCCGTGGTGATCTCCCACGACCGTTGGTTCCTCGACCGCACTTGCACGCACATCCTCGCGTGGGAGGGCACGGACGAGAATCCGGCCAGCTGGTTCTGGTTCGAAGGCAACTTCCAGGGCTACGAGGCGAACAAGATCGAACGCCTCGGCCCGGACGCGGCCCGACCGCATTCCGTCACCCATCGCAAGCTCACCCGCGACTGACGCTGGCCCAGCGGCTCGGCGCTGTTGCTGCGGAAGGCCTCACGCTGGCCTAAGCTGAGGGAAGCGGGCACCGCGATGGAAAGGCAGGCTCGAATGGACGCTGTCACCGTTCTTCCGGCTCCGACGAACGAACCGGTGCGCTCCTACGCGCCAGGCTCCCCCGAGCGGGCCGAGACACAGGCGCAGCTCGCGGAGTTGTGCTCGCAGGTCCGAGATCTGCCCCATGTCATCGGGGGAAAGCAGGTCTCGGGGTCCGGGGAGCCGGCTGCTGTGGTGTCGCCCCATCGCCACGCCCATCGCCTGGGAACCCTTCGCAACGCGACGAAGGAGGACGCCAAGGCGGCCGTCGAGGCCGCGGCTCGGGCAGCGCCGCAGTGGCGCGAGCTCTCCTTCGACGACCGCGCCGCAGTCTTCCTCAAAGCGGCGGATCTGCTTTCCGGCCCCTGGCGGGCTCGGCTTGTCGCGGCCACGATGCTGGGCCAGTCGAAGTCGGTGTACCAGGCCGAGATCGACGCCGCGTGCGAGCTCGTGGATTTCTGGCGGTTCAACGCGGCGTTCGCCCGCGAGCTGCTCGCCGAACAGCCGGTGAGCCCGCCTGGGGTGTGGAACCGCGTGGAATACCGGCCGTTGGAGGGCTTCGTCTACGCGATCACCCCGTTCAATTTCACCGCGATCGGCGGCAACCTGCCGACCGCCCCCGCGCTCCTGGGCAATACGGTCATATGGAAGCCGTCGCCGTCGCAGGCCCTTGCCGCGCAACTCACTCTGGAGCTTTTGACCGAGGCCGGACTGCCGCCAGGGGTCATCAATATGCTGCATGGCGACGGCATCGCGGTCTCCGACGTGCTCCTGGCCGACCCTGGCCTCGCCGGGATCCATTTCACCGGCTCGACGGCGACCTTTCAGAAGCTTTGGGCGCAGGTCGGGGCCAACATCGCGAAGTACCGGGGCTACCCGAGGATTGTCGGGGAGACCGGGGGGAAGGATTTCGTGCTCGCCCACCCCAGCGCCGACCCCGCGGCGCTGGTGACCGGCCTGGTGCGCGGCGCCTTCGATTACCAGGGCCAGAAGTGCTCCGCCGCGTCCCGCGCCTACATCCCGCAGTCCCTCTGGGCGCGCGTCGGGGAAGAGCTTGCCGCGACGGCGAACGAGCTGCGCTACGGCGACGTCGCGGATTTCGCGAACTTCGGCGGCGCGGTGATCGACCGCCGCGCGTTCGACAAACACGCTGCCGCGCTGGACCGGGCGCGGCGCGCGCCCGGCGTGCGGGTGCTCGCAGGCGGGGTCGCGGACTGCGGCGAAGGCTATTTCGTGAGCCCCACGGTGCTGCTCGTGGAGGATCCGGCGGACGAGGCGATGCGGACCGAGTATTTCGGCCCGATCCTCTCCGTCCACATCTATCCGGACGCCGCGTGGGAGGACACGCTGCGACTGGTGGACGCGACCTCGAAGTACGCGCTCACCGGCGCGGTGTTCGCCCAAGACCGGGCAGCGCTCGCCCAAGCCTGTCAGGCGCTGCGCTTCGCCGCAGGCAATTTCTACGTCAACGACAAGCCGACAGGCGCCGTGGTCGGCCAGCAGCCCTTCGGCGGCGGCAGAGCCTCGGGCACCAACGACAAAGCGGGTTCCAAACTCAACCTCTCGCGTTGGGCCTCGCCTCGGTCGATCAAGGAGACGTTCGTCCCCGCTGTCAGCCACAGCTACCCCCACATGGGCCAATGAACAAGGGATCGCCGCTGCTCGCGGCATTGCGGCACCCAGCGCGCCCGGTGCTGCTCGCCGCTTCGAAGAGCCAGCGCCTCGAGTCTCTTTCCCAACGCTTCGCGTTCACCCGCGCCGTGGTGTCGCGCTTCGTCGCCGGGTACGAGTTGGACGACGCGTTGCGCGTCGTCGCGGATCTGTTGGGCTCGCGCTTCGTCTCAGTGGATCACCTGGGGGAGAACGTCCGCGACCGCGCGCAAGCCGAGGCCGCTGTCCAAGCGCACCGCGATCTGCTGGACGGCCTGGGACGGGTGCGCGACGAGCTCGCCGCGCGTGGGCAGCCCCTGCCCGACGGCGCGCTCGAGGCCTCCATCAAGCTTTCTGCCTTCGGGCAGCTCTTGCCGGACGGCCAGGCGCTCGCGCTGGCGGGCGCGCAGGCGCTGTGCGCGAAGGCCGACGAGGTCGGCGCGCTGGTCACCGTGGACATGGAGGACCACACCACCACCGAAGCCACGCTTTCTGTCGTGCGGGCGTTGCGGTCGGACTTCCCGTGGACCGGCGCGGTGCTGCAAAGCTATCTCAAGCGCACCGAGGCGGACTGCCGCGATTTCGCGGGCCCAGGTTCGCGGATCCGGCTCTGCAAGGGCGCCTACCAGGAGCCAAAATCTGTCGCCTACCAGGACAAAGAACAGGTCGACTCCTCGTACAAGCGCTGCCTTGCGGTGCTTTTCGAGGGCGACGGCTACCCGATGGTGGCCTCGCACGACCCCGCGATGATCGCCGAGGCGACCAGACTTGCCGCGGCGACCAGTCGCGTCGCGTCGAGCTATGAGCACCAGATGCTGTACGGGGTGCGGGCGGACGAGCAGGCGCGCTTGGCCGCCTCGCGCGTGCGGGTGCGCACCTATGTGCCCTACGGCGGGCGATGGTACGGCTACTTTGTGCGCCGTCTCGCCGAGCGCCCCGCGAACCTGGGGTTTTTCCTTCGGGCACTGGCAGGCAGGTGAAGCTGGGATGATCCGGATTGTCGCGGGAGAGCACCGGGGCAGGCGGCTTCGGACCCCGGCGACGGGCGCACGCCCCACCGCCGAGCGAGTGCGGGCCGCGATGTTCAGCGCCCTGGGCAATCAAATGGCCTTCGACGGCGCGCGGGTGCTGGACTTGTACGCGGGCTCCGGTGCGCTCGCCCTTGAGGCGATTTCCCGAGGCGCGGCACATGCGTTCTGTGTCGACTCGGGGCGCTCTTCTGTTGCCGCGTTGCGTGCGAACATTGCGGAGCTCGACGTTCAAGGCGTTGTCTCCGTGCGTGCGGCGACGGTGCTCGCGGTGCTCTCGTCGCCGCCACCGGAGCCGTACGACCTGGTGTTCGCCGATCCGCCGTACGACATCGGCGACGAGGAAATCGCCCGGCTGCTCGAAGCGCTGCTCGCGCAGGGCTGGCTCGCCCACGACGCGCTCCTGGTCCTTGAGCGCTCCAAAAGGTCGAACGAGACGATGTGGCCTGCGGCATTCGACCTCGTGAAGGCGTATGAGTACGGCGACACCCGCGTCGAGTTCGCCTGTCTTGGGGTTTAGCGCAAACCCCACAGGAACCCGGAGAAAACAACGGCGAAACCGCCGATTTCGCCGACGACGAGCAGCGCCATGTTCGCGCGGAGGAGCCAGCCAGCCCCGGCGAACTGGTTCTCGGTGTCCCGCCGCACCCCGTGGTAGGCGTATGCGGCGATCGCTGAGACGAAAAAGACGATCACCACGAGGGCGGCGGCGAGGTTGACTGCAGGGGGCCAGACGCTCAGTTGCACGAATGCGGCGATGAGCAGGATGGCGAAGGAGTAGAGCAGCGCGGCTCGGTGCGCGATGTCGGTGTAGGGGTGCGCGCGGTGCTCCGGCGAGGCGAGGATCTGGCGGTATTTGAGCACGCCGAGGGCGAGCGCCCACGCGAACACCAGTCCGTCGATGGCGAGGACGGCCTGGGTGCTGTAGAGCAGTGTTTTCGGCTCCATGCGTCCAGGCTAGGCGACTGGTTTTGCGCGTGTTCGATCTGGTCGCGAGAACTCTTCGCGGAGTGCATGGGGGCGGCCGTCATGCGCGCCGCGGCGGATTTTCCGAGGGCAGCTCCTACACGAGCCCGTACCCTGCCTCGGTGACCGCGTCGCGGACCTGCCCCTCGCCGAGCGGCGTGTGCGAGGCGACCCGGACCTCGCCGGTTTCCAGGTTGACTGAAACGTCCGAGACGCCGCTGATCGCGCTCAGCTCCTTGCTCACCGCGCTGACGCAGTGCCCGCAGGTCATGCCTGTGACATAGTAGCTCTGGACGGTCATGGGGCTCCTTAGGATTTGACGAGGCGGGCGATGGCCGCGGCGGCTTCGGCGACTTTCGCGTCGGCGTCGTCCCCGTGGTGGATCGCTGACGCGACACACCCTTTCAGGTGCTCGTCCAGCAGCCCCAATGCCATCGATTGCAGGGCCCGTGTTGTCGCCGAAACCTGGGTGAGCACGTCGATACAGTATTCGTCTTGCTCGATCATCCGGGCCAGGCCTCGGACTTGCCCTTCGATCCTGCGCAATCTGCGCAGGTGGTTGTCTTTGCTTTCGTTGTAGCCCCGTGTGGCTGTCGAGATTTTCGCCGCATGGTTTCCAGCGCTCGGTTGCTCGGTCTGCGCCAGCAATGCTGAAGGGGCTCCCTCGGTGTTGCCGCCGGTTGTGCGGCAACATCCGCCGTCGTTCGGCGGGGCGGGGTCGGGAACTCCTTCGCTCATGACGCGATTATACCCGAGGAGGGTATTCGTCGGTCAGGTTCAGGACCCGGTGATGTCCGCGCTGCACCGCGCGGAGTACTTCCCTTTGATTTCCGAGGTCGGCTTGCCGTCCACGGCGATCTTGCAGGTGACTTCCCCGTTGGGGACGACCACGTTCAGGTGGATGGGGATCGTTTTGGGGATCGACACCGTCTTGCTCCACGGCAGCGGCACCGCGTTCAAGGTCTGTTTCGCGCCGTTCTCGTCCCAGTAGACGAGTTCGGTGGCGTTGCCCGAGCCGACGACCTGGTAGGCGACGGTCACCGGGGCTGCGGCGGCGAGGCTCGCGGGCAGGGCGAAGGGCAGGGCGGCCGCGCCGCAGAGCGCGGTCCTGGCAAGAACGGTCAGGGACATGGTTGTCGGGGTCCTTTCCCATGCGGTTTCACTGCCAGGGGCCCAAGCCTCCCCTGGTCAACAGATCTTCCCCGCAGATGCTAGCTCTGGCGCAATCCTCGTGCAAGCCTGCGGCGCTGGGAAAGAGCTGAGAATCCGCTGTGGCGCGGCGACCGTCTCAGCGGTCGTGGACACCGGGGCGCGGGGTGGTTTGGCACGTCACGAAATAAGCCCCGGTCGCTTCGG
Organism: Segniliparus rotundus DSM 44985; assembly: GCF_000092825.1. Lineage (NCBI taxonomy): Bacteria > Bacillati > Actinomycetota > Actinomycetes > Mycobacteriales > Segniliparaceae > Segniliparus > Segniliparus rotundus. The sequence goes on along the minus strand of NC_014168.1, from coordinate 2,887,242 downwards.
CGGCAACTGGCCGTCGACCGAGATTTGGCAGTGCGCGTCGCCCGCGCCGACTTGGGCGCTGAGCCGGATGCTGCTCTGCTCGTTCAGGGTGACGGTGCGCGACCAGGGCAGCGGGGCGTCGTGCTCCGTCGCGATGTCGTGGTCGCCCCGCCAATACGTCAAGATGCTCGCCGGTCCGGACCCTGTGACCGAGTAGGAGACCGTCATCGGCGGGCCCTGGACGGCCGGGACCGCCGATGACGCGGGGCTCGGCCGGCTCGGCGGCGGGCTCGACGAGCTGTTCCTGGGCGCCGTGGTCGGTTTTCCCGCCCAGGGCGGCGGTGGTCCCGCGAGGGCGGCCGCGATGCTCGACCCGGTCGGGGCCGGCTGGCTGTCGGCGCCCTGCCCTGCCGTCGGCGCCACGGCGATCCCGCCCCGGCCGCTCAGCGCGACGAGGCAGACCGCGCCGAGGATCAGAACGCCGACCACGGCCACGACGAACAGAAGCGGGAGTTTCGCGTTTCGCATGGGCTCTTTTCGGGGTTGTTCTGCGGTGACGGCAGGCTCATCGTAACGGTTCGCCATGGGGGCGGGCGCCCTGTTGGGCGCCGCTTGTTCGGCTCGCGCAGGTGTATACTCGGGCGTATACTCTTGAGCGAAAACACCTGATTTTGGACGCAAGGAGAAGCCTATGGCTGCCGAACTGCACGCAGCAGCGGGGGCACCGGACACGTTCGCCCCCGAAGAGATCGCCTTGCACGCCAGGGACGTTCAGTTCGACTTCGGGCACGCTCCGCTCTGCTGGATACGGAATGATCCGTACGGCTCGCATTTCATCACCGCGCTCAACCTTTTCCTGCCCACCGGCGAACGGTGGTTCTGCAAGGTCTTCACGGACGCTTTGGAGTATGTCCACGACGAGCGCATCCGCGAGGAGGTGATCGGCTTCATGGGGCAAGAGGCGGTGCACGCGAAGAGCCACGACAAGGCCACAGTGGAGTACCTCGCCCGCCACGGCATCGACTGCGAGCCCTTCTTGCGCCAAGTGGAATGGGTGGCCGAGCGCCTCTCGGAGCGCATCGACTATGCCGACCCCAAGCGCAAGGCGAACACGGTGGAAGCCGGTGTCGCCCTGGTCGCGGCGGTCGAGCACTTCACCGCCGTGCTGGGCGACTGGGTCCTGAACAACCGGTGGGACGAGCTCGACGTCGACCCGGTCATGGCGGACCTCTTCCGCTGGCATGGCGCCGAAGAGGTGGAGCACCGGCACGTCGCGCACAACCTCGCCATGTATCTCGGCATGGGCTACGCCCAGCGCGCGGTCATGAGCTTGATCGCGAGTATCGGCTTCTTGACTGTGATCCTGCGCGGAACGAAGTTCTTGGTGCGGCACGACCCGTCGCTGCCCAACCTCGGGTATTTCCGGCTCATGTGGAAACTGCGCGCCTCATGGCGGCGCGGCTCCATCCCTCAGATGGGCTTCCTCCTCCGCTCGGCGCTGCGGCTTTTCCGTTGGAAGTACACCACCGACACCGAGGGCAACACCGCGCAAGCCGTCGCGTACCTCGCCACCTCGCCGGCCGCGCGGGCGCTCCATGCCTGAACCGGGCGCCGCAGCCGAGGCGACTGGTCCGGTCCGCCGCGCGGTGCGCGAGTCCTTGCTGCGGGTTGGCGTGTTGAAGGAGCACGCCAACAGCGTGCCGCCGAGCTTGTACGGGGCTGGGCGCAAAGACATCCTCATGCGCTGTATCGGCGGGGCGCTCGACTACGTCGTGCCCGTGACTCTGGTCGGACGCGCCGACGCGGAGCGGGTCCGGCTCGCCGCGGTGCCGAACCGCAGGAAGATGCTCCTCATTGATCGGCGGATCGTCGCGAAGGACGAGAACGTCTGCCAGCTGACACTGGCCGCGCCGGACGGGATCAAGCTGGGCCAGTGGCACGCCGGGGCGCATATCGACCTGTACCTCCCCTCAGGCCGCGTTCGGCAGTACTCGTTGTGCGGCGATCCGAGACGGGAGCGCGAGTACCGGATCGCGATCCGGCGCATTCCAGACGGCAACGGCGGTTCGGTCGAGGCCCACAGTCTGAAGGTCGGCGACCTCGTCGAGGTCAGCAGGCCGCGCAACGCGTTCATGATGCCGCTGCCCGGTTCCGCCTCGCTCAAGAAGAAGCTCTGTTTCATCGCTGGCGGCATCGGGATCACCCCGATCTTGCCGATGGTGCGTCTCGCCAGCCGGCTCGGCCTTGACTGGAGCATGCTCTACACCGGCAGGCACAGGGACAGCCTGCCGTTCCTGGACGAAGTGCTCGCCTTCGGGCCCGGGGCGCGGGTGCGCACCGACGACGAGCACGGCCTGCCGTGTCCGCAAGATCTGCTCGCCGGGGTGGACGGGGACACCGCCGTGTACGCGTGCGGGCCGCCGCCGATGATCGAGACGATTCGCCGGGGCATCGGCGCTGACTCTTCGGTGGAGCTGCATTTCGAGCGTTTCTCCCCGCCGCCGGTGGTCAACGGGGTCGCGTTCGAGGCGGTTCTGGCGCGAAGCGGCGAAACGGTCCAGGTCGGCGCGAACGAGAGCCCGCTCGCGGCGATCCGCCGGGTCAAACCGAATGTGGGCTACTCCTGTCAGCAAGGTTTCTGCGGGACGTGCGTGCAGCGGGTCGTCGAAGGCGAGGTCGACCATCGAGAGCACACCCTCACCGAGCATCAGCGCGAGCAAGGGCACATGTTGGTGTGCGTGTCGCGCTCCAAAGACGGCGGGCGGTTGGTCTTCGACCTCTGACCCTTTGCTCTTGTTGCACCAGCCGCCCTCGTGCGGCTGGTGCACTGGCTGGCGGCCGGCGCGCGCCCCCGGAATACGCCGAAAGGATGCTCGTGGCACACGCCCGGCGGGTGCATTAGGCTGACCGGTATGGGCCACGCCATCTATCCCGGCACATTCGATCCCATCACATTGGGGCATCTCGACGTCATCGGCCGAGCCGCGAAGCATTTCGACCGGCTCACCGTCGTTGTGATGACGAACCCGAAAAAACAGACTCTCTTCAGCTCGGACGAGAGGATGGAGCTGATCCGTGAGGCGACGGCGAGCTTCGCGCATGTGGATGTCGAAGCGTGGGAAGGGCTCCTGGTCTCCGGGGCCAAACGCCGAGGCGTCAAGGCCATTGTCAAGGGCCTGCGCACGAGCATCGATTTCGAGTATGAGATCGCTATGGCGCAGATGAACCACCATCTCGCCGAAGTGGACACGTTCTTCGTGGCGACCTCGCCGGAGTTCTCGTACATCTCCAGCTCGCTCATCAAAGAGGTCGCCGGGCACGGCGGGGCGGTCGGGGAGTTCGTGCCCGAGTGCGTGGGAGCGAAGCTCCTCGCGAAACTTTCCGCGCGGGGCTGATCGGCGCCGAGGCGTTTGCCTGGGCGGGCGTCGCAGGTTCGCCGCTGTCAGGCGCCCGTGCGCCCTTACCCCAGTTTGCGCAGTCGGGCGCGGTACGCGGCGACGTGCATGCGGTTGCCGCAGTTGCCGATGTCGCAGAACAGCCGAGAACGGTTCCTGGACAGGTCCACCAGGACTGCGGAGCAGTCCGGAGCGGCGCACTGCTTGAGCCGGCTGATCTCGTCCGAGCGGATGATTTCGGCGAAGGCCATGGCGATTTCGGCTCCGATGCGTTCGGCGAGCGGGTCGTCGGGCTGGTTGAAGTGCAGATGCCAGTAGGGGGCTTCGCTATGGCGGGTGAGCCAAGGGTTGGCCCTGGTGGTGGCGAGGAGCGAGTTGACTTCGGCGACCAAGGCCTCTTCGTTCTCGAGCAGCTCCCAGAGCGCGCTGATCCGCGTCCGCAGGGCTCGCATCGCTTCGAGCTCGGCTTTGTCCCCGTCCCGCCGCCCGGTCCAGCCGTGCTCGTCGAGGAAGGCGCACAGTGTTTCGGCGCTTTCGAGCACGTCCGGCCCGCCGAATTCGGAGTTCACCAGGCGCGCGAGCGCCAGCAAGGTGGTGAGAGTGTCTTGGCTGAAGAGAGCACCGCGCTTGAGTTCTGTCATGACTCAAAACATCTTGACGCATGACATAAAATTTTGCTACTTTCAGGAGTGAAACTCCCAGTAGCTCATGACGAATTCCTGCGACTCGCCATGTGCTCCGCACTCCCAGGAGGTGAGGACATGTTCATGAAGTCGAGGCGTGAAGCCCAATTCGCCGGCTTGCCGTTGGCTGTCGGCGCGGCGGTGTGTTTTGGCGTGTCCGGCCCGCTGGCGAAAACGCTGACCCAGGCCGGTTGGTCCACGGGCGGCATCGTGCTCACCAGGCTCGCGGTCGCGGCGGTCGCGGCCGCGGTCGTGGCGCAGTGGTTCGAGCCCGATTGGGCGCGCGGGGTGTGGCGGCACAAGCGCGGCGTCGCCCTGTACGGGCTGATCTCGATGGCGGTCTCGCCGTTCTGCTTCTTCAGCGCGGCGCAGCATATGTCGGTCGGGATCGCGCTGATGCTCGAATACCTCTCGCCCGTGGTGGTGATCGGGTGGCTCTGGGTCTCCGCCAGGGTGCGCCCGTCGGCGACGGTGCTCACGGGCGCGGCGGTCGCGCTCGTCGGCGCGCTTGCCGTGCTCGGGGTGTTCTCTGGCGCGAGCATCGACGGTGCGGGGGTGTTCTGGGGCTTGGCCGCCGCGAGCGCCAACGCGGCGTACTTCATCCTGGGGCACCGTTTCTCGGACCGCGTCGCCCCGACCGCGTTGGCGGCGGGCGGGCTGCTCTTCGGGGCGGTGGTCATGGGAGTCTTTGTGGCGCTCGGCTTCGCCCCAGCGGTCAAAGGCTCCGAATCGGTGACGATGGCGGGCGGTCAGACGGGCGCGTTGGTGCCGTTGCTCGCGTTGGGGTTCATGACGGGATTGGCGTACCCGTTCGGGGTGGCGGCGATTTCCCGGCTCCGGCCCACAGTCGCGTCCATCCTCGGGCTCTTGGAGATCCCCGTCGCAGTGCTCATGGCGTGGTTGTTGCTCGGCGAATGCCTCAACGTTTTCCAGGGAGTGGGCGCAGTGGTCCTTTTGGCCGGGGTTGTCCTCACCCAGCGCCAGAGTTCCCCGACGCCCCATTCCCCGGTTCCCCAGGACGTGCCCCAGGAAAATCTTTGGCAGGCTTCCCCCATCGGGCAGGCGGAGCAACTCGTCGAGCTGCCAACGAACGACTCGGGCTCTTCCCCTGCGGGGCACGAGCCGCCCCTGCTGCGCTCCTCGGACCACGAGGGCGCCTCTGAGCAGGATTTTCCGTCCGCCGCGCGGTGAGGCTCTGCTACTGTTCCGTATTGTGTCCGAATCGAACGGTTCTGCGTCCAAGGCATTCTCTGTGGCCACTGTGAACGTGAACGGCGTCCGCGCGGCTGTCAAAGCGCGCTCTGCGGCCAACACGGGGCTGTTGGGCTGGCTGAGCGCCGCCCCGGCGGACTACGTTTGCTTGCAGGAGGTGCGGGCCACTGAGCCGGAGACCCGCGCGGCGCTCGCGCCTGCTCTCGCGGACGGTTGGACGCTTGTGCAGGCTCCGGCCGCCCAGAAAGGACGCAGCGGCGTCGCGATTCTTTCTCGGCGCGAGCCCGACGCGGTGCGGATCGGCCACGGCGATCCGCAATTCGCGGAATCCGGCCGCTACATCGAGGCCGATTTCGGGAAGCTCACCCTCGCGAGCCTGTACCTGCCCTCGGGCGAGGCGCAGACCGAGCGCCAAGTCGAGAAGGACCAATTCCTCACAACCTTCGGCGAATACCTCAAGCCGCTTGCCCACGCGAAGCGCGACGTGCTGATCTGCGGGGACTGGAACATCGCGCACACCGAGCTGGACATCAAGAACTGGAAGGGGAACCTGAAAGCCTCTGGTTTCCTCCCGCATGAGCGGGCCTGGATCGGGGAGGTTTTCGCCGATGGCTCAGGATGGACAGACGTGCAGCGCGCGTTCCATCCGGGGGAGGCGGGCCCGTATTCATGGTGGTCGTACCGGGGGCAAGCCTTCGACAACGACGCTGGGTGGCGCATCGACTACCACGTCGCGAACAAGCCGCTCGCCGCCCGGGCGGTCAAGGCCGTCACCCAGCGGGCGGAGCATTACGAGCTGCGCTGGTCCGACCACGCCCCGATCGTCGTGGAGTACGCGGCATGACGCGGCCGCGTCTGATTTCCGGCATCCAGGCCACCGGCTCCTCCATCCACCTGGGCAACTATCTCGGAGCCATCAAACAATGGGTGCAGCTGCAACAGGACTACGAGGCGCTGTACTTCATCCCGGACCAGCACAGCATCACCACGCCGATCGATCCCGCGCAACTGCGGGAGAACACGCTCCGCTATGTCGCGCAATTGCTGGCGTTGGGCCTGGACCCCGAGCAATGCACGATCTTCGTGCAGAGCCACGTCCCGGCGAACGCCCAGCTCGCCTGGGTGCTCAGCTGCCTCACCGGATTCGGCGAGGCGAGCCGGATGACGCAGTTCAAGGACAAATCGGACAAGCAAGGGGAGCAGACCTCGGTGGGCCTGTTCACCTACCCGTGCCTCATGGCCGCGGACATCCTCGCCTACCAAGCCGAACTGGTCCCGGTGGGCGAAGACCAGAGCCAGCACCTCGAACTGACCCGCAACCTCGCCGAGCGCTTCAACCACCGCTTCGGCGAGACGTTCGTCGTGCCCAAGGCCCGCCTGGTGAAGGCGGGGGCGCGAGTCTACGATCTGCGCGAGCCGACGAAGAAGATGAGCAAATCGGCTTCCTCGGAGTCCGGCATCGTGCAGCTCATGGACGAGCCGAAGGTTTCGGCGAAGAAGTTCCGCTCCGCTGTGACCGACAACGACGGCGAGGTTCGCTTCGACCCAGCCCAGAAGCCGGGCCTGTCGAACCTGCTCGCGATCTTCGCCGCGCTCACCGGCGCGACGGCGGAGGAAGTCGCCCGCAAATACCAGGGCGGGGGGTACGGCGCGCTCAAAACAGACCTCGCGGACGCGTTCGTGGAGTTCGCCGCGCCAGTTCGAGAGCGCACCCTCGGGTGGCTCGACAATCGGGCGGCATTGCACCGAATCGTCGCCGAAGGCGGCGAGCGCGCCAGGGAGATCGCTGGCGCGACGCTGGCCCGCGTCTATGACGCTGTGGGGTTTTTGCCCGATCACGGGCGTTCTGAAAGGAGCTGACCGTTGACGGAAAGCGCGGCCGCGACCGGCGCGGCGCACGAAGAGGCGCAGGACAAGAAAGAGGGCGTTCTCGACCGATTGCAGAGCTGGTTCGCTGGGCTGCAAGAAAAATGGCCGCCGCTGGCCCACCTTGTGCGCGCGGTCGAGCGCTATCAGGACCGCAAGGCGGATTTCTTCGCCGCCGGGGTGACGTACTACAGCGTGCTCTCACTGTTCCCGCTCATCATGATCGGCTTCGCGATCCTCGGCCAGGTGCTCATCCAGAACCCCGAGATGCTCGACCACATCAAAGACCGCATCACCTCCACGGCGCAGGGCGGCCTCGCCAAACAGCTCAACCAGCTCATCGACGCCGCGATCGCCTCGCGGGGCACGGTCGGGACGGTGGGTCTGGGGCTTGGCCTGTGGTCTGGTTTGGGTTGGATCGCGGCGATTCGCGAGTCGCTCACCCAGCTGTGGCAGCAGGAAGAGGACGATAAAAACTGGTTCGCGACCAAATTCAGCGATCTGTTCGCTCTGTTGAGCTTCGGATTGGCGCTTGTCGTCGTCTTCGGCCTCATCACCTTGTCCAAGAGCTCGTGGTTGAGCAAGGCTATCGGCAGGGTCGGCCTCGGCGATTGGTCCGGGGCGCAGAGCGTCGTCACTATCGCCTCCACCGTGCTCGCGACGCTTGCCGCATGGGTGTTGTTCTCCTTTGTGATCTCGCGGCTGCCGCGCAAGGCCGTGGCGTTGCGGGACGCGTTCGAGGCCGGGCTGATCGGCGCGGTCCTGTTCGAGATTTTCTTGGAGCTGGCCTGGTTGCTGCTCAAGGGCGTGACGAACGGCCCGGCTGGCAAGACCTTCGGGCCGATCCTCGGCTTCATGGTGTTCCTCTTCTTCACCGCGCGGATTCTTCTTTTCTCGACGGCGTGGGCTGCGACGGAGCGAGGCGCTGAGGCCCGCTCCGCGCAACTGGAGGAGGCTTCGAGGGCGCGCGCCGGGGCCGCCACCGGGTGGCTGGCGGGCACGTTCGGGCTGGCGGACGAGGATCAGGGCGAGGAGTCTGAGGGCGGCGAGTCAGAAGGCGGCGGGCCGGGGAAGGACGCGCACACCGGACGCTAAGAGCGGCGCAGTCAGGGGCGCCGCGTTCCGCGCCGCCTGCCCTGAGGAACTGTCCGGTCTGGGGGTTCGAGCCCCTCTCGCGAGTCCGCCGCGGGCGCTCTGCTTGGGCGCGGACAGGCAAAACTCGGGCAAAAAAGGAGGCAGGCTCCCTGTCGGGAAACCTGCCTCCTTGCGGCCTTGTGCGTGGAGGAGGAGTTCAGGCCGCTCTCTTGTTGCTCTTTTTCTCTTGGCTCTCGATCTCCGCCACGCGCTGTTTGCTCCGGGGCGAGACATGGGCCGAGTAGCCTTCGTTGGGGTGGCAGCCGAGGCGCCCGCCTTCGGGGTCGTCCAGCGACTCGAAAGCAACGAGGTCGTTCGTGTCGAGCGAGAAGTCGAAGATGTCGAAGTTCTCGGCGAGGCGGCGCGATGAGCTCGTTTTCGGGATGACGACATGGCCGAGCTGCACATGCCAGCGCAGGATGACCTGCGCGATGCTCTTGCCGTGCTTCTGCGCTATATCGGACAGTTCTGGGTTGTCGAGCAGGCCGATGCCTTGGGCCAGCGGGCTCCACGCCTGGGTGGTGACGCCGTGCCGCGCGTTGGCCTGTTTGAGCGCCGCCTGCTGGAAATAGGGGTGCAGCTCGACTTGGTTCACCGCCGGGACGACGCCGCTGGCTGCGATGACGTTCTCCAGGTGCTCCGCCTCGAAGTTCGAGACGCCGATGGAGCGGGCGGCCCCGGACTCCCGGATTTGCACCATGTCTTTCCACGCGTCGACGTACTTCCCGAGTTGCGGCACCGGCCAGTGGATCAGGAACAGGTCGACATAGTCGGTTTGCAGTTGGTCGAGGCTGCGCGCGAAGCTCGCGGTGACGTCGTCGAAATCCTCGAACCAGAGCTTGGTGGTCACAAAAATGTCTTCACGGGCGACGCCGGACTGGGCGATTCCCTGGCCGACACCGCGCTCGTTGCCGTATTTGGCCGCGGTGTCAATGTGCCGGTATCCCATCTGGAGGGCGTCTTTCACGACTTCGCTGGTGTCCGCGTCCGACATCTTGGCGACGCCGAGTCCGACCTGCGGGATGGACGCGCCATCGTGAAGCTCGACCTTGGGAGCGGGCTGGTGTTCCTTGATGAGTTTCATGAGTCCTTCCGTGCTCCTGCTACTTCATTCGGTGGTTCGTTGCTGCTCGTCCTTCTTCGCATTCGCGATGGCAGTGCGAATGTTCTTTTCGAGCCTATGGAAGTCCGCGCCCTGAAATCTAGCCACTGTGAAGAAGCGCACGATGCTCCGATCAGGTGTTTTTCGGGTGCGCCAATGTAGAGCATCGTTTCGTCAATGTCCCTCACCTAACGAGATTTTAATGAGAAGTGTGGGCGCTCTCACTCTTTTCGACATTCATGCGTCGGATGAATTTTCCTTATCCCGTATGCGCATATGCGAATGCGGATGACGGGCCATGCTCCTCGCAAGGCTGTCGTAGGCGTTCTTCGCTTCGGCGTCGTCCGACGGGCTGCGCGCCACGGATTCAGACGGGCTTAATCGTCTTCGTCTTTCCCGTACATCGTGTACATGGGGCCGGGGGTGTACAGACCGCTGTGCTCGGCGACGGAGATCTCAAGCTGCGCGGGCACGGCTTCGGGCGCGTACGGGGTGTAGCGCTGCAACGAGCCCCAATCGAGGTCCGGGCGCCCTTTGAGGTACGTGGGCACCGTGGTGGGGGAGAGGAGGCGCTGGGTGACCCCGAGCGGTCCGCCGTAACGGCCCGAGGCCCAGCGCTCGCTGTTCATCGCGTTGCCGTTGCGATCTGGGGTGATGCGCCATTTCGGGATCTCGAACATGCCGTTGCGCACTCGGATCGGGTGCTGGCAGGGGAATTCGAAGAACACCTGCCAGTCGATGAGCGACGGGGCCTCGCCCACGACCTCGTTCAAGGTGCGCAGCACGGGGGCCCGGGGCGGGGTGAACGCGACCCACTGGTCCGCGGCGGCGGACTGGTCGGCCACCTGCAGTCGCACCACGTTGGCTTCGGCGGGCAGCGCCGCGCGGGGCAGGCGCAGATTGCGCCACGCGAAACCAGGGCCGTTGCCGAAGGGGTTGAGCGCGCCGATGTCGTAGAGCTTGCTCTGCCCGAGCGCCTCGACAGCCCCGTCTGCGCCAATACGGCCGTATTCGAGCACCACCTGCCCGGTGGGAGACCCGACCGAAACGCCGCCCGTGCCCAACGCCGACATCTGCCCGGCGGCGGCGACCGCGATGATCGGCCTCTGCGCCGAAGGCGCGGGAAGCTCGTACCAACTGGTCGTGACGCTCGACGGCTGCGTGTTCCCGTAGCTGCCGAGGACGGGGACGCGTTGCGGGTCAAGGCCGAAGGGCAAAAGCTTTTGGCCTTGCTGGACAGGCTGGGCCGTCGGTTCGGGCTGGTCCGCGTTGATGTCGGTGTAGTCCGTGTAGGTGGTGGAAAGCTTGCGCCAGAGCTTGTCCGCCGCGAATGCGCTGGGCTCCTTCCCTTTGAGGGCCGAGGCCGGGTCCTCCCCGCCCAGAGGGGCGAGCACGCCCTGGTTCGGGTCTTCTTCCACCAGCACGTCGTTCGCGAGCGCGCAGCCGTCGCCGGTCGTCAGGTAGTGGATGTTCGACTTCGCCCACGAGAAGCTGTTCCGCTGGGTCCACGCGCCTTTGAGGAAAGACAGCAGGATGAACGCCACCATCGCGAACGAGACCGCGGGCAGGCTCCAGACCCACAGGGTTTTCGCGCCGCCCGGCCTCTGGTTCGCGGGGCGTGGGCTCCGCTCGTCGGCGCGGCCGAAAAGTTGCTGCCAGAACGCGAACGCTGCGACCGCGACAGCGAGCACGAGCACGATGTCGGCGAGTTTGTAGCCGTGGACCACGGGCGGGAGGTTCCACCACGGCACGCCCCAGGACGAGACGTACCACCACATGTTCCATCCGGTCAGCGCGATGGCGAGCATGAAAAGGGCAGCCGCCGCGAAATACGTCCGGGCCTGTCGGCGGGCGATGACCTTGGGCCCGATGGCGGCGGCGGTGAACGCCGCGATGGCTCCGGCGATGCCCGCGTAGATCCCGAAATGGTGGGTCCATTTCGTCGGGGTGAAGGTCATGCAGAAGATCGTCCCGATGAAGATCCCGACCAACCGCACCGCAGGCCCTCGGGAAAGACCGGCGAGGTGCTTGTGCCGCAGCAGGATCAACGCCGTGGTGACCAGGCACAGGAACGCGATCAGCACGCCGAAGCGCCGGGCGAGCGAGCCGTCCGCGGTCGGCAGGAACAAGTAGTAGTAGCGCAGCAGCTCTTCGTACCAGGCGCGGTTGGGGCCGATTGTGGTTTTGACGTGGAAGTTGCCCTCGACAATCCCGGCCAGGCCCTGATTCCAGAACACCACGGGCACCACCAGCGTCCCCGAGGCCAAAATCGGTGCGAGCACCGCCAACCAGCCCAGGACGCTGGCCTTGCTCGAACCACTGACAAGTTTCGCCCTCGACGAGAAGCGGCGCAGGCTTTGGCGAACCCCCACGAGGAGCGCGGCGGCGGCGATGAGCCCGCCGGGGGCGGCTCCGAGGCAGAACGAGGCGATGATGGCCGCGGCCGCGGTGGGCAGGAGGCGACCGGTCGCGATGGTCCGCTCGATGGAGCACCAGGTGAGCAGCGCGCCCAGTGCGACGACAGGCTCTGGGCGCAGCCCGTTCGCGTACGCGAGCCACAGCGCCAGGAAGACGCCCGCGGCGGCCCACGGCGCGGCGGGGGTGCGCCGGGCGAGCCTGCCGAGGCGGGGGATCACCTCTTTGCTGATCGTGAACCAGCAGGCGAGCGCGACGAGCAGCTGCGGGAGGCGCAAGACCGGCGCAGCCGTAGAAATCTGCGCCAGCCAGGAACAGACCTGGTAATACCAGGTCACCGGATTCTCCGCCACCCCGAACCAGCGGTGGTAGCTCACCATGTACCCGGCGTCGGGGGCCACGACCTCCCACGTCAGCTGGTAGCCGTCGTCAGAAGTGTTCGACCCGATCACGAGCCAGAGCGCCAGCACGCCGACGGCCACGACGTCGACGAGGCCGACCTTCCACCACCCCGGCGGCAGGAACCGCCGGTGTCGGCGCCGGTCGAGCCCGTCGAAGCGGGCGAGCGCGACGAGGGCGAGCGCAGTGGCGGCGAAGCCGAGGATCGCGGTCCAGAACCGCGCGGGGGTGGCGACCGTGTTGAACCGGGTGTCCACCACGATGTGCGCGCCGTAGTGCTCCGGCAGCCGCCCGCCCGCCTTGGCAAGGTCGAGATCGGTGAACACGCCGACGACTTGCGGGCGCAGCAGGGGGTCGGGCACTTCGTGCGCCGGATGCGGGTCGTCGGTGCCCAGAACCTGCACGACTGTGCGCTGGGAATCGGCGTGGACCTCGATGCGGCAGTTCGGGTTGTCCTGTTCGGCGCGCGGCACAACCTTGAGCGGCTGGGCGCGCACCGCGGCGGTGATGAAGTCTTTGTCCGCGGTGATGAACAAGGCGTTGACCCGGTTGTCCTTGCCGCGCGCGGGCGCCGTGGACAAGAGGTTGCCGCCCTCCTCGGGCAGGGACTTCGCGAGCGAACAGGGGACTTCGGCGCGCATCGACTCGGCGACGAAGGAGTCCAATGGCGCGGTGACGCTGCCCAACGTGCCGTTTTGCGGCCAGTCGATGGTGACGGTTTTCTGGTTCAGCGGGAGGATCGGCGAGAGGACCGCGCAGACGAAGGCGATCAGCCCCGCGACAACGGCGACGAGCCGCCACGTCGGCAGCCAGGCAGGGGGCTGCCAGCCGTGCGGGACGCGTCCGGACCACGAGTTTGTCATCAGGCGGGCTCCAGTGCTTGGCTTGGCCCTGGCCGCCACCAGCCTGGGCGAGTTTTCTCGCCGGTCGTGATGGCCGAGGGCACGGCGTTCTTCGGGATCAGCGCGTACCTTTGCGCCGAACCCCAATCCCGTCGCCAGTCGCCCGTGAGGTACGTGGGCACTGTGGTCGGGTCGAGCAGCGGCTCGACGATGCCGAGCAGTCCGCCGCCCGGATCGCCGAGCCAGCTCAGCGAAGCCGTTCCGGCGAGCCGGTGATCCGGCAGGATGCGCCATTTCGGCAATTGGGCGACGCCGTCCTGCGCGCCGAAGGGGCGCTGGCAGGGGAACTGCTCGGCGACGGCGAAGTCGAGGAACACGGGGTCTGTGGAGCCGATGAGCTGTTGCAGTGTGACGAGGTGCGGCAGCCGGGGCGGGGTCACCGCGACCCATTGGTCCTGCTGCAGGTCGTGGTCGTTGACGACGACGCGCACGAGCGTGGAGCCGGTCGGGACGGCCGAGGTCGGCAGGCGCAGATTCCGCCACGGGTAGCTCGTCTGCGGGTCGCCGGGGTCGATCGCGGGCACGGACCCGGTCGCCGCGACGCCCCCGTCGCGCCGCGCGCCGAATTCGAACGCGACGTCTTGGCCGTAGATCCCCGTCCCGTCGAGATAGGCCGACGCGATGTGCCCGGCGGCGCTCATCACGATCAGCGGGGTGTCTTTGCTGATCGGGCCGAGTTCGTACCAGCCGCTCACGAGGCGGGCTTCGCCGGTGTTGTAGCCGTAGCTGCCGAGCACGGGCGTGTCCTGCGCGAGGCCGAAGGGCAGCGAAAGGGTGTGGGTGCTCTGGCTGTAGCCTGCGCTTGTGCCCGCCTCTTGGCCGTCCACGGGCACCGGTTCGGAACCGGAGTGGTTGACGTGCGCGATGCCTGGCGGCGTGCCGTCGCCGAGCGCGGCCGCCTCCTCGGGCAGCCCGGTCGCGGTGAAGCCGACGGACTGGACGGCGCCGAGCGCGCTCTTGGGGTCCATGCCGTCCGCGGGCCGCAAGAACCCCGCGTTCGGGTCGGCCTCCGCGAGCACCGCGTCGGCGAGGCCGCACCCGCCGGCCGCGGCGCGGACATTGCCAAGGGCCAGGCTGTACGCGGGGTACCGGCTGTAGGCCGCTGCGGCGAAGTCCACGAATTCGATTGCGACCAGGCCCAGGCTGATCCACAGGATCGGGCCCTGCGCGAGACGATGCCGAGCCTTGCGCCACCTGGTTTCGGTTTGGCCGGGCTTGGGCGCTGGCGCGTAGTCCCTGCGCAGGTAGAGGAATCCGGCGATGGCTCCGAACAGGAGGAAGCCGAGCAGCAGCAGCGAGCTCACCGCGTGCGTGCCCAGGACGGGGCGCGCGAAGAAGGAGGGGATGCTGAAGGATTGGACCCAGAACCAGCCGTTCTTCCCTGCCGCCGTGAGCGCCGCCAAGAAGAACGCGGCAGAGGCGACTAAAGCGGAAACGAAAGAGCTGCGTTTGGCGTAGTGCGCCGCGAGCGCGGTCGCCGACGCGGCAAGCGCGGCCCCGAACCCGGCGAACACCCCGAAGTGCTCGGGCCATTTGTACGGCACGAAGCTCAGCAGCAGCATGGTGAGGAACGTCGCGGAGACGATCCGCCACGCGGAGCCCTGACGGACACCGGCGATCCGGCGCAGCGAGAGCGCGAACACGACCACGCCGAGGCACAGCAGCATGGCGAGCAGCGGCCAACGCCTCGCGATGGACCCTTCCGGGCTGTAGTTGAGCAGCGAGTTCCAGCGCAGGAACTCCTGCGCCCAACTGTTGGTCGTGTCCACGGCGTAGCGCAGGCGGACCGCTTCGAGGACCCCGGCGAAGGTCTGCTGGGCGAAGACCACCGACAGCACTGCCAGCCCGGAGGCCAGCAGCACAACCAGGTCGGCGAGTTTGAACGGGCGCAGTTTGCGCAGGACGGCAGGTGTCGCGGCGAGCAGCGCCGCCGTCGCCGCGACCCCTTGCGGCGCGAGGGCCTGTGTGAACGCGGCGACCAGCACCGCCAGCGCCGCGAGCGCAACAACACGGCCCCGGCTCGTGATGGCCGCCTCGGCCAGGCACCAGGTGCTTGTCGCGCCCAAGACGATGAGCGCCTCCGGGCGCAGGCCCGAGCAAAACGGCAGCCAGAACGCGAGCAACGCCGCCGCTGCGGCGGGAAGCGCCAACGCGTGGCGGGCAACAGCGCGCCCCAGCCTCGGCAGCACGATCCGCGAGAGCAGCCACCACACGCCGAGCCCGGCGGCGACCGAAATGAGGCGCAGCCACACCCCGCGGTCGGTCACCGAGACAGCGAGCGCGAGAATCCGGTCGTACCAGTCGAACGGGGCCTCGGCCGCGCCGAAATAGCGGTAGTAGTTCGCCATGTACCCCGAGCCGCGCGCCGCGCGGCCCATGACGATGAGGTAGCCGTCGTCCGCGCTGTACGCGCCGAGCCAGTTCCACACCAGCAGCACGCCCGCGACGACCGCGTCGAGCGCGGTGGCTTTCGGCAGGCGCAGCCGCGGCCGCGGCGGTCCCCAACGGAGCAGCAGCGCCGCGACGAGCGCCCCCGCCGACAACAGGATCGCCGCGGTTTTGAGCGCCGTCGCCGTCACGTCGAACCTCGTGTCCACCGTGGCGTTCAGCGACGGCGGCGTGTACAGGGGGCCTTTCAGGTCGGTGAACACACCGCTGAACTCGGGCCGGAAATGCGGTGAGACGACGTTCTGCGCCGGACCGTCCTGGGGCGCGAGCCCGTCGAACGCGACGCCTACATTCACGGGAGTCGCCCAGACGTCGATCTTTTGGCAGCGCGGCGCCGCGCCCGCCGCGCGCGGGACCGAAGCCAACAGCTGCCCGTGGGAGGTCACCTGCACTTGGTCGGGGAATGCTTGCACGAACAAGCCCCGCCCCACCGAACCCGCCCAGTCTTTCGGGCTGGTCGACAGCAGCACGCCGCCGCTCGGCGGCAGCTGCGCCACGGCAGAACAGGGGATCGAGGCGCGCAGGTCCAACGGCATGAGCGCGACCAGGGGCGCCGTGACGTCGTTGCTGGCGCCGGTTTTCCAGCTGTGACCGCCCCAGTCGAGCGAGGCGGTCTTCTGCGAGACCGGCAGAAAAGGCACGAGCAGCGAGCACAGAATGCTCAGCAGCGCCAATGCCGGGATCACGAGCGGTCCGCGACCCGCAGAGCCGGGCCTGTGGCCGATGGTCGGCTTCGGCCTCTCGTTAGATCGCACGGAAGCACATCCTAAGGCGCCAAGCCCAGGGCGCTCTCCCGGCCGGGGCGGGGCCGCCGCACGAAGTTCGCCCTGCGTTCACCGAAGCGACAAGCCGCGCTCCATCTTCTGCAAGATCGCTGAGGACAATGGTGCATGTGCGAGTGGCCATCGTTGCAGAGTCCTTCCTTCCGCACGTCAACGGCGTGAGCAATTCAGTCGTCCGCGTTTTGGAGCATCTGCGGGCCAAGGGGCACGAGGCGCTCGTCATCGCGCCGGGCGCGGTGGACGGGCAACAGGAGGCCTCGTCGGGCGAGCCCAGCGGCGGGGACGAGCACAGCGGCTTCGAGGTCTACCGGGTGCCCGCTGCCATGATCCCCAAGGTGAGCTCCTTGCCGGTGGGGCTCCCGCATATGGGCGTCTACAAGAAAATGGCCCAATTCGACCCGGACGTGGTGCACCTCGCGTCCCCGTACCTGCTCGGAGCCGGGGGCCTCGCGGCGGCGCGCAGGCTCGGCGTCCCCACGGTGGCGGTGTTCCAGACCGATGTGGCAGGGTTCGCGGCAAGCTACGGGCTGCGCCTGCTCGCTCGGATGGCATGGTGGTGGACCAGGAAGATCCATGTCCAGGCGGATCGGACCCTCGCGCCGTCGAGCGACGCCATCCGCCAGCTCGAAGAGCACGGCGTCCCGCGGGTGCGCCGATGGGCGCGCGGCGTCGACGTCGACGGGTTCCACCCGAGGCGCCGTGACGACGCGTTGCGTCGCGCATGGGCCCCGAACGGCGAGCTGGTCGTCGGCTATGTCGGCCGGCTGGCTCCGGAGAAGCACGTCGAGCGGCTCGCCCCGTTGATGCGCGAGCCGAACGTCACAGTCGTGGTCGTCGGCGACGGCGTGTCCCGGGAGAAGCTTCGCAAGAAGCTCCCGAAGGCAGTTTTCACCGGCGAATTGCGCGGTGAGGAGCTCGCCCGCGCGTACGCGAGTTTGGACGTGTTCGTCCACACCGGCGAGCACGAGACCTTCTGCCAAGCGGCCCAGGAGGCCCTTGCCAGCGGCCTTCCGGTCATCGCGCCGGACGAAGGCGGCCCCCGCGACTTTGTCGCGCATTGCCGCACCGGGTACCTCCTGCCGGTGGCGGATTTCGAGCGCGCGTTGCCCTCGGCGGTCGGCTCCCTGGCGGACGGCGAGGTTCGGGCGAGGTTCTCCGCCGCCGCCCGTCGAGGGGTTTTGGCGCGCACCTGGCCGAGGGTTTGTGACGAGCTTTTGGCGCACTATTGGGATGTGCAAACAACCTCCGTCGAGAATGCCGGTTTCAACAGCAGGGATAGGCGGCTGGCGTGAGCGGTCCGCCGCGCCGGCGGTTTCGGCGGGCGGGAAACCAGCCGGTGGTGCGAAGGCGCACGCCCGCGACCGCGTAGTGTGAGAGCCGTGTCCCGCGCTTCCTTAGACAAGCAGCCGCACGAAGTGGCGGCGATGTTCGACGAAGTGGCCGAGGGATACGACCGCACGAACACGCTGCTGACGATGGGTCTGGACCGGCTCTGGCGCACAGCGACCCGCAAGCTCTTGGCGTTGGAGCCCGGCGAGAAGGTGCTCGACCTCGCGGCGGGCACGGCGGTGTCCACGGTCGAGCTCGGCAAGTCGGGCGCTTGGTGCGTCGCGGCGGACTTCTCGCCCAAGATGCTGGCCGCGGGCGCGTGGCGCGGGCAGCCGATGGTGGTCGCCGACGCGACCCGGCTGCCGTTCCCCGACGGGGTGTTCGACGCGGTCTGCATCTCCTTCGGCTTGCGCAATGTCAATCCCGTGCCGAAGGCCCTGAGCGAGATGTTGCGGGTCCTCGTGCCCGGTGGCAGGGTTGTGATCTGCGAGTTCTCCACGCCGACGCCGGCGGTGGTCCGGTATGTGTACCGCAACTGGGTGATGCCGGCGCATTTGAAAGCTTCTCGGCTGGTGTCCAGCAATGACGCGGCCTACGACTATTTGGAGGAGTCGATCAAGGCGTGGCCGGACCAGGCCGCTCTCGCCGGGATGCTCCGCGACGCGGGGTTCGCCCAGGTGCGGTGGAAGAACCTCACGCTCGGGACGGTGGCGCTGCACTCCGGCGCGAAGGCGACGGCCTGATGGGCGGGCACGACGGCGCGACGGCCAAGAAAGACAGCGTCATGAGCGCAGTCGCGGGCTTTGCGCTCGGGTCCGCCGCGTTCGCCGATGCCGTCCAGGTGTCTCTGGACCGTGTCGAGGACATCATCCGCGCCGAGGTCGATTCGGGGATCGAAGCGATGTCGGCGGTGGCCGAGCATTTGGTCAAGGCGGGCGGCAAGCGGTTCCGCCCGCTGTTCGCCGTGGTCGCGGGCAAGCTCGGCCAACCCGACCAGCAAGGGGCCGTCGAGGTGGCCGCGGCGGCGTTGGAGCTGATCCACCTCGCCACGCTCTACCACGACGACGTCATGGACGAGGCGACGATGCGCCGAGGGGTGCCCGCCGCGAATGTGCGCTGGGGCAACCAGGTGGCGATCCTCGCCGGAGACTACCTGTTCGCGCGGGCGTGCGGCCTGATCGCGCAGCTCGGCTCGGAGGCCACCGCGATCGTCGCCCACACGTTCGCCGAACTCGTCACCGGTCAGTTCCGCGATGTGGTCGGCGCGGGAGCCGACCAAGGCAACGCAGCGAAGATCGAGCACTATCTCGCCACGATCCACGGCAAGACGGCCTCCTTGATCGGGGCGTGCGGCAGGCTCGCCGGTCTTGCCGTCCGGGCCGACCAGGACGTGCAGGACCGGCTCGCTTCCATCGGGGTGCTCACCGGCATGGCCTTCCAGATCGCGGACGACATCATCGACATCGGCTCCGGTTCGGCGGATTCGGGCAAGACCCCCGGCACGGACCTGCGCGAAGGCGTGATGACCCTGCCGGTCCTCTACGCGCTCGAAGAGGAAGGCCCCAGCAGGCTCAAAGAGCTTGTCGGCTTGGGACCGCTCACCGACGAGACGCTGGTCGCGGAGGCTTTGGCGTTGCTGTCCGCTTCGCCCGCGATGGACAAGGCCCGCGGTGTGGTGCAGGAGTACGCCTCCCGCGCGGAAGGAGAAATCGCCCAGCTCCCGGATCTGGGCCCGCAGACGGACGAGGTCCGCGAGGCGATGCGCGCCGTGGTGCGCGCTGCGGTCGAGCGCGTCCGCTGAACCTGCGCGTTTGCCCTATTTGCTGTGCTAGAGCGCTCAATATTTCACCGGGGCACGGCGTGGGAGCGCCTGATCTCGGTGGTGTCACGGTAAGACTGGGACACATGAGATCCACCCTTTGGAATGTTTGGGCTCCACGGGTCGCGCCTGTGCGCCGGGCTGTTCTTCGGGGTCGTCGAAAAATTCCCGCGGGGCGGGCGCGCGTCTCGCGCGCAGGAGTGGCCACGGCCGCCGCGTTCCTGCTCGTCCTCGGACTGGTCGCCGTCGTCGCGAGCAGGACGGCCCCGCCCGCCCGCGCCGACGACGAGCCCTCGATCACCAAAACGGCCTGGTTGAGCGACCGGCATGTGGAGATTTGGGCGCACTCCCCGGCGATGGGGGTGGACGTGCCGGTCCACATTCTGCTCGCGCGCAGCTGGTTCTCCGAACCGGACAAGACCTTCCCGCAGGTGTTCCTCCTCGACAGCATGAAAGCCGGGGACGAGGACAACGGGTGGCTCAAGAACACGCAGATCGCTGATTTCTACGCCGACAAGGACATCAACGTGATCGCCCCGGTCGGCGGCGAGGCGAGTTTCTACTCGGACTGGCTGGACTCGGACAACGGGAAGACGTACAAGTGGGAAACCTTCCTCACCAAAGAGCTGCCGCCGCTGTTGGAGCAGGGCTGGCGGTGCAATGACCAGCGCGGGGTGATCGGGGCCTCGATGGGCGGCACCGGCGCGATGGCGCTCGCCGCGCGCAACCCCGGTTTTTTCCGGGTGGTCGCCTCGTTCTCCGGCATCTTGCAGACCACGTCCATCGGCATGCCCCAAGCCATCGACTACGCGATGAAAGACGCGGGCGGTTTCGACTCCGCGAAGATGTGGGGCGATCCGTCGAACCCGGAATGGGCCGCGCACGACCCGTACGCGTTGGCGGACAAGTTGCGGGGGACGAGTTTGTACATTTCGAGCGGGAACGGCGTGGGCGCTGAAGAGGCCGCCGCCGATATGGCGACTGCCGCGCAGGCGGGCGGGCAACCAGACCCGCGGCAGATCGCGGCAGGGGTCTCCGGTTCGGCGCTGGAGTTGCTGTCCCGGCTCTCGTCGCAAAGTTTCGCCGCCAGGCTCGCCCAGCTCGGCATCCCGGCGCAAGCGGTCTACCGGCCTTCCGGCACCCACAGCTGGCCCTATTGGCAGTTCGAGAACACGCAGTTGTGGCCGCAGCTCGCCATGGGCCTGGGGGTGCCCCAGGAGGCGGCCGCGTGCAGCCCCGGCGGCGTGATCGGCGAGTTCGCCGCGCAGCACGCAGAGCTCGGCGGCTGTTTGACCGGAGAGTTCGATGTTCCGGGCGGCAAGGAGCAAGACTTCACAGGCGGCAGGGTGTTCTGGTCCGAGGCCGGTGGGGCGCATGAGACAGTCGGGGCCATCGGCGCGCAATACGCCGCCTCCGGCGGTCCGTCCGGCCCGCTCGGCCTGCCGCTGTCGGACGAGGCCGACACCCAGGACGGCCAAGGCAAGTTCGTGAAGTTCGCCAACGGCTCGGTCTATTGGAGCCCGCAAACGGGGGCGCAGGCCGTCCACGGCGAAATCCTCAAGGCGTGGGCCGCTGCGGGCTACGAGGCCGGGCCGACCGGGTACCCGGTCGAGGCCGAGCGCCCGACGCCGGGCGGCGCTGGGGTCGTCCAAGGCTTCCAGAACGGCATGTGGTACTGGGCCGCGCCGACCGGGGCGCATCCGGTCGGCGGGGCTGTCCTGGAGAAATACGCGGCCTCAGGGTACGAGCAGGGCCCGCTCGGGTTCCCGATCTCGGACGAGATCCCGCTCGGGCCGGACGGCGACGGCAGGGTGCAGAAGTTCTCGGGAGGCAATGTCTATTGGCGCCCGGACTTGGGCGCGGTGGTGGTGCTCAACGGCCCGATCATGGCCGAATGGGCCAAGGGCGGGTACGAGAACAGCCCGGTCGGCTTCCCGGTCCACGACCAAGCCCCGGTCGAGAACGGCGTCGGCCAAGACTTCGAGCGCGCGGCGATCCTGGTCGTGGACGGTCAGACGAAGGTCGTGCCCAGATGACCCGCCTGCGCCTCGCCGCCGCTTTCGCCCTCGTGAGCGTGGGTTTCGGTGTGGCTGCCTGCGGCGGGCCGAGCACCGAACGGGCGGCGAAGACGACGACAAGCCCGATCCTCGGGCCGACCAAGCTGCCGGACGTCGATCCCGCTTCGCAGTCCGCGCCGCCGCCCTCCGGCTTTCCCGGCCCGGCGACCCCGACCCCGCCGCCGGGGGGCACCAAGGAGCAGCGCTACCTCGAAGAGCTCCGCAAAGCCGGTGTGGCGGTCTCCCCGAACGGCGAGACCGAGCTGCCGGTGGCCGACCTCATCTGCCGGTCCAAAAAAGCAGGCAGGTCGGACCCGGACATCCGCACCCAAGTGCTCGCCGCCGCCGGGCTCACCGGCGCCCAGGACCCGCAGAAGCTCGCCGACGTCTGGATCAAAACCGCGGAGCAGTCTTACTGCGCGCCGTGACGTCCCCGGCGCGGGCCTCGATCTCGTTTCGTTGAACGCGCGCCCAGCCCGCCAGGGCCGCGTCGGCGCGCTCGCCGCCGTCGCCGACGGGACCTGCTTGGTGGCGGCGCTTCACAGGCTCATCCAGTAGGGTCGAAGCCATGGTGAAGAAAGCTCGTGGGAGCAAATCCGGCTCAGGATGGCTGAACAAAGCACTGGTGATCGCCGCGGTCGTCCTCGTCGCGCTCGGCCTGGTGTTCGGCGGCGTGCTCTGGTGGCAGGGCAAAAGCGGGCATATGGCGCTCCCGACCGAAGAGGGCAAGCCGCCCACGGCGCGGAAGGGCCAAGGGCCGCAGTGCCCCGACGTGCGCGTGTTCGCGGTCGGCGGGACGCACGAGTCCAAAGAGGACGACGACCCGTTCAACCCGACCACCACGGCGCTCCCCGGCGCTCCCGCGATGCTCTGGGCGATCACCCAGCCGATCAACGAGCAATACAACAACACCCAGAGCGCGGACAAGCGGGCGGACGCGTACACCCTCCCGTACAACTCCGGGTTCCGGGTGCTCGTCAGCAACAACCCCAAAGAGAAGTCGTTCGACCAGTCCGTCGCGCAGGGCACGCAGGCCCTGCAGGATGTGATGAAACGAACTGCCGAGGAATGCCCGGCGACCAAATACTTGCTCGTCGGGTACTCGCAGGGGGCGGTGGTCGCGGGCGACGTCGCGAGCGCTATCGGCAACGGCGACCAGGCCGCTGTGCCCGCTGACCGGATGCTCGGCGTGGTCCTGCTCTCGGACGCGCGCCGCCAGCCGGGCGTGGGCCAGGACATCGGGACCAAGGTGGACGGCGTCGGCATCGAGGTCGCGCTGAAAAACTCCCCGTTCTTGCCGCTCGTCAGCGCCTTCGGCGGATTCACCATGCAAGGGCCGCGCGAGGGCGGCTTCGGCAAACTGCAAGACCAGGTCTTCGAGATCTGCGGCACCGGGGACCAGATTTGCGATGTGGACCCCGCGATCGCGCAGAACGCCTCCGCGCAAGCCCAGCTCCCCGGCGAGCTTTTGGGGGCGAGCGGGCGCCATCTCGAAGTGCACACCGGCTACGGCAACACGACATACTGGAAGTCCGACGACGGCAAGTCGGCGGTGGACTGGATCAAGCACAAAGCACTGAGCCTGATCCAAGCAGCGCCGAACACCCACTAGACTGGCGCGCCGGAACAGAGCGCGTCGGCGAGCGTCCCCACACGCAGACCTGGTGGGCGGCGCTCAGAACACCGGCACTGCCAAGGAGCCAGGAGAAGAGCTATGACCACACAACCAAGCCCGTCTGCGACGGAGACGCAAGCGCCGGGTGTGAAGCCTTTCACGTTCGCTGCCGCCATTGAGGGCAACCAGCATGAAGGCGGCGTGCGCCGCCTCGTCAAAAACGCGCAACTCGCCGAGGAGTACGGCTATGACGGCGTGGTGGTCCCCGACCACCTCGGCAATCAGGCGGGGCCGTTCGCCGCGCTCGGCGCGCTCGCCGCGTCGACCAAGAAAATCCGCCTGGGCACCTCGGTCCTCGCGAACCCGCTTCGCCACCCGGTGGTGGTGGCCAAAGAGTCCACCACGGTGGACGTGCTCTCCGGCGGGCGCTTCGAGCTCGGCATCGGCGCCGGTTGGATCAAGAGCGAGTTCGACCAGGCGGGCATCGAGTTCCTCTCCGGCCCGGAGCGCCTCGCCCAGCTCGAAGAGGCGCTGATCGTCCTCGACGTCCTGCTGCGCGGGCAGGAGGTCCATTTCAAGGGCAAGTACTACCAGGTCGACGGCATCAAAGGCACGCCGAGGCCCCGGCAGGGACCGCGGCCGCCCATCGCCGTCGGCGGCGGCGGCCCGAAGATCCTCAAGCTCGCCGCGAAGTACGCGGACACCGTCTCCATCGCGACCCGCTCCACCCCGGCGGGCAAGATGCTCATGTCCGACTTCACGTTGGAGGCGACCCAGCGGCGGGTGCAGATCGTCAAAGAGGCCGCTGGCGAGCGTTTCAAGGACATCACGTTGAACTGGGCGCTGGCGGCGGTGGTCCTCACCGACGACCGGGAGTCCATCGCCGACATGGCCATCTCCATGCTCGAACAGGGCGAGGCTTCCAAGAACGCCGATTTCGCGGACAAGATCGAGGTGGACCGGCCGCTCACGAAGGAGGAGTTCTTGAATTCCCCCTACCTGGCGATCGGCACCGCCGAGGAGATCGCCGACCAGCTCCGCAAGACGCGCGCGGAGACCGGGCTGTCCTTCGCCGGGGTG
The DNA here is from genome assembly GCF_000092825.1 of Segniliparus rotundus DSM 44985. Taxonomy (NCBI): domain Bacteria; kingdom Bacillati; phylum Actinomycetota; class Actinomycetes; order Mycobacteriales; family Segniliparaceae; genus Segniliparus; species Segniliparus rotundus. Next base: position 2,863,025 of record NC_014168.1, on the reverse strand, counting down.
TTCCCGACGCAGATGGAGGCCTTCTCGCCGGTGGTGGAGATCCTCAAAGGCGAGTGACGCGCGACCGCCGTTGCGGCGAGGGGAGCAACTGAGTCGGCCGGACGCTTGCGCGTCTTCGTCCGCTTCGCTCGGCCGCCGCTGTAAGATCCCTGGCGTTGTGCAAGTTCTAAGAGTTCGTGAGCTGCGTGTTTTGTTCCTTTCTAAGAAAGGATTAAGATCGGTCGGCGTGCCACGGACCCAGGTGCTGCTGCAAAGCGCCAGTTCTTGCGGATCCGCCGCCCGCCTCGGGCCGCGGACGGGCCACGCCTGCATACGGAATAACCTGCATACGGAATAAGGAGAGACAGTGATATCTGAGTGGCATGAGGCTCTGGACGAGCGGGGCCGTATCCACCTCCCACCGGACGCCAGGATGCAGAACTTCGTGGACTGGACCTTGGAGCGCGCGGGCGAGAAGGTCGCTTACCGCTTCATGAACTACTCGCGCGTCAGGGAGGGCGAGGCGACGGAGATCCTCTGGAGAGAGGTGGGGGTCAAGGTCAAGGCGATCGCCGCGCGACTGCAACAGGTCGGCGAGCCCGGCGACCGCGTCGCGATTCTCGCGCCGCAGAGCATCGAGTACGTGCTCGCCTTCTTCGGCATCGGCTACGCCGGGCAGATCTCCGTTCCGCTCTTCGACCCCGAAGCCCCGGGCCTTGGCGAGCGGCTGCACCTCATCATGGGCGACTGCCACCCGAAGACGATCCTGACCACCACCGCGGGCGCCGCCCGCGCCCGCAACCTCTTCAAGGACGTCCCGGCCAACCAGCGCCCCCGGATCATCGCCATCGACGCGATCCCGGACGCGGTCGGGGAAATGTACACCCCGGTCGAGCCGGACCAGGAGGACATCGCCTACCTGCAGTACACGTCGGGCTCCACCCGCACCCCGGCGGGCGTGGAGATCAGCTATCGCGCCGCGATGAGCAACGTGCTCCAGATGATCGACGCGATCGAGCTCTCCACGAACACCAGGGCCATCACCTGGTTGCCGATGTTCCACGACATGGGCCTGCTGCACATCATCATCCCCGCTCTGGTCGGCGGCGAGATCACCATCATGAGCCCCGCCGCTTTCGTCCAGCGCCCTTACCGTTGGATCAGGCTGCTCGCCGAGGACGGCACCGGCATGAAGACATTCGCCGCCGCGCCGAACTTCGCCTTCGAGCACGCCGCCGCCCGCGGTCTGCCGAAAGAGGGCGAGAGCCTGGACCTGTCCAATGTGATCGGCCTCGTCAACGGGTCTGAGCCGGTGCAGGTCTCCTCGATGCGCAAGTTCTACAACGCGTTCGCGCCGTACGGTCTGCGCAAGGAGGCGATCAAACCTTCCTACGGCATGGCCGAGGCGACGCTTTTCGTCTCCACCACCCCCTTCGACAACGAGGCCAGGGTCATCTACGTGGACCGCGAAGAGCTTGGCGCTGGCCGCGTCGTGCGGGTTCCCCAGACCGCCCCCGGCGCGGTGCCGCAGGTCTCCTGCGGCAAGGTCGCCCGAAGCGAGTGGGCAGTGATCGTCGACCCGGAGACGGGCGACGAGCGTGAGGACAACCACGTCGGCGAGATCTGGCTGAGCGGGCCGAACATCGGCTCGGGCTACTGGAACCGCCCGGAGGAGACCAAGGCGACTTTCCAGAACCAGCTGGGCAAGACTCTGCCGCAGGGCAGCCACTCGGAGGGCACCGACGAGAACGACCAGTGGATGCGCACCGGCGACTACGGCGTCTACGTCGACGGCGAGCTGTACATCACGGGCCGCATGAAAGACATGATTATCGTGGACGGGCGCAACCACTACCCGCAGGACATCGAGCGCACCGCGTGGACCGCGAACCCCGCCTTGCGCTCGGGCTACGTCGCGGCCTTCTCGGTGCCGGCCAACGAGCTCCCGGCGGTGGTCTTCGACGACGCCCACTCGGGCATCTCGTTCGACAAAGACGACCGCTCCGAGCAGCTGGTCATCGTCGCCGAGCGCGCCGCGGGCCACCACAAGGACGAGCTGCAGCCGATCCTCGACTCCGTCCGCGCGGCGGTGGCTTTGCACCACGGCGTGACCCCGAGGGAGATCCTCTTGGTGCCCGCGGGCTCGGTGCCTCGGACCTCCAGCGGCAAGATCGCCCACCGCGCGGCCCGCAAGGAGTACTTGGACGGCACATTGCGCCGAGGCAGCCGTCAGGAGAGCTTCCCGGACGCCGAGGCGAAAGAACAGCAGTCGTCGGCTTCCTGACACGCCGAACTGGCATTTTGCCAGTTTCTTAGAGTTTTATTAAAGTTGGTGACATGAGCGAGAATCAGAACGCCGAGGTCGACCCTGCCCTTTTGGCGGCCTTGCAGGAACGGCCGGACCCGTCCAAGCACGTCAGGCCGGATATCAGCGAAGCGGAACTCAAGCAGTGGCTGCGCGAATGGGTTTCGAACGCGACGAAGCTCCCGCTCGACCAAGTCACCGAAGACCGCCCGATGGAGGAGTTCGGGCTCTCCTCTCGCGACGCGGTGGCCCTGTCCGGCGACATCGAGGACAAGACCGACGTCAAGCTCACCGCGACCGTGGCCTTCATGCACCCGACCATCGCCACTCTCGCCGAGTACATCATCAACGGCCCGCCGGAGGGCGTCGCCCTTGACGACGACGCGTCCGCCTACCAGCGCGGCGGCCTTTCCGACTGGCTCGACGTCGCTGTCGTCGGCGTCGCGGCCCGCTTCCCCGGCGGGGCGAACTCCCCCCGCGAGATGTGGGACATCCTCCTCGAAGGGCGCGACGCCACGAGCGAGCGCCCCGAGGGCCGCTGGGACGAGTTCACCGCCGAGCCTCGCATCGCCGACATGCTCTCGAAAATCCCGACCAGGGGCGGCTACCTGGACGACGTGCAGTCCTTCGACTGCGAGTTCTTCTCCATCTCCCCGACCGAAGCCGTCATGATCGACCCGCAGCAGCGCCTCGCCATGGAGCTGACCTGGGAGGGCTTGGAGAACGCCCGGATTCCGGCCAGCGAGCTGAAGGGCAAGGACGTCGGCGTCTTCCTCGGCTCTTCCACCAACGACTACACCTTCGTCGTCCTCGCGGACCCCACCAAGACGCACCCCTACGCCATCACCGGCACCGCGACCTCCGTCATCGCGGGCCGCGTCTCGTACTACTTCGACTTCCACGGGCCTGCCATCTCGCTCGACACCGCCTGTTCCTCCGCGCTCGTCGCGGTGCACCAGGCCGTGCGCTCACTGCGCGCCGGCGAGTCGTCCGTGGCCATTGCGGGCGGAGTGAACATGCTGCTCACCCCGCTTGTGCATGTGGGCTTCGGCTCGCTGCCGGGCGCGCTCGCGCCGGACGGGAAGATCAAGCCGTTCTCATCGGACTCGAACGGCTTCAACCGCTCCGAGGGCGGCGGTGTGCTGATCCTCAAACGCCTCGCGGACGCGAAGCGGGACGGCGACCAAATCCTCGCGGTGATCTCCGGAAGCGCCGTGAACTCCGACGGCCGCTCCAACGGCCTCATCGCGCCGAACCCCATCGCCCAGGCCGAGGTGATCCGAGCCGCCTACCGGGACGCGGGCGTGCACCCGAAGGACGTCGACTACGTCGAGGCGCACGGCACCGGCACGCCCATCGGCGACCCCATCGAGGCTGAGGGCCTCAATGCGGCGGTCTCCTCGCGGCACACGGACGAGCAGCCGCTGCTCATGGGATCGGCCAAGTCCAACTTCGGCCACCTTGAGTCCGCCGCGGGCGCGGTCGGCCTCATCAAGACAGTGCTGGCCCTGAAGAACAACCAGATTCCGCCCCAGATCAACTACGCGGGCCCGAGCCCCTACATCCCCTTCGACTTCTACCACCAGAAGGTCGTCACCGAGCCGACGGAATGGCCGAGGTACTCCGGCCACGCTGTCGCGGGCGTCTCCGGCTTCGGTTTCAGCGGCACGAACGCGCACGTCGTGTTGCGCGAGGTGCTGCCGAAAGACCTCGGGATCGAGCAGCCGCAGTCGGAAGGCGATGACCAGCAACAAGCAGGGGATCAAACGGATGAGATCCAAGGCGCACCGAGCCGTGGTGTACGAGAAGGCGGCGAGGAACGAGCGCCGGTACACGAGGCGAGGAGCAACGCCGGAGATCGCCGTTTGAGCCCTGCGTTAAAGCAGGTGCCGCTCGTGCTCTCCGCGTTCGTGCCGTCCCGTCGGCGCAAGGCCGCGCAGGACCTCGTGAACTGGCTGGAGTCCCAAGACCCGAAGGACGTCGACCTGGAAGCGGTCGGGCGGTCCCTGGCCAAACGCAACCACGCCCGCGCCCGCGCGGTCGTGCTCGCGTCCACTGTCGAAGAGGCGATCCAAGGCCTGCGCGCGATAGCGGACGGCAAGGCGAGCCTGCCTCCGTCCCAGGACGGGTCCGGCCCGCTGGTCTTCAGCGCCGACCAGCCCGCCGCGCTCGGCCCCGCCTGGGTGGTCTCCGGCTTCGGAGCCCAGCACCGCAAGATGGCCAAGCAGCTGTACGAGGAGAACCCGGTCTTCGCGAAGGCGATCGACGAGGTCAACGAGCTCATCGAGTTCGAATACGGCGAATCCGTCGTTGAGATGATCACCGACGACTCGGTCGACTATTCGGTCGGCACCGCCCAGATCGGCATTTTCGCCGTGCAGATCGGCCTTGCCGCCCTGCTGCGCCACCACGGCGCCCAGCCCGCCGCGATCATCGGCCACTCCATGGCCGAGGCGACGTGCGCGTACCTGACCGGCGGCCTCCCGCTGGACCAGGCGGTCCGCGTGATTTGCGCTCGTGCCCGTCTGATGGGCGAGGGCGAGCGCATGCTCGGCGGCGACAACTACGCGGGCGTGCAGATCATCTGGCCGATGGCGCTCGTGGAGTACAGCGCCGAAGATGTGAAAGAGCTCGTCAAGGACTTCCCCGAGGTCGAGATCTGCGTCTACGCGGCGCCCACCCACACCGTCATCGGCGGCCCGCAGGCGCAGGTCGAGGCCGTGGTCGCCAAAGCCGAGGCGGCTGGCAAGCTCGCGAGGCTCCTGCCGACCCGGGGTTCGAGCCACTGCTCGCAAATGGACCCCCTGCTCGGCGAGCTTTCCGCCGAGCTGTCCGACCTTGAGCCGCAGCCGCTGAAGGTCGGCTTCTACTCCTCGGTGATCGCGGATTCCTACTTCCCGCCGGGCGCGGGCCCCATCCACGGCACGGACTACTGGATCACGAACCTGCGTCACGCGGTGTGGTTCGCCCAGGCTGTCCGCAAGGCCGTGGACGCGGGGCACACCGTGTTCTTGGAGCTCTCGCCGAATCCGGTGAGCCTCGTGCCGGTCGCCGCGACCACGTTCGCGGCGGGCGTCCACGACGCGACCCTGCTGCACACGCTCAAGCGCAAAGAGGACGAGAGCGCGAGCGTCGTCGCGGCCATGGTCCAGTTGTGGGTCCACGGCGGCAGCCTCGATGTGTCTTCCCTGTTCGGGCCTGGCGATTACGCCGACATCCCGCTCACCGCGTGGCAGCGCAAGCGGCTGTGGGTCGACGCCAAGATCAGCTCCTCAGCCGGCTCCGGCATCCTGCCGGGCGCGCATGTGCTGCTCCCGGACGGCCGCCACGTTTGGGAAGTCCGCGCCGATGTGGTCAAGGACGTGCAGGAATTGGTGTCGTTGTCCGCGAAGGCGGTCTTCCCCGAGGCAACGGTCACCGCTTTGAACCAGTTGGCCCCCATTCCGAGCGAAGAGCCGGACGTCCTGCTCACCACGACCCTCACCCCGCACCTTGGCGGTGCGTCGGTGCGGGTGCAGCGCCAAGGCAGCTTCGACGTCTTGGTCGAGGCAGTGGTCAGCGCCAGCGCGGACGCCGCTCCCGCTGGCGAGATCAAGGTGCTCGAACCTGTTGGCCAGGACGCGAAAGAGAAGTTCGACCTCGGCGGCACTGTCGGCCAGGCGGCCGAACTGTACGACGCCATTCCCGCGGTCGGCGGTTTGGGCTTCGAGGACCGGTGGGACCCCAACGGGTCGGAGACCCTCTCGCACCGCTTGCGCAGCATCATCGCGGGCGCGATGGGCTTCGACGCCGAGGACCTGCCGCTCGAAGTGCCGCTCATCGAGCTGGGCCTGGACTCGCTCTCGGCCATCCGGATCAAGCACCGGGTCGAGTACGACTTCGACATCCCGCCGGTGCAGCTGCAGGCGGTGCGCAACGCGAACGCCGTGGACGTGGAGACCTACGTGCAGTACGCCGTGGACAACCGCGAAGTGGTCGCCGAGATCTACGAGCAGCAGCAGAAGGGCAATCTCGACCCCGAAGACATTGATTTGTCCACCGACCCCATCGGGCAGATCAAAGCCCAGCTCACCGCCGAGGGCCAGGAAGACTTCGTGGTCACCCGTGCGACTGTGCGCCAGTACATCGCGCAGTTGAAGACGCAGAAGGGCGAGCCGGTCCCGGAAGGTTTGCTCGACGACGAGCCAGCGGCGGCGCAGGACCACGTCTCAGCCGCCCCTGCTGAGGAGGCTTCCGCCGAGGCCGCCGCTCCCGAGCCCGCTGACACGGCGCAGCCCGCTGACGCGGCGCAGCCAACGCCCGATGTGGACCTGAGCGACCAGCGCGCCGTGGCCGAGGCCGCTGGCGCGGACGTGCCCCCGCGCGACGCCGCCGAACGGCTCACCTTCGCGGCCTGGATCGCAGTTGTCGGAGCCTCGCCGGGCGGGGTGTTCAACACGCTGCCGGTGCCGGACGAGGAGACTGCCGAGAAACTCGCCGCGCGCCTCTCCGACCGCGCCAAGGGCGAGATCACCGTGGACGACATTTTCGACTGCGAGAACATCGAGCAGCTGGCGAACATTGTCCGTGTGCCGCTCGAAGGCGGCAATGTCGGCCCGGTGCGTCTCTTGCGCGCCCGCACCGACGAGACGGGCGGCGTCCCGGTTTTCCTCTTCCACCCCGCTGGCGGCTCCAGCATCGTCTACGAGCCGCTCGCCAAACGCCTGCCGGCCACCACGCCGATCTTCGGCATGGAACGCCACGAGGCGAAAACCATCGAGGAGCGGGCGTGGCATTATGTGCCGCTGCTCAAGGAGATCCAAGGCGACGGGCCGTATGTGCTCGGCGGTTGGTCCTTTGGCGGCTACCTCGCCTACGCGGTGGCGTTGGCCCTGAAACAAGAGGGGGCCGACGTGCCGCTCTTGGCGCTCATCGACTCGGTGCGCCCCTCCGAGACCCCCAAGGACACCCCGGAGGAGCAACGGGCGCGGATCGACCGGTACTTCGCCTTCGCCAAGCGCAACTACGGCGTGGCGACGGACATCGAGCCGCCGTACGAGAAGCTCATCGGGGCCAGCGAAGAGGACCAGATCAAACTGGTGCTGGACATGATGAAACTCGCGGGGGTGCAGATCCCCGGCGGGATGATCGAGCATCAGCGCGCCTCGTACCTCGACAATTTGGCTATCATCAAAGGCGAGCTGCGTGCGTACGACAGCCCGGTGGTGCTCTACCGGGCTGACCGTATGCATGACGGCGGGGTCGAGCTGGAGCCCGCGTACGCGAACATCGATCCGGACGGCGGCTGGGCCCCATATGTGCAGAACCTGGACATCGTGCAGTGCGGAGGCGACCACATCAGCATCATTGACGAGCCGAGGATCAGCGTGGTCGGGGCCGACCTGTCCCACCGCTTGGCCGCCATCGAAGCCGACGTGCTGGCCAAGAAGTAAGACGGACGCCGGAGAACAGTGTTGATCTCAAGGAAAGGGAGTTCGGCTCTATGAGCGCACCTGCTGTGGAGGCTGCGGAAGGCAAGCTGGTCACGACCGCTGAGAAGGTCGCGGACCTCAAGCGCAGACTGGAACTCGCCAAAGAGCCCGGTTCGCCGAGGGCGATCGCCAAACGGGAGGCGAAAGGCCTGCCGAGCCCCCGGCAGCGGATCGACACCCTGCTGGACGCGGGCAGTTTCGTCGAGTTCGGCGCGCTCTGCAAAGACCCCAACGACCCGGCGAGCCCGTATGGCGACGGCGTGGTCACCGGATACGGCCTCATCGACTCCCGCCCGGTCGTCGTCTACGCGCACGACATGACCGTCCAAGGCGGCAGTGTCGGCGAGATGTTCGGCCGCAAAGTGCTCACCGCCCTGCAATGGGCCTCGAAGATGGGCTGCCCGGCCATCGGCATCAACGACTCCGGCGGCGCCAGGGTGCAGGACGCGGTGACCTCCCTGTCCTGGTACGCCAAGATGGCGGGCTACGCCGAGCACCTTGCGGGCATCGTCGCGCACGTCTCGCTCATTTTCGGCAAGTGCGCGGGCGGCGCGGTGTACGGCCCGATCAACACGGACCTTGTGGTCGCGGTGCGCGACCAGGGGTACATGTTCGTCACGGGCCCCGAGGTCATCAAAGCCGCCACCGGCGAAGAGACCACGATGGACGAGCTGGGCAGCGCCGAGAACCAAGGCCGGTACGGCAACGTCCACCACGTCGCCGAGAGCGAGGCGGACGCGTTCGCCTACGTGCGCAGCTTCCTCTCGTTCCTGCCGTCGAGCACCTACGAGAAAGCCCCGCTCATCAACCCCGGCCTTGAACCGGAGATCACCGACACCGACCTCGAGCTCGACGCCATCATCCCGGACGACGCCAACGCGCCGTACGACATGCACGAGATCATCATGCGGATCTTCGACGACGGCGATTTCCTCGAACTCTACGAGCTGGAGGCGCAGAACATCATCACCGGCTTCGCGCGAGTGGACGGGCGCCCGGTGGGCGTGGTCGCGAACCAGCCGAACTTCATGTCCGGCGTGCTCGACATCCACTCCGGCGAGAAGGCGACCCGGTTCATCCGGCTCTGTTACGTCTTCGGGCTCCCGCTCGTCTTCCTGGTGGACACCCCTGGTCTGCTGCCGGGCGTGGACGAGGAGAAGAACGGCACCATCCGGCGTTCCGGCCGGATGTTCTTCGCCTACGTCGAGGCCCAGGTCCCCAAGGTCACCATCGTGATCCGCAAAGCGTACGGCGGCGCGTACGCGGTGATGGGCTGCAAACAGCTCGGCGCGGACTTGAACTTCGCCTGGCCGACCGCGAAAATCGCGGTGCTCGGCGCTGAGCCCGCCATCGACCTCATCCGCCACGCGGAGATCGAAGCCGCTGGCGAAAAAGGCCCAGAGTTGCGCAAGAACTACATCGACTTCTACAACGACTACATCGCGACGCCGTACATCGCGGCCGAGCGAGGGTACATCGACGCGCTCATCGAGCCGCACGACACCCGTCTGCTCTTGCGCGGCGCGTTGCGCCAGCTGCGGGACAAGTCGACGATCCACATCCCTCGCCCGGACGGGGCCTACCCCTTCGCCATTTAGGGCGTGTCTCCCCGCTGTCGCGGCGGCCCGCCGGGGCGCGCTGGTCGAAGGGGCAGCCGGTTCCCCGCACGGCGGACTTCGCGCCGTCCTGGGGCGGGTGTGGCTTCTCGCGCGGAGCTCGCATATTGCTCATGCGCGGCTCCGGTCCGGAGCATGCCCCATGCGTCCACCTCAGAACAGTGGGGTTCCCACGCCGGGGAACGGCCGATACGCCGTGCCGGAGGGGAGCCGATCCGGGTCGTGTTGGCGGCGCGGGGACACGGATCGTCCGTCGGCAGTGGGTCCCTGTGCCGCAGGTCGCCGATGCCGCGCAGAAGGCGGTCGATCGGGGACTCGACCGGGCCGAGTCCGACAAAATCGCGGGTGGGGCCGCCCGGAGCGACCGCGCCGCCGTCAAGCGCGGCACGACGGTCCAAAAACCTGCGATACAGCGTTGTCGGCGCGGTGGAGCGCTTCATAGAAGGTTCAAAGCTTGGCCATAGTGGGAGCAAAAAATCAGCCACTACCGTCGAAGTCGGTGGACCTTATGCGATCCGCCGAAACAGTGAAGGAGTGATCCGAGTGAATGCCAAAAAGGTAATCGCCAGCACAGCATTGGCCATGGGGCTCGGCCTCGGAGCGGTGAGCTTCGCCGTTGCGTCCCCCGCCCCCGCCGCCACAGCGATGTCGGCGGCGGAGTTCCCGCCACCGCCCCCGCCACCGGGTCCGCCACCGCCGCCGGGCCCGCATCCGTTCTGACGACGATGTCAGCATAATTCTCGGTGTCGGGCTTATGGCCGTGGCTCCCATTCCGATGGGGCGCCACGGCCATTCGCCCGATGCCGCAGCCTGGCTCCTTGTTCTCCGCCGCAGGAGAGACGGCGTGTGGGACTGCTGCGCTCCGAACTCTTCGAGCGGATCCCGCCAACACCACGCACCAGAGGTTGCATGGATCAGGTTTTCATGTCTTCGACACGCCACAGCCTCGGTTCGCTCGTCATGCATGGACGCGGTCTCATCCTGCCGCGTCCGGAGGCGGAGTTGTCGGCGCTCTGCGCCATGCTTTGCGCAATCATCACATCTGCTCGCCCTTTGGCCGAGCTCTTTTTGGCCGCGTTGACGGGATGGCTGAAGGCTCAGACGACAGGGCTCAAGGGGGTTGTCGAGGGGGCGGCTCCGTGGTTGCGCGGCGATGTGATCTCAGGCAGATGGCTGTGGCCTCCTCGCTGCTCCCAGCGCTGCATGGCTCTTGCGCCCACAGCGCCCCGGCGGCGAACGTTGCTCTGAGCATCGCCGACGTGCTTGCGGGAGCGGCGCACAGCCGTCGTCTTGAGCAGTTTCGGGCCGAGCGTCCGGCCGAGCCATAGCTCGGCGAGTCGCCAAGGACAGCTGCCCCGAGCGTGGACGCGAGCAAGAACGGGGCGGGCAGCATGTCGTTGGTCGCCAGAATGCCCCCGTCAGGATGGGTTTGGCGGCGGCCACGACGCTGAAGACCGGCACCAGGAACCGAAGACGGTCAACGCCAGCCCCAAGAACAGCGCAGGCCCGGGTGCGAGCGGCGGGATTTCGTTCACGGGGAGCATCTCGCCGCTTGCACGGCTCGTAGGAGCTGGACAGCGTGCGGGGCAACGGATCGCGCGACGATGCCGCCGGCGGTGCCGACGCTCTGACCGGTCCACAGGTCGCGCAGGGTGTAGCAGGACGCCGGGGGCAGCCCGACAGCGTGAGCTGTGGTTGCGATATCGGCCACCGCGTTGGACGAATTGAACAGCGCGACCGCCACCGAGGAATCCGCGAGCGGTTTGGCGAAGATTCGCCCATCGCCGCCAACCTGATGGGCTGTTGCCAGGAGCGGGTCCTGATCGACGGCGATGACCTCGCGGTTGGTGAGCATCGACGATGTGGCCGCCGACATCGACCGCAGGTCGTTGCCGGCGAGCAGCGGCGCGCCGAGCATCGCCCACAGCGAGAAATGGCTGCGCTGCTCGTCCTCGGTCAAGCCGGGTTGCGCGGCGGCCATCCATTGCGCGGTCTGCGCCGACATGGATAAAAGAGGTTCGAGCTGGACGCGTTGATCGGCTGTCAGGAGCCTGTTCCGGGCGCTGCGGAGCACGAGCTCTCGGTGGTTGAGGAAGAACTCGCTCCATGTCACACCGACCACCAGCATGTCCGGGTCGTTGCGATACGCGGGCCGGGCGGCGCTGTTGACGGCGTCCGCGAGCTGGTCGGGCAGAGCGTTGAAGACGCGTGCGGCAAAGGGGTCTGGCGAGCCCAGCGGCGGCAGGGCATTGCGCCACAACGGGACCAGGTCGCCGCAAACGCGCACCATGTCGGCGACGCCGGACCAGTCGAAGCGGGCGCCTGCTGCTGGATCGTCGGCACTGTTGGGGTTGATGCTGTAGACGATCCGCCGACCGCTTTTGCGCAGTGCCGAACCCATCGCGCCGAAAATCCGCGTTTGCTCGTCGTGGCTGGCTTTTGGGCCGCACCAATCGTACTTGAGGAAGTCGATTCCCCACGCGGCAAACGTCGCGGCGTCTTGGGTTTCGTGGCCGAGGCTCGCAGCGCCCACGCTTTGCCCGCAGGTCTGATTGAACGGGCTCGAGTACAAGCCGAACCGCAGCCCCCTCTCGTGCGCGTAGTCGGCCAACGGCTTGAGGCCGAACGGAAAGCGTTGCGGGTCGGCGGCCAGTTCACCGGTGGAACTGCGTTCGGGCGCTGCCCATCCGGCGTCCAGGTTGACATAGGAGTATCCGGCGTCGCGCATGCCGGAGGAGACCATCGCGTCGATGGTCCCCCGGATGGACTGGTCGTTGATGTCGATTCCCGAGTTCCATGAGTTCCACCCCATCGGGGGAAGGATCCCCTGGGGCGCGGCAACCGTGACATGAGTGGGATTCGCGCAGCTGGCAACAGCGGCCACCATGCTCAGCGCGCAGAGCAGTCGGCGCAAGGCTTCGATCTCCTGGTTCGGCGGGGCGCTCGGCCGCCGCGGTTTTCGGTCGGACGGCTGAACGCCATGCCCACGGGTTCAATGCGCGCACCAGGGTCGTTGGCGCGGATTCCCAGCAGCTCCCGCAGGATTGTCTCCAGGTCTGTCTGCGTTGTCTGCGGCACCGTCTGACCCCGCTTGTCGTCGGCCGCGCGCGCCGGCTTCCCGGTGACGGCCTGTCCCAGCTTCTCCGTCAGCCTGCCCAAGAGGACTGTCCCGCTTGACCACACAGCGCGAGGTCGTCGGCGCCGTCGCCGGCGTCGGGGCCGCCCCGGGGCATGGAGGCAATCGCCGCCTCGCCGCTGTTCTGTGGTGACATGATTCGAAACTACCAACGGAACTGGCCTTTTTGGCTATGAACTTGCTATGAGAAACACCCAGGGCCGGGCGGCGCAAACACGGAGGCGGACTGCGGGATGTCCTTGGTCCGCGCCTGCCTCCCAGGGTTGCGCGGTCGCTTTATCGCGGCCAGACCGCCCCGACTGGGCCGGACCCGACACAGAGCGAGAGCCCTGGCGTGATCGGGCGCACTATCACTGCCGATCCTGCGCCGTCCAATCGCACGAACACGGTGTGCAGGCCCGACGCGACGGGGACCCGTTGCGCGGCGCCAGTGGGCAGACGGACTTCGACGTCGCCGTCCACGCTGGCGAAATAATTGAGCTGCGCCGTCCACTGCCAGTCGAGCAGCGGCCCGTCGAGCGGCAGCGCTCGGGCGGTTTGCGGCTCCACGCGCGCGCCGCAGCCAGGGACTGGGCCCTGCTGGATCGTGCGCACCGAGCTGACTTGCCCAGGAACGAAGCGCCCCTGGTCGTCGACGAAATGCAACACCGTGGTCGAGGTGGCGAACGGCGGGCGCTCGCGCACTGCCGCGAAAACGTGGCTCATGAGATTGTCGGGGTAACTCATCCAACTGAGCACGGTGTAGGGGACCGGTTGGTCGAGCAGCGGGGTTGCGCGGTTCGCCGCCAGCTCGCGGCGAACAGTGGCGAGGTACGCGTTGGTGGGGTTCTGCGACCATATGTCGTCGAACGCGGCAGTGGAAACGAGGCCGACGCAACAGAGCGCCCCAGCGGCCGCGAGCGCCCGCCGCTGCCCGCGGCGTTGGCTGCTCGCCCGCGCGAGCATCGCGAGCGACGCGACGAGGACGACCGCGCAGTCGGCGACGTAGCGCAGGGACAAACCCACTTCAGGGTCGGGGTCCAGGTTGATCCGCCACAGCAGCATCACGGTCTCGCATGCAGCGGCGTACCCGAAGAACACCAGCCACGCCGCGCCGCCGCGCGCCGCGCGCCGCGCGGAAACCGCGACGACGAGGACGGTCGCGATCAGGGCTGCCGCGGCGAAGGCGGAGGGGGGCTCTGCGACCGCGACGATCGGTTGCTGGCGCTTCCAGGACAACGGCCCGCCGAACACCGCGGGAAGCAGGCCTCGAACGTTCGCCTCCCAGAACGTCTCAGTGATGATCCGCAGGGGCGCCAGCCCGCTGCGGGGCGGGCTCGCCCAGCAGCACACCGCCGCAGCCCACAGGGACATGACAGCCGCGTGGCCCGCCCACAGTTGGCGGCTGCGGCGCAGTGTTGTCCGGATCGGGCGGTGGCGGCCGGCGATCCGCATGTCGAGCACGGCGATAGCCGTCGCGGCAAACGGGATGAGCAGAGCTTTTTCGAAAAATGCCAACGCGGCGGCAAAACCGAGCACGGCCCTCATCGCGTGGCGCGGGCGCTGCGTGCGGACCAGCAGCAGCGTTTCGCCTGCGACCCACGCGAGCCCGGCGTGCAACGGCAACGCGTTGAGCGCGGCGGACCACCACACGAACGAGGGCAGCGTGAGCGGGGTGAACAGGTACCAGGCGAAAAGGGCGACTGTGACCGGTCGCCACCCGAGGACCAGCCGCACAAGGCGCAGCACGGCGAGCGAGGCGAGGGCTTGCAGCACGAGCAGCTCGATGAACGCAGGAGCCCACTGCAAGGGCGCGAGCTTGGTGGTGACCCCGGCGACGAGGAACGCGCCCGGCATGACATGCCCGTCGTGGCTTGCGAGCAGATACCCCTGTGACCAGATCGCGGACGTGCTGGCACGGCCTGCGAGCACCAGGTCGTCCCAGTAGAAACCGCCCCGCCAAGCGACCCAGCCGCGCACCGCGAGCTGGGCGACGAGCAACGCCGCGGCCAGCTGCGCCAGCCGCGCGCGCGGCTCCTCGGACGCAGACGTCGGACCCATAGTCTGAGCAAGAATACGAGAACAGCGCGCGGGCGCATGGTCGAACCGCGTTCGTCGGTGAGATGTGATACACATACCTTGAATAAGGGTAATGTGATTCATAGATGACAGGCACAATGATGATAGGAGACGCCATGGACCTCGAAAAAGCTCAGCTTCGTTTTCAAGAACTCCGCGAGCAAGCCGACGAGGTGTCCGCCGAAGAGCTCGACGAGATCTGGGCGGCCCTGCCGACCGTGCGGACGGAGGAAATCCTCGGGCACTGGAAAGGCGACGTGTTCCACACCGACCATCCGCTGGTCGACCAGCTCCGGCTCATCAAATGGCATGGCAAGTCTTTCGTGTCGCCCAAGGACGCGAAACCTTTGGTCTGCATGGACGCCAAGGGCGCACTGTACTCCAACGCCGCGATCGGCAAGGGCGAAGCCAGCCTTTGGATGGTGGAATTCCGGGGCGAGACCACCGCGACGATGGTCTACGACGGCCAACCCATCTTCGACCATTTCAAGAAAGTGGACGAGAGCACGCTCTTCGGCATCATGAACGGGAAACACATCCACGACGAGGGCCCGTTCGTCTATTTCGTCCTCGAACGCGACGACAAGAACTGACCGCGCTGGCCCTGCGCGCCCGATGCTTCGCGCGTTCTTTTACAGTTGGCCGACGTTCTGGTCAGGGCCGAGCGCGAAGCCCCAGTCCAACAGCGCTTGCGCCTGGTCCCAATAAGTGGGGCCGCCCGGTGCGTTCAGTCCGTGCATCATGGACACCACCAGGCGGCGCCCGTCCCGCTCGGCAGCCCCGACGAACGTTTTCCTCGCGGCGTTGGTGAAACCGGTTTTACCGCCGAGCGCACCAGGGTAGAGGGTGAGCAACTCGTCTTGATTGCGAATTTCGTCCTCCCCCGAATCGCCGGGGAACAGCGCCGTCGGCTCGGCTGTGATCTCGGCGAAAACAGGCCGGCTGAGCGCCTCGCGGAAGATGACGGCGAGGTCCCGCGGGGTGGTGTGCATTTCCATCCCCGGCCAGTCAAGCCCAGAGGGCGAACCGGTGCGGGTGTCGCTCGCCCCGATCTCTGCGGCCTTCTCGTTCATCTTCGCCACGGCCGCGTCAAACCCGCCGAGCGCTTCCGCCAAGGTGTTCGCCGCATCGTTGCCCGAGACCAGCAGCAGCCCGTCCAAGAGCTGGCGGACACTGTACTCGCGGCCCGTTGTGACGCCCACGCAGGAGCATTCCGCGAGGTCGGATCGGTTGGCCAGCACAGTGGAATCCAACGGGACCTCGTCGATGACCGTCAGAGCGAGCAGCGTCTTAATGGTGCTCGCCGGGGCATGGTAGGCGTACGGGTTTTTCGCGGCGAGGATTTCCCCGCTGTCCATGTCGGCGAGCAGCCACGCTTCGGCGGGGCCGTCCGGCACCTCGGGCGACCCGGCGGGACTGCACGGGGCGCCGTCGCAGGACGGCACGCTCAAGCCGCTGAGCGCGGGGCTCGCCTGCGCGGGCGGGCACGGGAGGAGGGCGACGAGCAGCAGGAGGCAACTCGTGCCCAACGGTGACAAGGATCGCATCGGCACCAGCGTATATCCCGCCGCGCTGTCGGACAAGACGCAAGGACCCGGCTGGTGCCCGCCCAGAGGGAGCCCGGCGACGAGAGGGCTAGGCTGGCTTTGTGCCAGAGCGAACCGGTGTGCCCACGCTTGCACGGCTGGGCCTGGTCGCCACGAGCGCCCAGGAAGACGTGGCGCGGCTCGGCTGGGCCGACGAAGCCAGCGTGGGCCTGCTGTGGGCGCTTTCGCGAGCGGCCAATCCGGATTGCGCGCTCCGCGCGTTGAGCCGACTCGCGGACGCCCTCGACAGCGCCGAAGCCGAGGGTCCCGCTGGGCCTGGGTCGCCGACAGGCTGTGCTGGGTCTCAGTCGCCGACAGGCTGTGCTGGGTCTCAGTCGCCGACAGGCTGGGCGGAGCTCGGCCGTGAGCTGGCCCAGGACTCCACGCTGCGCGGGCGGCTGTTGGGCGTGCTCGGGGCCTCGCCCGCGCTCGCCGACCATCTGATCGCCAACCCGTCGCGCTGGCGCCTCTTGCGGCGTTCGGACGGGGTCGTCCCGGACGCCCCCGCGCGGCGCAAACCGGAACCGTTGCCCACCGGGCAGGAACTCGCCGAGGAGCTGTTCGCGGTGCTCGACGCCCACACGGACGAGCGATTGCTGCAGACGCGGCTGCGGGGCGTGTACCGGGACTGGCAGCTGCGACTGGCGGCCCGAGACGTGGCGGCCACCGTGGAGGACGAGCCCGTGCTGCCGCTCATGGCCGTCGCCGAGCACCTCTCCGACATGGCGGACGCGGCGCTCGCGGCCTTGTTGGAATTCGCCAAACGCAAAATCGTCCCCCCGCATGAGCAAGCGCCGAAGATCGCGGTGATCGCGATGGGCAAGCACGGTGCCCGCGAGCTCAACTATGTGAGCGACGTGGACGTCATCTTCGTCGCCGAGCCCGCGGGCCAAATCTCCGACCGGATCGCGGCGGAACTCATGCGGGCCTGCTCCTATGTGAGCTTTGTGGTGGACGCGGGGCTGCGCCCGGAAGGCAGGCACGGCGCCCTCACCCGCACGCTGGAGTCCCACCGCAAGTACTACACCAACTGGGCGAAGCCGTGGGAGTTCCAAGCGCTGCTCAAGGCGAGGCCAGCCGTCGGCGACATGGCGCTCGGCCAAGCGTGGTTCGACGCGCTGAGCCCGATGGTGTGGAAGGTCGCCGAGCACGAGGACTTCGTGGACGAGGTCCGGGCCATGCGACGGCGGGTCGAGGAGTCGGTGCCGCCGCCGCTGCGCGAGCGCGAGATCAAGCTCGGCCGGGGTTCTTTGCGGGACGTGGAATTCGCCGTCCAGCTCCTCCAACTCGTCCACGGCGGACCCGACCCCAATTTGAGGCTGCGGGCGACCATTCCCGCCCTCGCCGCGCTCGCCGCGGGCGGCTACATCAGCCGCGACGACGCCGCGAACCTCACCGCGTCCTACGAGTTCCTGCGCTTGCTGGAGCACCGTTTGCAGATGAAACAGATGCAACGCACGCACACCTTGCCGGAAGATTCCGACGAGGAGGCGATGCGCTGGCTCGCCCGCGCGGCGCACCTGCGCCCCGACGGCCAACACGACGCGCTCGGCGTGCTCCGGGAATGCGTCCGGCACGAACGCCGCCGGGTGCTGCGCCTGCACAGCAAGTTCTTCTACCAGCCGTTGCTCGCCGCCGTCTCGCACCGCCCCCAGCTCGGTCTTTCCGAACAAGGAGCGGTGCGGCAGCTGCGCGCCCTCGGCTATGCCCGCCCAGAAGCCGCCTTCGGGCACCTCAAGGCCCTTACGACTGGGCATCGGCGGGCGAATCAAATCCAAGGGGTCCTGCTGCCGACCCTGCTGGAATGGCTGGGCGAGACCCCGGACCCGGACGGCGGCTTGTTGTCGTACCGCAAAATTTCCGAGGCGTTCGCCGACCACCCCTGGTATTTGCGCACGCTGCGGGACGAGACCGCCGCCGCCAAGCGGCTGATGCGGGTGCTCGGCGTGTCGGCCTTCGTGCCAGAGCTGATGCTGCGCGCCCCGGAGGTGCTGCGGCTGTACGCCGACGGCCCGCACGGCCCCCGCTTGTTGTCCACGAACACCGACGAGGTCACCAGCGCGCTGCTCACCTCGTCGGCCAAACACAAGGATCTGCACGCGGCGGTCTCCGCGGCGCGCGGCGCGCGCCGCTACGAGCTCGCCAGGGTCGCTTCGGCGGACCTCCTGGGTGTCATGGAGCTCCCATCGGTGTGCTGGGCGCTCTCCAGGGCGTGGGCCGCGACGATCAACGCCGCCCTCGCCGCCGCCGTCCGCGCGACCACGCCCGAGGGCGAGGCGCCCCCCGCGCAGATCGCGGTCATCGGCATGGGCCGCCTTGGCGGCGGCGAGCTCGGCTACGGCTCGGACGCCGACGTCTTGTTCGTCTGCGAGCCGCGTGCGGGAGCCGACGAGCACGAGGCGATCAAATGGGCCACCGGCGTGGCCGAGCGCGTCCGTTCCCTGTTGGCGGCTCCGAGCCCGGACCCCTCGCTGCACGTCGACGTGGACCTGCGTCCCGAAGGCAGAGGCGGCCCGCTGGTCTGCACCCTCGCCGCGTACGACAGGTATTACAAGACGCGGGCGCAGGCCTGGGAGGCTCAGGCGTTGCTGCGGGCACACCAGATCGCGGGCGACCAGGAGCTCGGAGTCAAATTCCTGCATCTGGTCGACCCCGTGCGCTATCCGCCGGGCGGCATCGGCAGCGAGGCGGTGCGCGAAATCCGCAGGATCAAAGCGAGGGTGGACACCGAACGGCTCCCCAGAGGCGCCGATCCCACGACGCACACCAAGCTCGGCCGGGGCGGCCTCGCCGACGTGGAGTGGGCGGTGCAGCTGATCCAGCTGCGCCACGCCGGAGCCGTGCCGTCGCTGCACAACACCTCGACGATGCAGACCCTGGCCGCGATCGAGGCCGAGAACCTTCTGCCCGCCGAGGACGTCGCCCAGCTGCGCGAAGCCTGGGTCACCGCGACCAAAGCGCGCAACGCGCTTGTCTTGGTCAAAGGCAAATCCATCGACCAACTGCCGGGCCCGGGGCCGGTGCTCGCCGCAGTCGCGTCCGCGGCGGGCTGGGCGGATTGGGAGGACTCCGGCGCGTTCCTGGACAACTATCTGCGCGTGACGCGCCGCGCGCACAACGTCGTCGTGCGCGTCCTGGAGAGCGAGACCGCCTAACCCCCGGCTTCTCGCCGCAACACCGGGGGTTGCGGTCTCAGCCTCACAGGCTCCCGGTCGCCAGCAGGCCGCCGTCGATCCGGATGGTCTCCCCGGTGATCCACGAGGATTCGTCGGAGACGAGGAAGCCCACCAGGCTCGCCACGTCCTGCGCAACGCCGAGCCTGCCCAATGGGTAGCCCGCCGCGCGCGCGGCCTCGTCCTCGTAGAGCAGCGCCGAGAAGTCGGTCTTCACCACCGCCGGGGCGACCGCGTTGACCCGGATCTTCGGGCCGAGCTGCCAGGCCAGCTCCTCGGTGAGGCGGATGAGCGCGGCTTTGGAAGCCCCGTACGCCGCGATGACCCCGGTGGAGCGCAGACCCCCGACGCTCGCGAGGTTCACCACCGTCCCGCCGTGCTCGCCGAGCCAGGCCCGGTGCGCCTCCTGGATGAAACCGAGCGCCGCGACGACGTTCGTGTCGAAGATCTTGCGCACCGCGTTCAAATCCGCCTCCATGAGCGAACCGAAGGCCGGGTTGGTCGCGGCGTTGTTGACCAGGATGTCCAGCGAGCCGTGCTCGGACACGGCTTCCTTGACGGCCTGGGCGCGGTCCTCGTCCCGGCCGGCGTTCGCCACAACGGCGTGGACCTTTCCTTCGGGGAACTCGTCGCGCAGCTCCTGCGCGGTCTGCGTCAGCTGCTCGGTCTTGCGCGCGGTGATCGTCACGGCCGCCCCCCGCCGAAGCAGCTCTGCCGCGATGGCTCTGCCGATGCCTCTGCTGCCGCCTGTGATGAGCGCGCTGCGTCCGTCGAGGTCCATACGTGGGAGACTACGCGACAGCCGTCTTGTTACGGTGATGGGGACAACATAACAGGCATCGTATTGGAGACATCATGGACTTCGGCCACTCGAAGCTGGCGGAGCGTTACATCGCCGAACTGGACAGCTTTCTGCGCGAGGAGGTCGAACCCCGCCAGCGGGAGTACTACGAAGCCGTCGCCGAGCAGCCCTGGTCCGTGCCCCCGATGATCGTGGAGCTCAAAGCCAAGGCCAAAGCCGCCGGACTGTGGAATTTGTTCCTCCCCCCGGACGCGGGCGACGGCCGGGGCGCAGGCCTCAGCAATGTGGAGTACGCGCCGCTCGCCGAGATCATGGGCCGGTGGAGCTGGGCTTCCGAGATCTTCAACTGCAGCGCCCCCGACAGCGGCAATATGGAAGTGCTGCTGCGCTACGGCAGCCCCGAACAACAGGAACAGTGGCTCGAACCGCTCTTCGCGGGACAGATCCGCTCCGCGTTCGGCATGACCGAGCCGCAGGTCGCGTCCTCCGACGCCACGACTATGGAGGCCACTGCCGTCCTGGACGGCGACGAGGTCGTGCTCAACGGGCGTAAATGGTGGAGCACCGGGATCGGGCATCCGGACTGCGAAGTCATCATTTTCATGGGTTTGACCGATCCGAACGCGCAGCCCTACCAGCGGCATTCCATGGTGCTCGTCCCCGTCGGCTCCCCGGGGGTGAAGGTCGAGCGCATGCTCACCGTGTTCGGCTACGACGAGGCCCCCGTCGGCCATGCGGAGGTCAGCTACACCGACGTGCGCGTGCCCCTGGCGAACGTGATCGCCGGGCTTGGGCGGGGTTTCGAAATCGCCCAGGGCCGCCTCGGGCCGGGGCGCATCCACCACTGCATGCGCACCATCGGGCTCGCCGAGCATGCTTTGGAGCTCGGCTGCAAACGCGCGAGCGCGCGCAGCGCCTTCGGCAAGCCGCTCGTCGACCTCGGCGGCAACCGGGAGCGCATCGCCGAGGCGCGCCTCGCCATCGAGCAGGCCAGGCTCTTGGTGCTGCGCACCGCGTGGCTCATCGACACCAAGGGCGTCCACTGGGCGCGCAGCGAAGTCTCCCAAATCAAAGCCGTCGTCCCCAAAGCCATGCACTCGGTCGTGGACACCGCGCTGCAATTGC